>NZ_JBNINR010000003.1:0-457165 GCF_051390595.1 Nocardioides segetis | reverse complement strand
TTGTCCGCATCGCCTGGACCACCCACCGCTGGAACACCCGACCAGCCCGACGCCCTTAACCTATTGGCGGAACCTCTAAGGGTTACAGCGCGAACTCCGCTGCAACAACACCCGGGTAGTGGCAACAGCACCCGGGTAGTGGCAACAGCACCCGGGTAGTCGTCAGAGGACCTTGGTGCCGTACATCTCACCGAGCGGGTCGGCGAGCAGTTCGAGCCGCTCGCCGTCGGGCCCGGGGAAGTAGAGCGAGACCCGGGACTCGAGGTGGTAGGCGATCCCGGCCTCGTCGAGCTTGGCGCGCAGGTAGTCCCACTTCTCGCGGGTGACCGAGATCGCGAGGTGATGGTGCCCGCCGAGCACCTCGGCGTACGGCCCGAGGTCGAGGCCGGGCAGGGTGAAGAAGGCGAGCAGGTTGCCGGCCCCGACGTCGAAGAAGAAGTGGTCGGAGCCGGCGTAGTCGCGGTTCTCGAAGATCTCCGTCAGGGGGAACTCCAGCAGGCCCTGGTAGAAGTCGATGGTGCGGCGCACGTCGGAGGAGAGCAGCGCGGCGTGGTGGATGCCACGGGCGCTGCTCTCGGGTCGCTCGCCCTCCGGGAGGAGGTACTCCTTCTTGATCCGCTCGCGGTCCTTGGTGATCGCGTCGAGGTCGATCGTTGCCATGTCAACTACTCTCCTCCGAGATCGTGGATGTGTCAACATTCTCGGCTAGAATGACACCGATGAGTACGACGACGCGGTGGCTCGACGACGAGGAGCAGCGGGCCTGGCGGGCCTGGATCGACCTCAACGCCCAGTTGACCGCTCGGCTGAACCGCGAGCTGCAGGCCGCCAGTGGCCTCTCGATCTCCGACTACGAGATCCTCGTCGCGCTCACCGATCCCGACGTCCCCGACCGCACGCTGCGGATGTACGAGCTCGGTGAGCGGCTGCAGTGGGAGAAGAGCCGGGTCTCCAAGCAGGTCTCCCGGATGGAGGCCCGCGGGCTCGTCGAGCGCCGACACTGCGCCGACGACCGGCGGGGTGCCTTCGTGGACCTGACCGACGCCGGCCAGGCCGCCATCGATGCGGCGGCCCCCGGGCATGTCGCGCTGGTCCGCGAGCTGTTCTTCGACGGGCTCAGTGCCGAGCAGGTGCGCAGTCTCGGGCGGTTCGCGACGACCGTCCTGGGGCGCCTGGCCGGTTGAGCGGCTCTCCGAGGGGCCTCGGCTGCTGTAACCCTTAGTTACAAGGGTCCTGGCCCAGCATGTCGTCCACCGCCAGCGACGCGAACGCCATCGCCGCACCGAGGGGGGCGCCGGGGCCCGGGTAGGCCGAGCCGAAGACGGAGGCGGCGGAGTTGCTGGCGGCGTACAGGCCCGGGATCGCCCGCCCCTCGGTGTCGAGCACGCGGGCGCGGGCGTCGGTGACCAGGCCGCCCTTGGTGCCGAGGTCCGAGAGCACGAACCGGGCGGCCGTGAACGGCGCCTTGTCCACCGGCGCCAGCGCGGCCTGCGGTCCGCCGCCCCCGGCGAAGAAGGTGTCGTACTCGTCCTCGCCGCGGCCGAAGTCCTCGTCCTTCCCGGCGGCGGCGAACGCGTTGTAGCGCGCGACGGTGGCGGCGAGCGCGGCGGCGTCGAGGCCGGTGGCGGCGGCGATGCCCTCGAGCGTGTCCGCCTCGACCCAGGTGCCGGCGGCGAGGTGCTCGGCCCGATCGCCCTCCGGCATCGCGATGGCGGGCAGCCGGCCGTCCTCGCGGGAGTCGAAGACCAGCCAGGACGGCGTCCGGTCGGGGGCGGCCGCCATCACGCGGCCGAACCGGTCGTAGGGCAGGCACTCGTTGCCGTAGCGCCGCGCCGACGCATCCACCATCACGCCGCCGCGGAAGCCGAGCGTGAACGCGCCGCTGCCGTCGGGCTGCTGCAGGCCGGGGCAGAACCAGCCCTCGCCGGACCAGTCCGTCGCCGCACCGATCTCGGCCGCCGCGTCGATCACCTCGCCGGTGTTGGTCCCGCGGGGCGCCATCGTCCAGGCCGCGTCGCCCGGCGTCCCGTGCGCCGTACGACGCTCCGCGCTGCCCTCGAAGCCGCCCGCCGCGACGAGGATCCCCCGTCGTGACCGCACCTCGCCGGGACCGTCCGGCCCGTCGTACCGGACCGTGGTGGCGCGGCCGTCGGCGTCCCGGCCGAACCCGGTGACGTGGTGACCGGTGGCGATCGTGCCGCCGTCGCGGACGGTCATCGCGGCGAGTCGTGCGATGAGGGCCTGCCCACCGGAGAGGGTGGACCGGCCCGGCCGCCCCGAGCGATCGCGCTCGACGGGCGGCCGGACCAGGGCCGCGACGGCGGGGTCCAGCTCCTCGCGGCGGATGCTCACCGGCTGGATCGAGCGACCCATCGGGACGCGCCCGGGCGCGTCGTAGTACTCCGAGAACGGGATCCACTCGAAGTCCATCAGCGGGTCCGCCTCGAGTCGCGCGACCAGGAGCGGGGCCTGGGTCAGCAGCGCCTCGACCCGCTCCGGGTCGGGGTCGTCGAGCACGGCCGCGAGGTAGGCCCGCGCGCCCTCGGTCGAGTCCGGCAGGCCCGCACGCTGCTGCACGGCGCTGCCCGGCAGCCAGCACGCTCCGCCGGAGTACGCCGACGTGCCGCCGATGAGCGGCGTCCGCTCCAGGATCAGGGTGCTGAGGCCGGCCGCGGCGGCGAGGGCGGCGCCGGTGAGGGCGCCTCCGCCCGAGCCGACCACGACGACGTCGTACTCCGCCTGCAGGGGCGCCGCCCCGACCACCGTGCCGCTCATGGCGGAACGATAACGTGTTCTAGTTTTCCGGGGAACCGGTCGCCGCCACCCGGCGGCGGAAGGCAGTGGCGGGCTTGAAGCCGGGCGCGACGCTCGCGGGGATCTCCATCGGCTCGCCGGTGCGCGGGTGACGGCCGGTGCGCGCCGCGCGACGGCGTCGCTCGAAGGTCCCGAACCCGGCGAGCGCGACGCTCCCGTGCTCGGCCACGCCGCGGGCGATGCCGTCGAGGGTCGCCGCGACGGCGGCGGCCGCGTGCTCGGTGGTGAGGCCGGTCGCCTCGGCGACGGCGGCGGTCAGGTCGGTGCGGTTCATCGGGCCCTCCTGGGGTCGGTCGGCAGGGATGCGTGACCACCCTAGTGCAAATGGGAATCATTCTCATGTAGAGTGCCGACGCCCGACGGAGCCGCCGTCGGTGGAGAGGGACGGAACCCATGAGAAGCATCAGCTCACTGACCGCGCTGGCACTCGCCGGCGGCGCGGTCGCCGTCGGCCTGGCCGCGCCGGCGGCCGCCGCCGACCGGCCGGTGGTCCTCGACCGTGGTCACATCGACCTGTTCGAGGTCACCTACGACGAGGCGAGCGCCGGTCTGGCGCTCCAGATCAAGGACGACACCCAGCTGCACGCCCCGGGATCGACGTACCGCGACCCCGGGGACGTGACCATCGCGATCGACGACCAGGTCGCCGCGATCGAGGTGCCCGACGCCGCGGGATATGCGTTCCTGGGTGCCCCGGGCGACACCGTCTACATGCTGCCGATGACCCAGAACCACGACCTGCCGTGGCCGGGCTGGAGCACCGAGCGGCTGACGGCGACCCTGCCGGCCGGCACCGAGCTGCCGCCCGAGGGCGAACCGGTGGCGCTCGACGTCGAGGTCGAAGGTCCGGGCGAGGTCCACTCGTTCATGAACGACTCCTTCGGGGGTGTCGAGAAGCACTACGTCGACAGCAGCGACGGCGGTCCCGACACGATCCCGGTCTCCCGCAGCGCCCACGTCCACACGAACTGGACCTTCTCCGAGAAGGGCGACTACACCTTCGAGGTCACGCCGCGGGCCACGACGACCGGCGGCGCCACCCTGACCGGGCCGACCGCGAGCTACCACATCCGCGTGGGCGACCCGGCCCCGGCGGACCTCGGTGTCGAGGTCACGCCCAACAAGCCGGGCGCGACCTACCTCTACGGCCAGGGCATCACGCTCACGGCGGCACCGACCGCGGCGACGGACCTCGACCACTACCACTGGTTCGTCAAGCGCGCCGGCAGCCCGGACTACGCCATCAGCAACGCCTCCAGCACCGCCGAGCTCAAGCTGCCGACGTCGCTCGTCTGGGACGGTGCTCAGGTCTACGCCAACCTCTACGACGACGCCCACAACGTGGTGGCGTCCTCCGAGCCGCTGACGCTGCACGTGTCGCAACTGCCGCAGGTGACCACGCTCACGGCCCACGCCGACAAGGCGTCGTACGCCGTGGGGGAGACCGCCCACTTCAGCTCGACCCAGAGCCCCGAGACGGGTGAGGACCACTTCCACTGGTACGTCCGCAAGCCGGGCGAGGAGTTCTACACCTACATCCCCGACTCCAACCAGGCCACCGCGGACCTGCCCGTGACCGCCGACCTGCAGGGCGCCGAGGTGATCGCGCGGATCTTCGACCACGACCACGCGGTCATCGCCGAGTCGGCGCCGGTCGTGGTGAGCCTCGCCTCCGGCGCCGCGCCCACGCCGACGCAGCCGGCGGCGGGCAAGGCGGCCAGCCAGGTCGAGGTGAAGGTCAAGCCCCAGCGCCTCACGCCCGGCAAGCGCGGCAAGGTCAAGGTCGCGGTCACCGTCCCCTCGGCGCCCGGCGTCCCGGTGACCGGCACGGTCGTGGTCCGCGCCGGCGGCGAGAAGGTCGCCGCCAAGGCGGTCAAGGTCAACGGCAAGGTCGTGATCAAGCTGCCCCGGCTCACCGTGGGCAAGCACCGGATCAAGGTCGTCTACCAGGGCGACGCGACCACGGAGCGGTCGAGCACGACGCGGGTCGTGAAGGTCCGGCGCTGACCGCCCGGCCGATCTGACAGCCCCCCAGGCGGGGCCGGTCTGACGCCGGCCCCGCCCTCCTCCCCTGGGAGCACCCATGAAGACACCTTCGCGCACCCTCTCGTCCCCGCTCGTCCGCCTGCTTCTCGCGGCCGGTGCCGCGCTCTGCCTGCTCGTGATGAGCGGGCTGCCGGCGGCGCACGCCGGCGCCGCCGGCTCGGCGGTGCTGCGCGCCGCGGACGGCCCCGTCACCCTGCTGGACGTCGCGGCCGGCGCGGACGGAGCACCGTCGCTGTCGCTGGTCCAGGACCAGCGCTCCCATGTGCCCGCCGCGGTCGCCCTCCGTCTCGGGGAGGACGCCCTTGGTGCCGGCGTGCCACTGGGCTGGAACACGCGCCTGGCGCCGGCGTCGGCCACGACCCTGGAGATCGACCTCGCGGTGACCGGTCCGGGCCGGATGCTCGTGCGGGACGTCGACGTCCACGGGGCGCCGGTCGACCTGATCGACACCGGGGACGACCGCCCGGACACGCTGGTCCTCCCGATCGGCAGCGAGGGCTGGCCGGTGTGGTCCTTCACCGGGCCCGGTCGCTACGTCCTGGACGCGACCGTCGCCGGCACGACCGCGCGCTACCACCTCGACGTGCCGCCGGTGGAGCCGACCGAGCCCCTGCCGACCGAGCCGGTGCCGACCGAGCCGGTGCCGACCGAGCCTCCATCGGAGGAGCCGCAACCGGAGGAGCCGCTGGTCTCGCCGGGGTCCCCGCCCCTGCCGCCCACGCCCACGCCCATCGCGACGGCGGCGAAGCAGGAGGACGCCTGTGCCGTGCCGGACCTGCCCGCAGACGCCGTCCGGGTCAGCGACGGCCATTTCGACTACGGCGTGCAGGTCGCGGGCGACCGGCTCGACTCGCAGGTCAAGGACGACCGCACCCACCCGCCCCTTTGGCGGGATCCGGCGACGATGCTGTTCGAGGTCGGCGCGCCGGCCCGCAAGCAGGTGCCGGCGAGCCCGGCTCTCGCCTTCCTCGGTACGCCGGGCAGCGACATCTGGACCGTCGGGCAGGTCCAGGAGGCAGGCGTCCCGTGGCTCGGGTGGAACACCCAGCACGAGAGCGCCATCGGCAACATCCAGGGCGCCACGACCTGGCGGCTCGACGCGGTCGAGGGGCCCGGGCAGCTGTTCGTCTACCAGACCGGCTCGTTCGGGTCGATCACGCCGGTGCTGAGCACCGCGGACGGCTGGCCACGCAGCACCACCATCCCCGCCAACACCCACGGGCACGGGAACTGGTCGTTCACCCAGCCCGGCGTCTACCGCGTCACCACCACCCATCTCGCGCGGCTGAAGTCCGGCGGGGAGGTGTCCAGCACCGACACGCTGACCTTCCGGGTCGGTCCCTGCGCCCAGACGGCGCCCGGCCCGGCGTCCGACGCCGGCAAGGCCGGCGACAAGGCGGGGGACGGAAAGAAGAGCACGAAGGGCACGAAGGGCACGAAGAGCAAGAGCGCCCCGGACGGGCCGGAGGCCGGGACGCCCGCCGCGCCGCCGCCCGCTCCGGCGCGGGCCACCCCGGAGTGCGTTCCGGTGACCCGCGGCGCGCAGGCTCCGGCCCCGTCGGACGGTGCCGGCGCGACGGCCCCCCAGGCCACGCCGACCACGCGGACCGCGGTGAGTGACGGTCACTTCGACTTCGGCTCGATGATCGAGGCCGGAGCGATGCGGGCGCGGGTGAAGGACGATCGCAGTCAGCCGCCGAGCTGGGTCGAGCCGGAGAGCCTGTCGTTCGTGATCGGCGGGCCCGCGCGCCAGGAGGTCCCCGCCGGCGCGGCGTACTCCTTCCTCGGCGCGCCCGGCGACCCGATCTGGCTGATCTCGCAGACCCAGGTCGGCGGCGTGCCGTGGCTGGGCTGGAACACCCAGCACGAGACGGTCCGGCAGCAGGTCCGCGGGCCGGTGCGCTACCGACTCGACGGCGTCAGCGGACCGGGCCGGCTGGCGGTCTACCTCACCGACTCGTTCGGCGGGGTCGGGCAGCGCATGTTCGGCAACGTGAGCGGATTCCCGCGGTCCTTCGACGTGCCGCTCAACGTGCACGCCCACGGCAACTGGGTCTTCACCGCGGCCGGCACCTACGAGGTCACCATCACCCAGTCGGCCACGCTGAACGACGGCACGGCGGTCTCCGACAGCGCGACGCTCACCTTCGTGGTCGGCGGCGGCTCCGGCGGCGGCTCCGGCGGTGGGGGCCGAAGTGTCGGGCTGACCGCGCCCCTGACCCTGCCCGCGGTCCTGCCCGCGACCCTGCCCGGGGCGGCGACCCGTGACTGCATCCCCGCCACCGGCGCCGGGGCGAGCCTCACCGTGCTGCTGCCGCTGGGCGTCACCCTCGTCGTGTCCGGCGCCGCCGTGCTCGGCGTACGCCGTCGGTCGATCCGCCGCCTCGCCCATGCGTAGGCGGAGCGCGGGCGGCGCGGCGCTGGTGGTCCTCCTGACCGCCTGCGCCGCGCCACCCACCCTCTCCGCGAACGACGACCGGCTCCAGGTGATCACGACGACCGGCCTGATCGCGGACCTGGTCCGCAACGTCGGCGGCGAGGACGTGAACGTCGTGCCGCTGGTCCCGGACGGCGCTGACCCGCACAGCCACGAGCCCAGCCTGCGCCGCGCGCGCGACGTGGTCTACGCCGACGTGGCCTTCAGCAACTACCTGCTGCTGGAGGAGCACAGCGTGATCAAGGTGCTCGACGCCAACCTGCCCGACGACGCGGTGAACATCTCGCTCGCCGAGGACGCGGTGAAGTACGCCGCCGAGATCATCCCGCTCGTCGAGAAGGTCAACCTGGACACGATCTGGCTGGGGCTGCGGGTCCACGGTCGCGGCGAGCGGTACGGCGCCACGCGCGCCTCCGACGTGCTCCTCTCCGCGACCGGCATGACCGGGCCCGGCCGCGTCGTCGGCTACCTGACGGGATCCTTCGGCGATCCGGAGGTCTACTTCGACTCCGGCGACGGCTTCGAGGCGGCCGACGGCTACCGGGAGGACACCGCGGTCCTGCCCGCCGACGCGCACACCCACATGTCCTGGTCCTTCTCCGAGCCGGGCGTCTACACGGTGGACTTCGCCGCTCGGCTGCAGGTGGAGAGCGGTGCGAAGCCGCTGCCGATCGGCACCACGACGGTGACCTTCGCCGTCGGGATCCCGCCGGACGAGGCCGGGGAGGGTCGGGTGCTGGATCGCGGGCACGCCGACGTCACGGCCGACCTCGACGGCGGCGACCTCGATCTCCGCTACGACGCCGAGGGCGGCGGCGAGCACAGCCAGGAGGAGCTCGACCCGGCCGAGGTGGTCGTCGACGTGCCCGCGAAGGCGCTGGTCGAGGTGCCGGGTGACGAACGCCTCGGCTTCCTCGGCCGGCCCGGAACACGGGTCTACCAGCTGCCGCAGGCCGTGCTCGGCAAGCACGTGCACGGCGAGATCGACCCGCACCTGTGGCAGGACGTCGGCAATGTGATGGCCTACGCCGAGCTGATCCGCGACACCCTGATCGACGCCGATCCCGAGAACGCGCTGGCCTACCGCGAGCGGGCGGACGCCTACCTCGCGGAGCTGGAGGCGCTCGACCGCTACGTCCGCGACACGATCGCGCAGGTGCCGCAGCGCCGTCGCTACCTGGTGACGACCCACGACGCCTTCGGCTATCTCGCGCACGCCTATGGGCTGCAGGTGGCCGGCTTCGTCACGCCGAACCCGGCCACCGAGCCGTCGCTCGCCGACCGCCGCAAGCTCGTCGAGACCATCCGGACGCTCGAGGTGCCGGCGGTCTTCCTCGAGCCGGGGCTGCGCGCTCGTTCGTCCGTGCTCACGCAGGTCGCCGAGGAGGAGGACGTCGCGGTCTGTGCGATCTACGGCGACGCCTTCGACGACCGGGTGACCGACTACGTCCAGATGATGCGCTTCAACGCAGAGGAGATCCGCACGTGCCTGTCCTGAAGGGGCCTGCCCTCAACCGTTGCCGGGCCGTGGTGCTGGCCGCCGCGCTGTCGCTGCTGCTCGTCCCGGCCGCCGCGGCCGCCCCCGGGGACCCCGCCCCGACGGTGCCGCCGGACGACGGATCGCTGCAGCAGACCATCGACCCCGACCAGGAGGTCGCCACCGACGACGTCGTGCTCGAGGCCGGCCACGTCGACCTCGGCCCCCGCGAGGTCGACGGCGCGTGGACGCTGATGGTCCACGACGACACCCGGCTGGCGGGCTCGGTGTGGCGCCCGCTCGAGCACGCCGTGATCCGGGTCCGCGACGCCGCCACCCAACAGGTGCCCGACGACCCGGCCTACGCCTTCCTCGGCGTGCCGCCCGGCGCCGGCGTGCACGTGGTGCCGCAGACCCAGGACCCGGACGTGGTCTGGCTCGGCTGGAACACCCAGGACCCCTCGGTGCTCGACAGCGTCGACCGTGGCGTCACCCTCACCCTGCGGGGCGTGGACGGCCCCGGCCACCTGGTCGTCTACCTGCAGGACGGCGGCTTCGGAGAGCCCGACGTGCTCTGGGACTCCCGCGCCCTCGCCGCCGACGAAGACCAGGACCTCTGGGTGGACGTCAACACCCACACCCACGCCAACTGGGTGTTCGCCGAGCCCGGCGTCTATCTCGTCTCGATCGCCGCCACCGCGACCCTCGTCGACGGCACCGAGCAGACCGCCACCGGCACGCTCCGGATCGCGGTGGGAGACGCCACCGATCCCGCGCAGGCGCTGCGGGCCGCCGTGAGCGCCCCCGGCCCGGACGCTCCGGAGCCGACCGCCGATGACGCGGACCCGGTCGACGGGGACGGTACGCCGATCTGGCCGTGGGTCGTCGGCGGCGGTGCGGTCGTCCTCGTCGCCGTGCTGCTGGCAGCGGTGGCGCGCGGGCGTCGTACCCGCTCCCGGGCGCTGCTGGACGAGGTCGCGCCATGAGCAGCGGACTGCAGGTGCGCGGCCTGGAGGTCGACCTGGGCGGCCGGCCGGTCCTGCGCGGCGTGGACCTCGATCTCCACCGTGGCGAGCTCGTCGGACTGATCGGTCCCAACGGAGCGGGCAAGACCACGCTCCTGCGCGCGGTCCTGGGCCTGACCCGGGCGCGGGCGGGGGAGGTGCGCGTCGACGACCGTCCGGTACGACGGCGACGCGGCGAGATCGGCTACGTCCCGCAGCGCCACGAGTTCGCCTGGGACTTCCCCATCTCGGTCGAGCAGGTGGTGCTCACCGGGCGGGTCGGCGGGCTGCGCCCCGGTCGTGGGCCGCGGGTCGCCGACTGGAGGGCCGTGGACCGGGCCCTGGGCCTGGTCGCGATGACGGACCTGCGCCGACGGCCGGTGGGGGAGCTCTCCGGCGGCCAGCGCCAGCGGGTGCTGGTGGCCCGGGCGCTCGCCCTCGATCCGTCGGTTCTGCTCCTCGACGAGCCGTTCACGGGCCTGGACCTGCCCACCCAGGAGTCGCTGCTCGCGATGCTCACCGGGCTCGCGGACGGGGTGGACGGGCCGGCGCGCGCGGTGCTGATGACGACCCACGACATCGCGTCCGCGCTCTTCGCCTGCCGCCGGGTCGTGCTCCTCAACCGCACCGTGGTCGCCACGGGGAGCGCCGCCGAGCTCCGGGACCGTCCCGAGGCGTGGTCGGACACCTTCGAGGTGAGCGCCGACAGCCCGTTCCTGCGGGTGCTGGCGGCGGGGGTGACGGTGTGAGCCCGCTGGACTTCCTCGCCGACCTCACCAACCCGGACCTGCGCTTCCTGCCGAAGGCGCTGGCGGTCGCGATGATGTCGTCGGTCGTGTGCGGCGTCGTCGGCTGCTATGTCGTCCTGCGCGGCATGGCGTTCATCGGCGACGCGGTCGCCCACGCGGTCTTCCCCGGTCTGGCCGTCGCCTTCGTGCTGTCCGGCAACCTGATCGTCGGCGGGACCGTCGCCGGTGTGCTCACCGCGGTGCTCATCGCGGTGTTCAGCCAGGGTCGGCGTCTGAAGGAGGACGCCGTGATCGGCGTCTTCTTCGTCGCCGCCTTCGCGCTGGGCGTCGTGATCATCTCCCGGGCGCCTGGGTACGCCGGCTCGCTGCAGCAGTTCCTCTTCGGCTCGATCGCGGGCGTGCCCGACCGCGACGTCGCCGTGATCGCGGTGACCGGCCTGGCGGTCCTCACGACGCTGTTCCTGCTCCACCACGGTCTGGTCGCGGTCACGCTCGATCGGGAGATGGCGCGCGCCCTGGGCCTGCGTGTCTTCCTGCACGACCTGGTCCTCTACGTCCTGGTCACGCTGGCTGTGGTGATGTCCGTGCAGACGATCGGCAACGTCTTGGTGCTGGCGCTGCTCGTGGCGCCGGCCGCGACCGCCCGGCTGTTGACCGACCGGCTCGGCGTGATGATGGTGCTCGCCCCGGGCATCGGGGTGGTCGGGGCGACCGTGGGCCTCTACATCTCCTGGTCCTGGGACCTGCCGGTCGGGGCCACCATCGTCCTGGTGCTGGCCGGCGCCTTCCTGGTCGCCTGGCTCGCGGCACCGCGCCACGGCGTCCTCGCCGGGATCGCGCGGGCCGGCGCGGCGCGGACCGGCGCGCCGTCCTCGGCCGAGGGCGCCGCCGTCCCGCTCAGCGGTGGGCCGCGGTAGCGGTTCCGGTGCGCCCGCGGACGAGGCTCGCCAGGCGTGGTCCATCGCCAGGAACCCGCCTCCAGCGCCGGTTCTGTCAGAGCGCGTCGTGTGCCACGGCCCTTCGTTCGGCTCCGGTCGGCCCGCCGCTTCCACTGAAATGAGATTGACAATCATTCTCAACAACCCTACGGTCGAGACCACCGACCGCGCTCGCCACAACGGCCCGGTCGGCTCCGCTGTCTGCTGCGAACGATGACGAGGACTGTGCCGATGTCGCCTGCCCCTGCGCCCGCTCGGGGCGCTCGTACCCTCCTGCCGCCCCTCGTTTCACTGAAACTCCTGCTGACGGCGTTGCTGACGACGACGTTGGGGCTCGGCGTGCTCGGCGCCCTGCCGGCGCGCACGTCGGCCGCGCCGGGGCCGGCGCCGGACCCGGCGGAGCGACGGGTGATCGCCGACGTGCACACCGACGCGATCGCGACCTTCTGGGAGGACGGCGCGCTGGTGCTGGCGACGAGGGCGGACACGCCCGATCCGCACACCCGCTACCCGGCCGACCGGGTGTGGTTCCACGTCGACGACGACTCACGGCGGACCGCGCCCGCCAGTCGGCCGTTCATCGCGCCCGCCGGTGCCGAGGTGTGGATCGCGCCGCAGGGCTTCGCTGCCGACCAGCTGTGGCCGGGCTTCTCGACCGAGTCCGTCCCCGACGGGACCCTGGACGCGAACACCACCACGATGACCCTCGTCGATGTCGCGGGACCCGGCGACGTCGAGCTCTACCAGAACGACATCGACGGCGCGATCCGGCAGTGGTCGAGCGACGAGGACGTCAAGGCATTCGATCTGGTGGGCCGCTCCCACATGCACACCAACTGGGCGTTCACCGCGGCGGGCATCTACCACCTGACCGTGCGGGCCTCCGGCACGGTCGCCGGGCAGCAGGTCGAGGACACCGCGGTCTACACCTTCGTGGTCGGTGAGCTGCCGGAGCAGGTGGCGACCGAGACCGCCGTGCAGATCGAGGGCGATTCGACGGTCACGGTGGGCACGCCCGTGGAGCTCCGCGCGTCCGTCTCCCCGGCGACGGTGGAGGGGTACGTCGAGTTCCGGGACGGTACGACGGTGCTGGGTCACGAGGCGGTCGTCGCCGGTGCGGCAGCGCTCACCGTGGACGCGCTGGCGATCGGCTCCCACGACGTGACGGCGGTCTTCGTCCCGAGCGTCGCCAACCTGGCGGCGACCTCGAGCTCGCAGCCGGTGACCGTCTCCGTCACCGACGAGGGCGGGGTGCCGTTCGCCGTCACCGGCGTCGAGGCGTCCTATGCGCCGGGAGACCTGCTGAGCGCCGAGGTCGTCGGGGTCACCCTGGCGGAGAGCCAGATGTATCGCTGGCTGTGGCGGCCGATCGGCTCCACCAGCACCGGCCTCAACGTGCAGACGTCGACCTCGTCGGCGTACACCCGGTCGCCGGTGCTGGGCGCCTCCGATGACGGTTACGAGCTGAGCGTAGCGGTGCGCCAGTGCGCCAATGAGACGTGCAGCAGCGGCTCGATCGTCGCTCAGGCGGGCTGGTACCCGGTGCACGTCGAGCAGGCGGGCCAGCGGCCCTCGCTCACCCGCGTCGGCGGCAGCGGCCCCATCTATCCCGGAGACCTCTACCGCCTGGAGGCCGGCGGGCTGGACCTGGCGGAGGGCGAGACCACGGAGTTCGTCTACCGTCTCGGCGTCACCTGGTCGACCCGCCTCGCCGTCTCCGGCTCGACCGCGGCCTACCCGGATCCGGCCTCGGTCACGATCAAGCGGGTGGGCGACAACGCGAACGCCTACGACGTCGCGGTGCGGGTGGTGCGCGACGGCGTGCCGGTGCGCCAGTCCGAGCCCCACCGGGTGCAGGCGGCGAACTTCGAGCTGCCCGTCCAGGGGCTGCAGACGCTCTACTTCGAGGGGGCGAGCGCCGACCTGAGCGCGCAGATCCACCCGGTTCGCGACGGCGACGCGTTCACCTACGAGTGGCAGTTCAGCAAGGCGGCGGACTTCGCCGCCGCCGACCCGAGCACGGTCGTGTGGGCCGCGGGCTCGCAGAGCCCCGCGACCGTGGAGAAGACGGTGAACGTCGCCGATCACGACAAGGGCTACCTGCGGCTGCGGGTGCTCACGCCCGACGGGGTCGAGGCGTTCAGGACTCCCGCCGTGCGGATCTACGTGACCGACGATCCGGACGCCCAGCTGTTCTTCCTCAACCAGCTCGCGGAGCACTATCACCAGGGGGACGCCGTGAGCCTGGCGTCGACCGTGGCGCCCGAGCCGCTGCCGGGCGACGAGATCCGCTGGGAGTGGAAGTGGGCCGACCGCGACTGGGAGCCCTTCCCCGGCGCATCGGGGAAGCAGCACCGGCTCACCGCCGAGCAGGCTCTCGACGGCGTGCAGGTGCGGGTCATCCTCGACTTCGCGGCCGAGGGCAAGGACTCGATCGTCGCCGAGCCGGTGACGATCCAGGTCGACGACCACGGCGCCGCGGCGCGACAGCAGCCCACGATCACGGGGCGGACCTCGGCCATCGAGGGGGAGACCACCACCCTGACGCGTGAGCTGCCGGAGAACGGCCCGACGGTCCTGACCGAGCACCGCTGGGAGCGGAGGGCGGCCGGCTCCGAGGAGTGGACGACGCTCGCGGACGAGGTGGGCGAGACGCTCGGGCTCACCGCCACCGCGGCCGACGACGGTGCTGCCTACCGGGTATCGGTGGTGAAGCCGAACGGCGTCGTGGCCTATGGTCCGTCGCCGGAGGTCACGCTCGCGGTGGAGGCGGCGCCGACCGGCCCGCCGCCGTCGGGGCCGGCCGGGCCGTCGGGGGTGGCGGAGCCGGGCGCCGACCCCGTGGTGAAGGCGACGCCGGTGCTGAAGGTGCGGGTGTCGCGGCCGACCGTGCGGCGCGGTGGGTCGGTGGTCGTGCGGGTCCGGGTGCGGGCCGGCGCGCGGGTGCCGTCGGGTGCTGTCCGGGTCAGGGTGGCGGGCAGGGTCCGCACCGTGCACCTGGACGAGAGGGGCCGGGCCCGGATCAGGGTGCGGATCGCGAAGAGCGTCCCGCCCGGGACGAAGCGGGTCGCCGTGATCTACCGGGGTGACGGCCAGGTCGCGGCCGCGCGGGACCGGTCGACGCGGGTCCGGGTGCGGCGCTGAGCTGAGCTGAGCCCTCTGCTTCCGGAGGCGGGCCGGCCACGGTCCGTTGTTGACAATGATTCCCATTCGTAACCAGATGGCACTACGCTCCGGGCGATGAGCACGACCCGTTCGTCCACGACCCGGGCCGGCGGCGATCTCCAGGTCTGGCTGGTGCTGGGCCTGCTGGTCGCCGCCGTCCCGCTCCAGCGTCTCCTCGGCGACCACCTCGAGGGCGCGGCGTTCCAGACCTGGGCCACCGTCTTCCTCGCGATCGTCGTTCAGTCGATCCCGTTCCTCGTCCTGGGCGTGGCCCTGTCGGGGCTGATCTCGGCGCTGCTGTCGGAGCGACTGGTGTCGCGGGTGCTGCCTCGCAACCCGGCTCTCGCCGTCCCGGTCGCGGGCCTGGCCGGGATCGGGCTGCCGACCTGCGAGTGCGCCGCGGTCCCCGTCGCCTCGGGGCTGGCCCGACGCGGCGTACCGGCGCCGATCGCGCTGACCTTCCTGCTCGCCGCCCCGGCGATCAACCCGGCGGTGATCATCTCCACGGCGGTCGCCTTCCAGGGCCGTACCGACATGGTGGTCGCCCGGTTCGTCGCCTCACTGCTCGTCGCCGTCGTCATCGGCTGGATCTATGTGGTCGTCGCCGGACGGCTGCCGGCGCTGCGGTTGCCCCGGATCAGCGCGGCCCAGCACACCCACGGCGGCGACACCCGGTGGGGCCGCTTCGTCGGGGCGGCGTGGCACGACCTGCTCCCCGCGGGCGGCTTCCTGGTCATCGGCGCGGTCATCGCTGCCACCGTCAACGTGCTGGTGCCGGTCAGCGTCGTCGAGTCCGTCGCCGGCAACGTGCTGGTCGGCGTCGTCGTGCTCGCTGCCTTCGCCTTCCTGGTTGCGCTCTGCTCGGAGGCCGACGCCTTCGTCGCGGTGAGCCTCACAGCGTTCTCCGACACGGCCAAGCTGGTGTTCCTCGTCGTCGGGCCGGCCATGGACATCAAGCTCGCCGCGATGGAGGCGGGCCAGTTCGGGCGTGGGTTCGCGGTCCAGTTCGTGCCGCTCGTCCTCACGGTCGCGACCGTCGTCGCTGTCCTGGTCGGGTGGGTGCTGCTGTGAACCGGAACGCCCAGTCCGTCGTCCTCGCCGCGATCGGCGCGGTCGCACTGCGGGTCGGCCTCACGGACGAGTACGCGCGCTATGTCAACGACTGGATGAAGTGGCCGCTCGTCGTCAGCGGGGCCGCCATGGTCGGCCTCGCCTTCCTCGCCGTCTTCAGCAGCCGCCACGACACCGACCGGTCGTCCCCTGCGGTGTGGGCCCTGCTGCTCCCCGTCGTCATCGCCTTCGTCGTCCAGCCTCCCGCTCTCGGGGCCTATGTCGCCGAGCGGCGGTCCAACGATGTGAGCGCCGTGCGGTACGACAAGGCCGCGGTCGCGCCGCTGCGTGAGGGACAGGTCCACGACATGCTGGTCTCGGAGTTCGTCGCCTACGCCTCGGCGTACGGCGAGGTGCTGACCGGTGCTCAGGTCCGGCTGCGCGGATTCGTCACCCACGACGAGGACGGCTGGTACGTCACCCGGCTCTCCATCAGCTGCTGTGCTGCGGACGCGCTGGCCTTCCGCGTCCGCGTCGACCCGGGCGATGGCGAGCAGGCACCCGCCGACGAGCAGTGGGTCGAGGTGGTCGGCGCCTGGGTGCCGGGCACCGGCGAGGGCATCGGGACAGAGGAGGTGCCGGTCCTGGCCGCTGCCGAGGTCACCCCGACGGGCCCGCCCAAGCGCCCCTATGAGTGACGGGTCCGCGCTGCTGCCGCGCCTCGGCCTCGCCCTGGCCCTGGTCGTCGTGCTGGTCGTGACCCTGACGTTCGGCCGCGGTGGGGGCCACGGTGATGGTGGCGACGACCCTCCGCCGGCGGAGGAGGCGTCCCCCGCGGCCGGCGGTGCGGTGCCGGGCGAGGACGAGTTCTGTGCCGGCTACCTCACCCTGGCCGACGCCCAGGGGCAGTACGCCGCGCAGCCCGGCACTGCGGCGGACGCGCTGCGGGCGGCTGCCGGCGACCTCGTCGCCCTCGGCGTACCCGACTCGATGAGTCCCCTGGCGCGCACCGGCTACTACGTCGAGATCTCCGGGGTCTACGGCTCGCTCGGCGACGAGCTCGACCGGAGCGCCGTTCCGGGTGCCCTGGTCGACGACGGCTCGGGCGCCTCGACCTCGGGCTCGGTGGGTGCTTTCGGGGACTGGCTGGCTCAGTACTGCCCGGCGCGTTGACCCGCCGGCCGGGCCGACAGGCCGACCCGGCTGAGCGGGGCGGCGAGGATCGCTCCGACCAGCCCGCCGAGGCCGTTGTGCACCACGTCGGCGAGCGTCGGCACCCGGGGCGGGAGGAACTGCTGCTGCGCCAGCTCGATGCACGCCGACGCGAGCACCGTCAGGGCCGCCGCGAGCAGCGGCCGGCCGAGCAGGACGGCGAGCAGGAAGCCCGCCGGCACGAAGAGCGCGACGTTCGCGATGACCTCGGTCTCGCTCCAGTCGAGCCGGCCGTGGCTGGCCCGCCGCGCCGCCGCGTCGGCCAGGTCGAAGGCCCAGCGGCCCGCCGCCGGGTCGGCCAGGGTGAGCCGCGCGACGACGACGGAGTAGCAGGCCAGCAGGACGGCGGCGACGGGACGACGGATCATGCTCCCGACGCTAGGTCGGTCGACGGTGCCGGACATCGGTCTCGGGTGCCGACCTGTCGTACCCGAGGACCGGTCCGTCGCGTGATCAGCCCTGGCGGGCCTTCATCCGCGGGTTCCGCTTGTTGATCACATAGACGCGGCCGCGCCGCCGCACGACCTGGGCGCCGGGCTGCTTCTTCAGCGACCGGATCGAGTTGCGCACCTTCATCGCCTGCTCCTCCTTCCCGTCTCGGGGTCGACCAGGCCGTCCATGACCGCGCCGACCAGGCGCCGCGGGACGCGGTGGGTGCGGCCGTCGATCGTGACGGGCACCAGGTCCGGGGCGCTCGCCCGCCACTGCGAGCGACGGTGTCGGGTGCGGCTGCGCGACGTACGACGCTTCGGCACGGCCATTCAGGCCACCTCCCGGATCGGCCCGAGCCACGGTTCGAAGCCGTCCTCGCCCGCCGGCCAGGTCACCGGCTCCCCGGGCGCGAGCAGCAGCCCGTCGAAGGCTGAGCGCAGGTGGGGCGGCGCGACGCCCACGCCGGCCAGGACGATCCGCGTGAACGGGCTGCGGGTGCCCCACGAGCCGTGGTCGCCGATGCTCAGCTGGCCGCCGGCGCCGTCCCACTCGAGGATCCGGCCGGGGCGGCTGGGCAGCCAGAAGCAGCCGCGCGATCGGTGCGCCCCGGCGCCGAGCTGCTCGAGCGAGTCCAGCAGCCGGTCCGGCTGGAACGGGCGCAGCGACTGCAGGTCGACGCGCCACACCCCCTCCGCGCGGACGTCGGGCAGGGCGTCCGTGCGCGCCGGGTCGGTCCATGCGTCCGTGCGCGCGTGCTGGTGGAGTCGTCCGACGAGGACGTCGCCCCCGAGTCCGTGTCCGCCCTCCACGACGGTCGCGTCCGGGCGGGCGAGCGTCGTGACGAGGCCGCGCGCGACCGGGTCGACCGCGTCGTCGAAGGCCACCACGTCGGCGTACTCGACCATGGCGGACAGCACCTCCCCGACGCCGCGGCGGTCGTCGTGGGCGCAGTGGTGGCCGCGTTCGGCGAGCAGGTCGTCGCCGAGCAGGTCGCGCACGGGGTGCCGCGCGCCCACGGCCGTGACGACGGCGGAGACCCGCAGGAACCGCGCCAGCCGGGTGTCCCAGGTGAGCGCGGCGCACAGGTGGGCGGCCTCGGCGCCGACGGGGAGGTGGGCCACGATGCTCTGCCAGCGGCCGTCGCGCGCGAGCCGCTCGAGCGTCGGCAGGATGTCCTCGCGGATCGCGCAGCTGACGCAGGCATGCTCGAGCAGCGTCTCGTGCGTCTCGACGACGCCGCTCAGGTCGCTGACCGTACGGGTCAGCACGCCGCGCTCGACGTCGATGCTGTGCCGGCACGCCACGGCGCCCGGCAGGTCGAACTGCAGGCCCACCATGGTCGCGGCCATCGCCTCCGGGTCGACGCCGCTGAGCAGCACCACGGGCATCCTCATCGGGCGACACCCCGGCCGTACCGGCGCTCGAACGCCTCGACCCGCCCCTCCGTGTCGAGGACGCGGCCCTGGCCGGTCCAGAACGGGTGGCTGTGCACGCTGACGTCGACGTCGACGACCGGGTACGTCGCGCCGTCGAGCTCGATCGTGCGTCCGTCGGCTCCGGCGCGCTCGGCCAGCGTCGACCTGGTGAGCACCAGGTCGCCGGTGGCGCGGTCGCGGAACACGACGGGACCGTAGGCGGGGTGGATGCCCTGCTTCATCGCTTGCTCCTCTGGTTTAGAATGAGAATCATTCTCAATCATAGATCAGGAGGGAAGCAGATGTCACAGGTGTGCCAGGTGACCGGCGCGCGGCCCGCGTTCGGCAACCACGTGTCGCACTCCCACCGGCGGACCCGGCGGCGCTTCGACGTCAACGTCCAGCGCAAGCGCTACTGGGTGCCGTCCCTGGGACGGCACGTCACGCTGCGGGTCTCCGCCCGCGGCATCAAGACCATCGACCAGCGGGGGATCGAGGCCGTCGTGGCCGACCTCCGCGCCCGAGGAGAGAGGCTCTGACATGGCTGGATCGAAGGGGAAGGGATCCGACGTCCGACCGATCGTCAAGCTCCGCTCGACCGGCGGGACCGGCTACACCTACGTCACCCGGAAGAACCGCCGCAACGACCCCGACCGCCTGCGCATGCGCAAGTACGACCCCGTCCTGCGCCGCCACGTCGAGTTCCGCGAGGAGCGCTGATGGCCTCGCGCGCGAAGGTCGCCGCGCAGGACCGGCGCCGCGCCACCGTCGAGAGGTACGCCGAGCGGCGGGCCGTCCTCAAGGAGCGGGTCCGCCGCGCGGAGCCGGGCACGGCCGAGCTGGCGGCGGCGGTCCGGGCACTCGCCCGGCTGCCCCGCGACGCGTCGCCCGTCCGGCTGCGCAACCGCGACCAGGTCGACGGCCGCCCGCGCGGCTACCTGCGCAAGGCCGGCCTCTCGCGGATCCGGTTCCGCGAGCTGGCCCACCGCGGCGAGCTGCCCGGGATCACGAAGTCGAGCTGGTGAGCCGCCGGAGCCGCTCCAGTCGCTGACGACCGTCGCGCTCGGTGCCGGGCTGCCCGGCGCTCGGGGCGAGGGCCGCCTCCAGGCGGGCTCGCGCGGCCGCGGCGTCCAGGCCGACGCCGATCGCGACGAGCTCGCTCGACGCGGGCGCCGGCCGGAGCGCGGCGACGTGGACCTGGCTGCCGACCACGTGCACGACGTACCCCGTGCGGCCCCGGCCGGTGTCGACCGCGACGGTCCCCTTGATCCGGTAGGCCCCGGTGGGCGGATCGAGGAGGAGGTCGACCACCCGAGCGGGGTCGACCGGACCGTCCGTGCGCGCGGTCGCCGAGGCGGCATGGGCGTGGTCGTGGCCGTCGTCGGCCTCCTGCGCGGACCGCTCGGCGCGCAGCAGCGCGGCGAGCGGCAGCTCGTCCGGCGGGTCCTCGGCCCGGGCGACGTCGTGGAGGAGTGCCGGGTCGATCCGGCCGCGCGAGGTGCGCACGACGTGCGCCGCCGGGTTGACCGCGCGGATCCGTGCCTCGATCGCGGCGAGGGTGTCGTCGCGCGTCGTCGGCGGCAACAGGTCTGTCTTGTTGATCACGACCAGGGTCGCCACCGAGAACCGGGCGGGCGGCATGCCCCCGTCGTCGAGCGTCGCGAAGTACTCGACCGCGTCGACCACGTCGACCACCCCGCCGGGACGGACCCGGGGCACCGTGGAGCCGCGGATCATCTGGGCCAGCACGCCCGGCTCCGCGAGCCCGCTGGCCTCGACGACGATCGCGTCCAACGCGAGCCGCGGCCGGGCGAGCCGCTCGAGGGCGGCGTCGAGGCCGGACACGTCCTCGATGCAGCACAGGCACCCGCCGGCGATCGACACCGGCTCGTCCACCTGGCCGGTGACGAGGCCGGCGTCCACGTTGATCGCGCCGAAGTCGTTGACGATCACCCCGACCCGCGCTCCGGGGCGGCGCAGCAGCCGGTTGAGCAGTGTGGTCTTGCCGGCGCCCAGATGTCCGGTCAGGGCGGTCACCGGGACGTGCGGACTCACCGTTCCAGCCTAGTTGACAACGATTCTCATATCGGGGCAGGTCGTGGCAGGGTGGGCGCGTGAGCAGCCATCGCGGCCGGGGGCACGGGCACGGACATGGACACGGCCGCCGGGCGGACCGCGGTCCGGAGGACCGGATCGAGGTCGGGACGACGGCGCGGATCGTGCTGCTCTCCGCGCTGGCGCTCGCCCTCATCGGGACGGTGGCCGGCCTCGCGATCTGGTGGCCGCCCGGCGACGCCGCCGCCCGGAGCGCGCGCAGCGGTGGCGCCGCGGCCCAGTTCGCCGCGCCCGGGGTGACCTTCCCGTCCGCGGACGTGGTCGCCGTGGCCGAGCGCTGCTCGGGCCGGACCGGACTGCCGGACGGGTCCGGCTGCAGCACGATCACCGTCGTGGTCGACGGCGAGGAAGAGCCGGTCCGCCTCGACGTACCCCCCGAGGTGGTCGAGTCCGGGCTCGCGAAGGGTGACCGGGTCGAGCTGCTGCGCACGCCGCCGCCCGAGGGCGCGCCCGACCAGGAGGCGACGTACTCCTACTTCGCGACCGAGCGCTACGGGACCCTGGTCTGGCTCGGCGTGCTCTTCGTCGCCGTCGTGCTCGCCGTCGCCCGCTGGCGGGGGCTGCTCGGCCTGATCGGGCTCGCGTTCGGCGGCGCCGTGGTGTGGTGGTGGATGCTGCCCGCGCTGCTCGACGGCGCCCCGGGCGTGGGGGTGGCGCTGACGAGCGCGACCGCGATCATGTTCGTCGTCCTCTACACGACGCACGGCTTCTCCCTGCGCACCAGCACCGCTCTCGCCGGCACCCTGCTCGGCATCGCGCTGACCGCCGGCATCGGCGTCGTCGCGATCGGCGACGCGCAGCTGACCGGCATCAGCGACGAGACCGGCGCGATCCTGGCCTCGTTCGGCGCGCTCGACTTCCAGGCGCTGCTCGGCTGCGCGCTCGTCATCGCCGGGCTCGGCGTCCTCAACGACGTCACCATCACCCAGGCCTCCGCCGTCTGGGAGCTGCGGGCCGCCAGCCCCCAGGCCTCGCGCACGGCGGTCTTCACCAGCGCCATGCGGATCGGTCGCGACCACATCGCCTCGACGATCTACACGATCGTGTTCGCCTACGTCGGCACCGCGCTCATCCTGCTGATGCTGCTGCGCGTCTACGACCGCCCGCTGATCGACCTGATCTCGACCGAGCAGCTGGCCGAGGAGGTCGTCCGGACCCTGGTCACCTCGATCGGCCTGGTGCTCGCCGTACCGGTCACCACCGCCATCGCCGCGGTGATCGCCGCTCCGCGCGCCGATGCCGAGGCGCCCCTGAGGGAATCGCCGGTCGACCGGTGATTCCTGCACTTGTCGTGCGTTGCAACGCCCGACAAGTGACAGTTTCGCCGGTCGACCGGCGATTCCTGCACCAGGATCACAGCGACGGGTCGGTCCAGGCCAGCTGCACGACCTCGGCCCCACGGTCGCGGGTCAGCATCCGGGCACGTCCGGGCTGCGCCGGGCCGGGCCGCAAGTTGCCGATCAGCGCGCCCTCGTCGCGGCTGCCGGCCAGCAGGATGCCGGGCATCGCCAGGTCGCGCATGGTCTGGATGACCGGCTCGTAGAGGGCGCGGGAGGCACCGCCGGAGCGGCGGGCGACCGCGATGTGCAGCCCGACGTCGCGGGCCTGGGCCATCAGCGGCTGCAGCAGCGCGACCGGCGAGCTCTGCTGGGTCGCGACCAGGTCGTAGTCGTCGACCACGACGAACACCTCGGCCCCGGTCCACCACGACCGGTTGCGCAGCTGCTCGGGGGTGACGTCCGGACCGGGGATCCGGTTCTGGAGGTACGTCGCCAGGTCGTTGAGCGCGGGCTGCGCCTGGGTCGCTGAGGTGAGGTAGTTGAGGAGGTACTCCTCGGGGACCTCGCCCAGCAGCGAGCGGCGATAGTCGACGAGGATGATCTGCGCCTCGGCGGGGGTCCGGGTGCGCATGATCTCCTGGCAGTAGGTGCGCAGCAGGTTGGTCTTGCCGGACTTGCCGTCGCCGAAGAGCAGCAGGTGCGGCTCGGCGTCGACGTCGAGCGCGACCGGCGCCAGCTCCTTCTCGTTGATCGCCAGGAGCAGCTGCCGCTGCGGCGGGGTGCCGGACTGCGCGCGCACCTCGTCGAGGGTGATCCGGTCCGGCAGCAGGCGCAGCTTGGGGCCGGCCGGTCCCCGCCAGGCGGCGGTCACCGCGGCGATCAGCGCGTCCACGCCGTCGCCGAGCGTCTCGGCCGTGCCGTCGCCGTCGGTGCGGGGGAGCGCGCCGAGGAAGTGCAGCTTGCCGGGCACCAGGCCGCGGCCCGGGCGGTTGCCGGGCACCAGCGCGGCCACCTTGCGGTCGATCTCGGAGTCGATGGGATCGCCGAGTCGCAGCTCGAGCCGGGTGCCGAGCAGGTCGCGCATGGCGGCGCGGAAGTCCGGCCACCGGGTCGACGCGGTGACGATGTGGAGGCCGAAGGTGAGCCCGCGCCCGGCGAGCTGTTGGATCTCCAGCTCGAGGTCGTCGAAGTCGGAGCGCAGGGTGCCCCAGCCGTCGATGACGAGGAAGACGTCGCCGTACCCGTCGTCGGCGCGGCCCTGGCCGCGGCGGCTGCGGTAGGTCTCGATGGAGTCGATGCCCTGGCTGCGGAAGTAGCGCTCGCGGCGGTCGACGATGCCCTTGACCTCGGCGACGATCCGGCGCACGACCTCCGGCTCCGAGCGCGACCCGACGCCGGCGACGTGGGGCAGCGCGGTCAGCGGCGCGAAGGTGCCGCCCCCGAAGTCCAGGACGTAGAACTGCGACTCCAGCGGGGTCGTGGTCAGCGACAGGCTGGTGACGATGGTGCGCAGCAGCGTGCTCTTGCCGCTACGCGGCCCGCCGACGACGGCGACGTGACCGGCCGCCCCGCTGAGGCTGATCGTGAGGGTGTCGCGGCGCTGCTCGCGCGGCCGGTCGACCGTGCCGAGCGGCACCGTCAGGCCGCCGACCCCGCGCCACTGCAGCGAGACCAGGCCGAGCTCGGGGTGCGGCGCGAGGTCGGGCATCAGCCGGTCGAGCGTGTCGGGCAGGTCGAGCGGCGGCAGCCAGACCTGGTGGGCGGCCGGCCCCCGGCCGTCCATGCGGGCGACGGCGATGTCGAGCAGCGACGCGCTGCCCTCGACGGGAGCGGGGGCCGCCGTGGCCGCGTCCACGTCCTCGCGCTCCGGCTCGTCGAAGGTCTGCACCTCGGAGATCGTGAACGGCAGGATGCCGCGCACCTTGCCGCCGCTGTCGCGCACGACGCGGCGTCGGCTCGTCTCCGGCGGCCCGGAGACGTACGCCGCCTTGAACCGCGTCATCGTCGTGGGATCGGGCTTGAGGTAACCGAGTCCGGGCACCGCCGGCAGCTCGTAGGCGTCCGGTACGCCGAGCACGGCGCGCGACTCCTGGGCGCTGAACGTGCGCAGGCCGATCCGGTACGAGAGGTGCGACTCGAGACCGCGCAACCGACCCTCCTCCAGGCGCTGCGAGGCCAGCAGCAGGTGCAGGCCCAGCGAGCGTCCGAGGCGGCCGATCGCGACGAAGAGGTCGATGAACTCCGGCTTGGCCGACAGCATCTCCGAGAACTCGTCGACCACGAGGAACAGCGACGGCAGCGGCGCGAGCTGCGCCGCGGCGGGGTCGCCCGACGTACGCGCCTTCTCGTAGTCGCGGATCGACGCGAAGTTGCCCGCCTCGCGCAGCAGCTCCTGGCGGCGCACCATCTCGCCCGACAGGGCGTCCTGCATGCGGTCGACGAGGGTGAGCTCCTGGGCGAGGTTGGTGATCACCGCGGAGACGTGCGGCATCTCGGCCATGCCGGCGAAGGTCGCGCCGCCCTTGAAGTCGACGAGCACCATGTTGAGCTGCTCGGGGGAGTGGGTCATCGCCAGTCCGAGGACCAGGGTGCGGAGGAACTCGGACTTGCCGGATCCGGTCGCGCCGATCACCAGGCCGTGGGGGCCCATGCCCTGTTGGGCGGACTCCTTGATGTCGAGGTGGATCGGCCCGGCCGTGTCGCCGACGCCGATCGGGACCCGCAGCCGGTCGCGGGCGGGGCGCGGTCGCCAGGCGGTG
Source organism: Nocardioides segetis (assembly GCF_051390595.1). Classification (NCBI taxonomy): domain Bacteria; kingdom Bacillati; phylum Actinomycetota; class Actinomycetes; order Propionibacteriales; family Nocardioidaceae; genus Nocardioides; species Nocardioides segetis. The sequence goes on along the minus strand of NZ_JBNINR010000003.1, from coordinate 432,272 downwards.
CCGGGGTCGAAGCTGTGGACGTCGCCGAGACCGAGCAGGTCCATGAAGTCGGTGGGGCCGGTGAGGTCGGCGGCCGCCTCCTCGCCGACCGCCGCGCCGGCGGTCGGGGTGAACAGCGGGGTCAGCCGCCGGGCCAGGGCCTCGGCCGTGGCCGCGCCGCACTGGTCCGCCTTGGCCCGCACCGGCTCCGTCCGCAGGCGTACGGCGACCAGGGGCACCGTCTCCGGAGCCTGGCCCGCCGCGACCGCTGCGGCCGGCTGGTCCTCGATCTCGAGGCGCAGTGCCGTCGGGCTGTCGAGCTCGCCCCAGCGGGCGGGCAGGTCGATCACGGTGACGCCGTGCAGGCCGTCGGAGGGGACGAGGTGGTTGCCCGGCGGCAGCTCCGCGCCGTCGGTGACGAGGATGATGTGCGGGATCGCCGGCCGCTCGTCGGCGCCGAAGCGGGGCCGCTCGGTCAGGTCGGGCGGCAGCATGGTGGCGAGGTCGCTGAGCGACGTCGTGACCATGCGCGCCGGCCCGACCGCGTCGTTCTGGTGCTGGCTGTGGGCGTGGGGCAGCCACTTGACCCAGTCCCACTGGGCCAGGGTCGCCTCGCCGGCGAGGACCGCGATCTGCAGGTTCTCCGGCGACTGGAAGGTCGCCGCCGAGCAGAGCAGGGCCCGCGCCAGGGAGCGTGCCTCCTCCTCGTCGCCGCAGACCTCGATCCGGTCGAACGCCCGCAGGTCGATCGACGCCGGAAGGTCCGGCTGAAGGCGGTGCACGACGAGCAGTCGGTGCAGGGCCGACGCCGAGGCGGGGTCGACCTCGTCGATCGGGGCGCTCTCCGGGGGCAGCAGCTCCAGGGCCAGGGGCTGGGCGCACACGCCGTACCGCACCTGGAGGAAGGCGGGGTCGGCCGACGAGCGCTCCCACACCCGGGTCCGGTCCTCGGCGAGGGAGGGCAGCGCGGTCGGGGCCGGGTGCATCCAGGTGAGGGCCCGGCGCTGCTGGTCGGCGGCCTCGCGGGCCACCTTGCGGACGGTGGCGAGGTAGCGGAGGTACTCCGTGCGCGAGCCGGTGACCTGCTGCTGGCGCTGCTTCCGCTGCCGGTCGATCTGGACCACGATGAAGCCGAGCGTGGCGAAGAGGAACATGCCGGCCGCGATGAACCGCAGCGCCTGGTTGCCGCCCGCGCCGCCGAGACCGGCGACGAGCACGATCGAGCCGAGGCTGCCGAGCATCGGGATGGCGTTCATCGCCACGCCCGCGGCGCCCTCGCTCGGCTGGAGCTGCGGCGGCGGCTGCAGCTGGAGCTGTCCGCTGGGCAGGTCGGGGCGCTCGCCGCGGTTGCCGCGCTGGGTCAGGCTGCCGGGCGCCGCCGGTGGCGCGACCCGGCGTCCCGGGGGACCGCCCGGCGCCCCGGGCGGCAGCGCGCCCGGGAGACCGCCCTGCGGGCCGCCCGGCGTACCCCGGTGCATGCCCGGTCCGCCGCCTGGTGTGGTCCCCACGGTCACGCTGTCGTCCCCTGTCGTCCGCTGTCGCTCCGCCCGGTCGTGCGACGCGCTCGATGATAGGACCCGGCCCGGTCAGGGTAAGCAGCCTCGGAACGCACGGGAAAGAGGACTACCCTGCGAGCCGGGCCGTGAACCTCGGTCCGGTCCGACACCGATCTCGGGAGGCTGCAACGGTGAACGGGACGTCCCGCCCTCCGGCGCCCGGCACGGTCACCGCGGTGAGCGTGCACGGACCGCGGGGCGTGCTCGACCTGACCGTGCCGGTCGACGCCACCCTCGAGGACGTCGCGCGGACCTATGCGGCCGAGGCCGGACTCCCCGTCGTGCTGCCGCTGGTCACCCGGTCGGGGGAGCCGCTCCAGCCCAGCGCCGTCGTCGGCAACGCCGGGCTGGTCGCCGGCTCGGTCGTCGTCGCCGTGGATCCGTCGTCGCGACCGGCGCCCCCGCGCAGCCGGTTCCGCTCGGGGGACGCCGGCGAGCAGGCGCTGGCCGCGGGCCGGGCGTCCGGGCTGTGGTGCGCACTCGCCGTCGGCGTCGCGGTCGTCGCCGGGTGGTGCGCCGCCCAGTTGCCCGCCGACGACCGGTGGCCGGTCGTCGCGGTGCTCCTCGCGGCGGCCGTCGTCGGCTGCCTGCCGATCGGCGTCCTGCGCTCGCAGCGCGCGCTCGCGGCTCCGGCGTTCGCGGCGGCCGCCGGCCTCGCGCTGGCCTGGGACCCGCTGCCCGAGCGGCTGCCGACGGTGTGCGGCATCGCGGCGCTGTGCGCCGCCGTCACCGCCGGGGTGGGCCGGGCGCTCGCCGCCCCCGACGACCCCGCGGTCGACGGGCTCCGGGTCTGGATCGTGGTCGGCGCCGGCTGGTTCCTGGTCGCCGGCCTGGGTGCGCTGACCGGCGTCGCGCCCCAGGTGGTCTGGGCGGTGCTGTTCCTCGCCGCCGTACTGGCCGCCCGGTTCGTGCCGGAGCTCGCCGTCGACGTGCCCGACCAGTACCTCCTCGACCTCGAGCGCCTCGCCGTGACCGCCTGGTCGGCGCGGGAGCGCCCCACGGGCCGCCGCGGCCGGATCGTCGTGCCCGAGCAGGCCGTCCAGGCGGTGGCGAGCCGGGGCGCCCGCGTCGTCACCGCGGCCGCGACCGCGGTGCTCGTCCTCGTGGTCGTCACGACGCCGCTGCTGCTCGCCACCGCGCACCTGCCGCTGGACAGCTCCGGTGCCCGTTGTCTGATCGGGTTCGGCGGCGCCGCGCTGCTGTTCGCCGCCCGCAGCTACCGCCATGCCGCGGCGAGCCGCCTGCTGCGGCTGGCCGGCGTGGCCGCGCTGGCCGCGCTGGCGGTCGTCCTGCTCGGTCTCGCGCCGGGGGCGGACGGGCCGGTCGCGGCGCCCGGCGTCGTGGCCGCGGTCGCCGTCGCCCTGGCCGGGATCCTCGTGCTGGCGGCGGTCCTCGTGGGCCGCGGGTGGCGCTCGGCGTGGTGGTCGCGCCGGGCCGAGATCGGTGAGGCGATCTGCGGCGCGTTCGCCGTCGGGTCCCTCGTGGTGGCGGTCGGCTTCTTCCGCTATCTCTGGGAAGTCACGGGTTGATGTTTAGCCCCTCGGCGGCGAGGGGTAGCACCTGACGCGTCGGCTCTTTGGCAGCACTCGGGGAGCCAGATCGAGATACCGAATTGCACGGGGCGGGCCGCACCGCCCGCCAACCAGCACCTAGGAGCAGACATGGCAGTCGAGTTCGGACACGCAGAGGGCGCCCTCGGGAAGGTCGCCGATCTGGTCATCACCGCCAAGCAGGACCTCGGCAAGCAGGCCCAGACCATGGAGGGCCAGCTCGAGAGCATGCGCCAGGAGTGGGTCGGCACCGCCGGTCTCTCCTTCGACAACCTCAAGAACGCCTGGCTCGAGAAGCACAAGGTCGTCACCACGGCCCTCGACCGGTTCCACGCGTCGCTGACCGAGACCGAGAAGGACAACGTCGCCGTCGACGAGCAGGCCGGCTCGGAGATGGTCAACCTCCTCAACCGCCTCGGCCAGCAGTAGTCCCCGAACCCACGAACTCCAGGAGAGAACCATGACCGGACCTGACTTCGGTGCCCTCGACGGCCTGCGCGTCAAGCACGCCTCCCTTGAGGCCGCGGCACAGAACATGTACGAGACCGCGAAGGCCATGAACGCCCGCCTCGACCAGCTCGAGAGCGACGCCCAGCCCTACATCAGCACCTGGGCCCCCGACAGCGAGCAGCGACTGAGCTACGACCAGGCCAAGTCCGCCTGGGACTGGGCGATGAAGGAGCTGCTCGACCTGCTCGACGGCGTCTCGAAGACGACCTACCAGTCCAACTCCGAGTACATCCAGGCCGACAAGCGCGGCGCCGGCCGGTTCTGAGTCCACCGGCCGAGCGCGTCTCCGGCGACGCGAAGCAGAGCAAGTTCCCGGAGGTCGCCTCCCGCCGCGCTGCCGGCCGGGGCTCACTGGGCCGAGCGCGTCTCCGGCGACGCGAAAGCAAAGCAAGTTCCCCGGAGGTCGCCTCCCGCCGCGCTGCCGGCCTCTTGCGAGCCGGTCGCACGCACGACGAAGGGACCGACCTGGTGGTCGGTCCCTTCGCTGCTGTGCGGACACGTCGCCGCGCTATCGCGAGCGTCGTGAGGCGCGGCACTAGCGTCGTGAGGCGCGGCACTAGGATCCGGAGCTCGGGCTCTCGGGAAGGATGGGGCAGATGACACAAGCGTCGCGGACGAGCGCCGCCGTCGCCTCCGGGCTGGTCCGGGTGACGGTCACGTCCGGCACCCGTCGGGTCGACCTGGTCCTGCCGGGCGCCATCCCGGTCGCCGAGCTGCTGCCCGAGCTGGCGCGCAGCGTCGGCCTCCTCGACCCGGCGACGGTGCACGGCGGCTACCGCGTCGGCACCGCCGACGGGCGCCGGCTGGCCCTCGACACGGGACTGACGCTGCAGGGCATCGAGGACGGCGGCCTGCTCACCGTCACCGCGGGCGTCGACGACCCGGCACCCCGGGTCTACGACGACGTCGTCGAGGCGATGACCGATGTCGTCGAGCACGATCTCGAGCCCTGGCAGCCGGCCGCCGGGCGTCGTACGGCGCTCGTGGCGGCGGGCCTGTTCCTCCTCCTCGGCGCCGGCGCCCTGTTGATCCAGCGCGGCTCCGACATCGCCGCCGCGGCCACCGCCCTCGTCGCGGTCGCGCTGTGCGCCGGCGCGATCGTGCTGTCCCGCGCCCAGGGCGAGCACGAGGCCGGCGTCGGCGTCGCCTGGCTGGGCGCCGGGTACGCCGCGGTGGCCGGCATCATGTTCGCCCCCGACGGCGACACCTGGTTCGCCGACCCGCTCGCCGCGGCCGGTGCCGGTGCGCTCCTGGCCGGCGTGGTCTGCCTCATCGGGCTCGGGCCGGGCCGGACGCTGGCGTTCCCGCCGATCGTCGTCGGCGCGCTGGGGGTCGGCGTCGGGATCTACGTCCGATCCTCGCCCGACGGGTTCGCGCCCGCTCCGCTGTTGACGACGGTGCTCGTGCTCGTCGTCCTCGCGGGCAGCGTCTTCCCGTGGCTCGCGCTGGGGGCCACGAGCACCCGTGTCGACCAGCTCTTCTCGCCGGCCGACATCACCGCCGACCCCGACGACATCGAGCGCGCCCGGGTCGCGGCCGACGCCCGGGTGGCCCACGAGATCCTGCTCGCGATCAGCGGCACCGTCGGGCTGCTGCTCGTCCTCGTCGCGCCGCTCGCCGTCAGCCTCGGGGTGACCGGCACGCTCCTCGCGGTCGACGCCTGCCTCATCGTCGTCCTGCGCACGCGCCAGTACCGCACCGGCAGCGAGGTGCTCCTCGGGCTCGCCTCCGGCGTCGCCGGCATCGCGGCCACGGCGGTCGCGGTGCTCGCGTTCCACCCCGACTGGCGTCCGACGCTCGCGGTCGTCCTCGCTGTCCTCGGCGCGGTGCTGCTCGTCGCGACGCTGAGCCCTGCCGCCCCGTCGGTGCGCCGCGGCCGGCTCGGCGACGTCCTGGAGTCGGTCGCCCTGCTCACCCTGCTCCCCCTGCTCGTCGTCGCCACCGGTCTGTTCGACCAGGTGCGCGACTGGCTCGGATAGGACGGACCGGTCGTGGCCACCAAGAAGGACCTCGTCGAGGCCTACGCGTTCAGCCGTCGCCGGCTCGTGACCGCCTTCGTGTCCGGGGCCCCGGGCGGCCGGGAGGTCGAGCCCACCCGGCCCGGCCGGATGATCGTCGGCGGCGTCGCGCTGGCCGTCCTGCTCGTCGCCGGCGCCGCCATCGCGGGTGCGCTGTCAGACCGTGCCGAGGTCGACTGGGACAAGCCCGGTCTCGTCGCCGACGACCGGGGCGCGCTCTACGTGATCCTCGACGAGGACCTGGCCTCCGACCTGCCACGGGTCCGACCGGTCATCAACGTGACCTCGGCCCAGCTGATCCTGGGCGCCGGGGTCGAGGCGCGCAAGGTGCCCGACGACGAGATCGCGGGGGAGAGGAAGGGCCCGCCCATCGGCATCCTCGACGCGCCGGCGACCGTGCCGGGCGCCGGCGACCTGGTCGAGAGCGGGTGGACCTCCTGCACCGGCAGCGGGCTCGGCATGCAGACCTCGATCGAGGTCTCGCCCGCCGTGGAGCCGGTGCCGACCACCGGCTTCGTGGTGAGGTCGGCCGCCGAGGGCGGGGTCTATCTCATCGCCGAGGCCGACGTGCCCGGCCTGCCGCGCCGGGCGTACCGCTACGAGCTCACCAGCGGCAGCGACGGTCTCTACAGCGACCTGCGGATCTCGCCCAACGACCAGATCACGGTCCCGGACGCGTGGTTGGAGCTGTTCCCGCCCGGTGCCTCCCTGGACGCGGCGGGCCTCGGCATCAACGGCTGGGGCGAGCCGGCTCGCCTCCCCGGCTACGACGACGCCCGGGTCGGCGACTGGCTCGAGCGCTCCGGCACGACGTACGCGTTCACCAAGGACGGATTCGTGGAGCTGTCGCCCTTCGAGGCGGCGGTGCTGCGCAACACCTCGCTCGGTCAGCGCGCACCGCGGCCCGTGACCGAGGTCCCCGGTGCGCCGTTCGACATCGTCCGCGGTGCCGCGGGCGCCGGCGAGCACTGGCCGGAGCAGGTCCTCACCGGGTCCCTGCCCGCGACCGAGGAGGTCTGCGCCCAGCTGACGACCGACGAGGGCACGGAGCCGGCGGTCCGGCTCGTCACGGCCCCCGCGGGCGCGGCCAGCGCCGCAGACGTCGCCGCCGGCGACCGCGAGGTCACCGTCGCGTCGGGCCACGGCGCCGTGGTCCGGTCGGCCGACTGGATCACGAGCACCGGCGGGACGATCCACCTCGTCGACGACCGGGGCTACAGCTATCCGGTCGCCAGCACCGACGACCTCACGCAGCTCGGCTACGGCAAGGTCCCGGGGCTGGTCGTGCCCGACGTGTGGAACAAGCTGTTCGAGGTCGGGCCCGAGCTGTCCCAGGACGCGGCGCTGTGCCCGCCCTCCAAGGACCTGTCGTGCGGCTAGCGCGGGTCTCGGGCCCCGGCGGGGCTCGCCTCGTGCGGGCCGCTGCGGGCGGGCTCGCCGGCGGGGCGCTGGGGCTTTCCCTCCTCGGTGCCGCCGCCGGTACGCCGGCCGCCGCCGCGGCTCCGGAGGTGCACGTCGCGGCCGAGGCGGAGGGACCGCGCTGCCTGCAGGTCAGCGCGAGCACGACCGACCAGCGCTCGGTGAAGGGCGACAACCCGGCCAACCTGGCGCTGCACGTCGAGGAGGCCCAGGCGCTGGTGCGCAAGACCGGGAGGCAGCCCGGCGCCGGCGTGCAGGTGATCGTCGTCGACAGCGGCATCGACGGGTTCCGGGGGACGAGCCCCGTCGAGCTGCCGACCGGGCACGGCTTCGCCGTCGCGGGCATCATCGCCGGCCCCGACCAGGCGGAGCCGAGCCGGGTGGACGTCGGGATCGCGCCCGGCGCCGAGGTGGTCGACGGTCGGTTCTACGACACGCTCGAGCGGTCGCAGGAGGGGCAGCGGGTCCCCATGGCCGCCGACCTCGCCCGGAAGCTGGGGGAGATTGCCGCGTCCCGCGAGGGCGGTGCCCGCCCCCGGACGGTGGTCGTGGTGCCCGCGCAGGTCCCGTACTCCGCCGAGCTCGAGGCGCAGATCGACCGGCTCGTCGCCACAGGCGTCCTGCTCGTCGCCGCCTCCGGGGACCGCCCGTCCGGCGAGGGTGCCTTCCCCGACGGCTACGAGGGCGAGGCGAGGAAGGGCGAGGACGCCGCCGAGGTGATCTGGCCGGCCGCCCACCCGAAGGTGATCGCGGTCGGGGTCTCCACGCCCGGCACGCGCGGGACCGTGCTGCGCAGCTCGGCCATCGACCTCGCCGCCCCGGGGTCCAGCGCGGTGTCCAAGGCGCTCAACGGCGGCTGGTGCGTCGTCGACGGGGCGTCGACCTCCTGGGCGGCCGCGCAGGTGGCCGGCGTGGCCGCGCTCGTGTGGTCCGCCCACCCCGACGAGGACGCCGCCGACCTGAGGACCCGGCTGGAGCAGACCGCCAGCGGCAACGGCGGCCCGTCGAGCCCGATCACCGGCTACGGCGTGGTCCAGCCCGTCGAGGCGATCCAGCGCGCGATCGTCGACCCGGGCGCGGAGCGCACGCAGCAGGTCCAGCCCGCCAAGCCCCCGCGCGCCCAGGCGGACGTCCTCGCCGGCGCGCGGCACGACGCGATCTGGTGGGGACTCGGGGGCGGCGCCGCGCTCGTCGTCCTGCTCCTGCTGCGCCCGCTGCTCGCCCGACGGCGCTGAGCCCCGGACCGGCTGCGAACCGGCCGCGGTCCGGGTGCGCGGGTGGGTCGGACAGCGTGCTAGTGGCCGGGCGAACCGGCCGCCTCCACGCCCGACGAGCACGAACGGCGCCGACTCGCGTCGGCGCCGTTCGTGTCTGTGGCGGAGGTAGGGGGATTCGAACCCCCGAGGGCGTTAACCCAACCCGCTTTCCAAGCGAGCGCCATAGGCCACTAGGCGATACCTCCGCGGAGGAGGTTACCGGCAGATGGACGGGGAGGTGGAATCGGGACTCCTCGCCCGACCGGCCCGGCGGCGTACCATCGGCCCATGACCTCGCGCGGTGACCGGCCGGAGCCGTGGGCCCCGGTCGAGCACCTGCCCACCGACGCGCAGCGGATGGGCCTCAACCGGTCGGTGCCCGACGGTGCGCTGCTCGAGTTCGCGGGCTCGCTCGACAGCGCGAAGCGCTCGCACCGCGTGGTCGCCTGGGTGCTGCTCGTCGTGGTGGTCGCGCCGGTCCTGCTCACCGTGCTCAACCTGCTGCGCTGACCCGGGACGCCCCGGATCGCCCCGGGACGCTCAGGGCGGGAGCGCGTCGGCGCCGGATGCCGCGGTCGATGTGAACCGGGCGCGCCCCATCCTCTACAGTGGCCGCAACCCCCCACGTGGCGGTATCTCACCCAACTCCCCCAGGGCCGGAAGGCAGCAAGGGTAAGTGAGCTCTATCGGGTACGTGGGGGGCCTCTGCGTCCCGGCCGCGCCTACGGCTTGCGGGCGAGGTAGAAGTAGTTGAACGGGTCGGTCCGCACCTCACGCACGTCGACGTCGACCAGGCCCGCCTCCTCGAGCATCCGCACCGCGGTCTGTCGGCCCCACACCGTGCCGAGGCCGGCGCCGCCATGGGCGAGCGACACGGTCATGCAGTGCATCAGGCTCAGCGTGTAGAGGTAGGTCCGCCACGGCAGGCCCAGGTTGTTCTCGACGCCGGTCTCCGCCTTGATGTCGACCATCAGGAAGGTCCCGCCGGGCCGCAGCGCGGCGGCGATCCCGGCGAGCACCCGGTCGGGGAACGCCTGGTCGTGGATCGCGTCGAAGGCCGTCACGACGTCGTACGCCGCCACCTCGCCGAGCTCGGCGACGTCGCGGACCTCGAAGCTCGCGTTGGTCAGGCCCCACGCGGCGGCCTCGGCGCGCGCCGCCTCGATCGCCTCGGCACCCAGGTCGTAGCCGACGAACCTGCTCGCCGGGTAGGCGCGGGCGAGCAGGTTGACGGCGTGCCCGGACCCGCAGCCGATGTCGGCCAGGGCGGCGCCCGCGGTCAGCTGCTCGTGGAGGCCCGGGACGACGGGCACCACGACGTCGAGCAGCCCGGCGTCGTGGACGGCCGCGGCGTCGGCGGCCATCAGCTCGTGGAACCGGGGGAAGCGGTCGTAGTCCAGTCCGCCGCCGTGCCGGAACCGCTCCCGCAGCTCGGGCTCCACGCCGGCGAGCATGGTGAGCATCTTCATGCTGCGGGCGAGGTTGACCGGTCCGTCGGCGCTGGTCAGGCAGGCGGCACGCTCGCGCGACAGCGCGTAGTGGCCGGTCGTGGCGTCGTACGTCGCGACGTCGCCGGCGACGATCCCGTCCAGCCACTCCCGCAGGTACCTCTCGTCGACGCCCGCCGCCGCGGCGAGGGTGGCGGGGTCCGCCGGCCCGGTGCGGGCCAGCACGTCGAGCAGCCCGAGCTCGTCGCCGATGCCGAGGAGCAGGCTGAGCGCGGCGTCCTCGCGCACCCGGACCATCCGCTTCTGGAACGCCCGCGCCTCGTCCCGGTCCATCGTCGTCATGGTGCTCGTCCTCCCTGTGGCTCGCGCCTCACGATAGGGGCCGGACCGCCCGGTCCGGGACAGCGCCACGGGCCCGGGACGTGTCGGGGCCAGCGACTAGGGTGGCTCCCGTGGACTCCCCGCTCGCGCTCTACCGCCGCTACCGGCCCGAGACCTTCGCCGAGGTCATCGGGCAGGAGCACGTCACCGAGCCGCTGCGGGCCGCGCTGGCCGGCAACCGGGTCAATCACGCCTACCTCTTCTCCGGGCCCCGCGGCTGCGGCAAGACCACCAGCGCGCGGATCCTCGCCAGGGCGCTCAACTGCGAGAAGGCGCCGATCTCGGACCCGTGCGGCGCGTGCGAGAGCTGCCGTGACCTGGCCCGCAACGGCCCGGGCTCGATCGACGTGATCGAGATCGACGCCGCCTCCCACGGTGGCGTCGACGACGCGCGCGACCTGCGCGAGAAGGCCTTCTTCGCCCCGGTGAAGAGCCGCTACAAGGTCTACATCATCGACGAGGCCCACATGGTCACCACGCAGGGCTTCAACGCCCTGCTCAAGCTGGTCGAGGAGCCGCCGCCCCACCTGCGGTTCATCTTCGCCACGACCGAGCCGGAGAAGGTCATCCCGACCATCCGCTCGCGCACCCATCACTACCCGTTCCGGCTGATCCCGCCGCGGCTGCTGACGTCCTACCTCACCGAACTGTGCGACCGCGAGGGCGTCTCCATCGAGCCCGCCGCGCTGCCGCTGGTCGTGCGGGCCGGCGCCGGGTCGGCGCGCGACACGCTCTCGGTGCTCGACCAGCTGCTCGGCGGCGCCGGGTCGCAGGGCGTCACCTACGACCTGGCCAGCGGCCTGCTGGGCTACACGCCCGACACGCTGCTCGACGACGTCGTCTCCGCGTTCGCGGCCGGCGACGGGTCGGCGGTCTTCGGGGTGGTCGACAAGGTGATCGAGACCGGGCAGGACCCCCGCCGGTTCACCGAGGACCTGCTGCGCCGGCTGCGCGACCTCGTCATCATCTCCGCGGTCCCCGACGCCGCCGCCTCCGGACTGCTCGACCTCTCCGGCGACCAGGCCGACCGCCTCGTCGCCCAGGCCGCCGCCTTCGGCCGGGCCGAGCTGACCCGTGCGGCCGACCTGGTCGCGGCGGGACTGACCGACATGCGTGGTGCGACCGCGCCGCGGCTGCTCCTCGAGCTGATCTGTGCCCGGATCCTGCTGCCGGCCGCCGACCACACCACCGAGGGGGTGCTGGCCCGTCTCGACCGGCTCGAGCGCCGCGCCTCGATCAGCGGTACGACGTCCGCGGAGTCCGCGCCCGCGGCGGCTCCGGCTGCCGTGCCGGCCCAGGACCGGCCGGTGCCGTCACGGGCCGAGCGGGCGGCTCCCGAGCGCGTCGAGGACCCGGCGCCCGCCGCGGCTCCGCCCGCCGCGGCTCCGGCCCCTGAGCCCGTCGCCGCGCCGGTCGCCGAACGCGTCGCGGCGCCGGACGCCCAACCCGTCGACCAGCCCGTCGACAACACCGTCGGCCAGCCCGAGCCCGTCGCGCAGCGTGCTCCGGAGCCCGAGCGTGCCGCGGAGCCGGAGGCCGCGCCGACGCCCCCGGCGGCCGCGCCCGCCGCCGAGGCTCCCGCCCCCGCGGGCGGCAGCGGCGGCAGCGGCCTGAGCCTGGTCGACGTCCGCCGGCTGTGGCCCTCGGTGATCGACCGGGTCAAGGGGGTCAAGCGGGTCACCTGGATCCACCTCACGCAGAACTCCCAGGTCGTCGGCTTCAACGGTGCCGTGCTCAGCCTCGGCTTCCAGACCGACGGGCCGCGTCGCTCGTTCGAGACCGGCGGTCACGCGGAGATCGTCCAGCAGGCCGTGATCGACGAGATCGGCGCCAACGTCCGGATCGAGGCGATCATCGATCCCGCCGCCGACCCCGGCGCCCGTCCCCCCGAGCCGGCGTCGGCGCAGGCCCCGCCGCCGGCGGCCACGCCGCAGCCGAGCGACCCGGGCGGCTGGCCGGAGGTCACCGCGCCGCCCGGATCCGTGGCGGTGGCCGGCGGGCCGTCCGCGCCCGCCCCCGCCCAGGCGGCTCCGCCACCGGACGATCCGCCGCCATGGGCCACCGAGCCGGCGCCGGAGCGACCGGCCGAGGGGCCGGTCTCGCGCCGTTCCCGGGTGGCCGACATCCAGGCCCAGGCCGACGCCGCCGCGGAGGCGCCGCCGGAGGACCCGGACGCCGCCGTCGACCTCGACGACCGCGAGGTCGACGCCGAGTCCAGCGCCGAGCTCCTCGCTCGTGAGCTGGGCGCCCAGATGATCGAGGAGATCCCGCGCGGCGACTGAGCCGCCGGCCGACCTCCCGCCCCGAGCACCTCCCGGACACAGAGAAGAGATCCCATGAGCCAGAACCCCTTCGACGCCCTCGGCGGCGCCGGTGGCCTCGACCTCGGCGCGCTGCTCCAGCAGGCCCAGCAGATGCAGGACCAGCTGCAGAGCGCGCAGCAGCAGCTGGCGGAGGCGACGGTCGACGGCACGGTCGCCGGCGGTGCCGTCACCGTCACGGTGACCGGCGCCGGCGAGCTCAGCGCGGTCACCATCACCCCCGACGCGCTCGACGGCACCGACGCCGAGGCGCTGGCCGACCTCGGCGACCTGATCGTCGCGGCGTTCCGCGACGCCCGCGCCAAGGTCGACGAGCTCGCCGAGCAGACGCTGGGCCCGCTCGCCGGCGGACTGCCCGGCATGGGTGACCTGGGCGGGCTGCCCGGCCCGGGCGGACCGGGCGAGTCGCCCGGCCGGCTCGGGTTCTGAAGCGGGGGCCGCACTCTTGTACGAAGGCGTCGTCCAGGACCTCATCGACGAGCTCGGGCGATTGCCCGGGGTCGGTCCGAAGAGTGCCCAGCGGATCGCGTTCCACCTGTTGCAGGCCGACCCGGCCGACGTACGACGCCTCGCCGAGGTCCTCATCGAGGTCAAGGACAAGGTGAAGTTCTGCTCGATCTGCTTCAACGTCGCCGAGGACGACCAGTGCCGCATCTGTCGTGACCCGCGCCGTGACCCGGCGGTGCTGTGCGTCGTCGAGGAGTACAAGGACGTCGTGGCGATCGAGCGGACCCGGGAGTTCCGCGGTCGCTATCACGTGCTGGGCGGGGCGATCTCGCCGATCGACGGCATCGGTCCCGAGCAGCTCCACATCCGGGAGCTGCTCACCCGGCTGGGCGACGGCACCGTCACCGAGGTGATCCTCGCCACCGACCCGAACCTCGAGGGCGAGGCCACCGCGACGTACCTCACGCGCATGCTCGGCCCCCTGGGGTTGCGCGTGACGCGTTTGGCCAGTGGACTTCCGGTGGGAGGAGACCTGGAGTACGCCGACGAGGTCACCCTGGGTCGGGCATTCGTGGGAAGGCAGACAGCGACATGAACGAGCACCTGAGCGACGACAGCACCACCGAGCAGCTCCCCGGCCTCGCAGCGCTCGAGGCGCTGATCGCGGTCGAGACCGAGACCGTGCGCTTCGCCGACGACATCGCGGCGTCGGTGCGCTCCTTCCTCGACGGCCTGCGGGTCGTCGCGGCCCAGGCCAGCGGCGGTCAGGCCGTGTCCCTGCTGCTGCTCCAGATCAGCCAGATCGCGCTCACCGGCGCGCGGCTGGGGGTGCACCGCGACTTCGCGCCGCGCGACGAGTACCAGCCCGACGACGGCCCGGATCCCGACGACATCGACGACCTCCGTCTGCAGCTGGCCCGGTTGCTCGGCAACCTGGACACCTACAGCTACGTCTTCGACCCCTACGCGCCCGAGATCGTCGAGGGCCTGCTCTCCGACGACCTCACCAGCATCGCGGCCGACCTCGCCGTCGGCGTGCGCCACTACGACGCCGGCGACGTCGAGGAGGCGCTGTGGTGGTGGCAGTTCTCCTACGTCTCCTCGTGGGGCGCGCTCGCCGGGTCGGCCATGAAGGCGCTGCTGTCGGTCGTGGCGCACGACCGCCTCGACGTCGACCTGGACACCACCCAGGAGCTCGCGCTGGTCGAGGCGGCGGCCGCCGTGCTGGACAGCGCGGAAAAGGGCTAGCCCACTCTCGTAGACTCGGGGCGGCCCCGTCGATGTGGCCTGCCCCAGAAGTTGCTAGAAGTAGCACCGTCCCCGAGACCACGCCAGGAGTGAGCCCCCGTGGGCATTGTCGTGCAGAAGTACGGCGGCTCGTCGGTCGCCGATGCCGCCGGGATCAAGCGCGTCGCACAGCGCATCGTCAACACGAAGAAGGCCGGCCACCAGGTCGTGGTCGTCGTCTCGGCGATGGGGGACACGACGGACGACCTGATCGACCTCGCCAACGAGGTGTCGCCGCTGCCGCCGGCCCGCGAGCTCGACATGCTCCTCACCGCTGGTGAGCGGATCTCGATGGCCGTGCTGGCCATGGCGATCCACGACCTCGGTCACGAGGCCCGCTCGTTCACCGGCTCGCAGGCCGGCGTGATCACCGACGCCGAGCACGGCAAGGCGAAGATCATCGACGTCACGCCGGGCCGGATCCAGGCCGCGATCGACGAGGGCGCGATCGCCATCGTCGCCGGCTTCCAGGGCGTCTCGCAGACGACCAAGGACATCACCACGCTCGGCCGCGGCGGCTCCGACACCACCGCGGTGGCGCTGGCGGTCGCGCTCGAGGCCGACGTGTGCGAGATCTACTCCGACGTCGACGGCATCTTCACCGCCGACCCGCGCATCGAGCCCCGCGCCCGCAAGGTGCCCCGGATCTCCTACGAGGAGACCCTCGAGATGGCCGCGCAGGGCGCCAAGATCCTGCACCTGCGGTGCGTCGAGTACGCCCGCCGCTACGACATGCCCATCCACGTCCGCTCCTCCTTCTCCGAGAAGGAGGGCACCTGGGTCGTCAAGGCCGAGGATGTTGTTCAGGAGAGTTCCATGGAAGCCGCGATCATCACCGGTGTCGCCCACGACCGCAGCCAGGCCAAGATCACCGTGGTCGGCGTACCGGACAAGCCGGGCGAGGCGGCGGCGATCTTCCGCGCCGTCGCCGAGGCGCAGATCAACATCGACATGATCGTGCAGAACGTCTCGGCCGCGGCGACCAGCCTGACGGACATCTCCTTCACGCTGCCCGCGGGCGAGGGCCAGACCGCGATGACGGCGCTCTCGCGCCTCCAGGCATCCGTCGGCTTCGAGTCGCTGCTCTACGACGACAGCGTCGGCAAGGTGTCCGTGGTCGGCGCCGGCATGAGCTCGTCGCCGGGCATCTCCGCCCGCTTCTTCGAGGCGCTCTCGGAGGCCGGGGTCAACATCGAGATGATCTCCACCTCCGAGATCCGCGTCTCCGTCGTCGTGGCCGAGACCCAGGTGGAGGCGGCCGTCAACGCCGCCCACGCCGCCTTCGACCTCGGCTCCGACGAGATCGAGGCCGTCGTCTACGGAGGGACCGGCCGATGAGCAACGCGGTGATCAACATCGGTGTGGTCGGCGCGACCGGTCAGGTCGGCGTCGCGATGCGACAGATCCTGCTCGAGCGGGAGTTCCCGGTCGGCGACGTCCGCTTCTTCTCCTCGGCCCGCTCGGCCGGCAAGGTGCTGCAGTTCGGCGACCGCGAGGTCACCGTCGAGGACGCCGAGACCGCCGACCCGGCCGGTCTCGACGTCGCCCTCTTCTCCGCCGGTGCCACCGCCTCCCGCGCGCTGGCCCAGCGGTTCGTCGACGCCGGCGTGATCGTCGTCGACAACTCCTCCGCCTTCCGCAAGGACCCGGCCATCCCGCTGGTCGTCTCCGAGGTCAACCCGGAGGCGGCGGCGTCGGTCATCGAGGCCGGCCGCGGCATCATCGCCAACCCGAACTGCACCACGATGGCCGCCATGCCGGTGCTCAAGCCGCTGCACGAGGAGGCCGGTCTGGTCCGGCTGATCGCGTCGACGTACCAGGCCGTCTCCGGCTCGGGCATCGCCGGCGTCGAGGAGCTCGCCACCGGCATCGCCGCGGCCGGCGACAAGGCCCGGGAGCTGGCGTACGACGGCGAGGCCGTCGCCTTCCCCGAGCCGGGCGTCTACAAGGAGACCATCGCCTACAACGTGCTGCCGTTCGCCGGGAATCTCGTCGACGACGGCCTGAACGAGACCGACGAGGAGCAGAAGCTCCGCAACGAGTCCCGCAAGATCCTCGGCATCCCCGACCTGCGCGTCTCGGGCCTGTGCGTGCGCGTGCCGGTGTTCACCGGCCACTCCCTGGCGATCAACGCCGAGTTCGAGCGGACGCTGACCCCGGAGCGCGCGCGGGAGCTGCTCGCCGGCGCCCCCGGCGTCGAGCTCGCCGACATCCCCACCCCGCTCGCCGCGGCGGGCAAGGACCCGTCGTACGTCGGCCGGATCCGCCAGGACCCCGGTGTCGACGGCGACCGCGGTCTCGCGCTGTTCGTCTCCAACGACAACCTGCGCAAGGGGGCCGCGCTCAATACGGTCCAGATCGCGGAGCTGATCGCTGCTGCGCGCTGAGACAGTTTCACCGGCCGGCCGGTGAAACTCACGCTGGGACGAGGAAACTTCTTCGTCCCAGCGTGAGTTTTGTCGTCCCGCCCCGCGTTATGTCAGGTGTCGGCCGGGTCGACGAAGGTCTTGGTGACCCAGACCGAGGCGAGGTACGCGCCGATGCTCAGGACCGGCACGATGATCAGCGTCGACCAGTGGTCGAGCAGGTCGATGAGGAACAGCAGTGCCACGACGGCGACCAGGCCGACCGCCAGGAAGCTGCTGCTCCCCGGATCCGGGATGGCGAACGCCTTGAGCAGCTGGGCGCCGAGCAGGACGCACAGGGCGAAGGTGGCGACCAGCAGCAGGAAGCCCGGCCCTCCGCCGCACGACGACGTCCCGCGCACGGCCTCGCAGCCCCGCAGTGAGAGCCAGGTGAGGACGACCATCGCCGCGCCCACCACTAGACCGGACAGAGCCGCGGCCCGATAGGCGGTGAGGAGGCCGCCACCGGCGCCCAGGGCGGCGATCTCGGCGTCCTCCAGGGCGGCCGCGCTCACCGGCTCGGGCTCCACCTCGACCCCGGTGGGCCGGGGCTGAGGAGCTGGCTGGGCAGTGGACTTCGCGGTCGGCTTGGCGGCGGGCTTGGCGGCGGGCTTGGCGGTGGGCTTGGCGGTGGGCTTGGCGGTGGGCTTGGCGGCGGGCTCCGTGCTCTTCTGCGGGGGTACGCCGGCCGGCGCCTCGTCGGGCGTCGGCTCCTCGGTTTCGGGCAGGACGGCGGTCCGCTCCGGTGCAACCTCGGCGGTCGGCTGCGGTGCCACCTCGGCGGTCGGCTGCGGTGCCACCTCGGCGGTCGGCTGCGGTGCCACCTCGGCGGTCGGCTCCGGTGCGGACTCGGTGGTCGGCGCCGGCGTCGTTACCTCGGGCTGTGCTGTGGACCCGGCGGCGGTTGCGGCGGTCGGCTCCGCGGTGGTCTCGGTGTCCGGCTCGGCGGCGGCCGCGGGGGTCGACGGCGCCCCGACCTCGCTCGCGGTGGTCGCCTCGGCCACGGGCTCTGCGACGGGCTCCGCGTCGGGTTCCGCGTCCGGCGCCGCGGCGGGCTCCGCGTCCGGCTCCGCGGCGGCGTCAGTGCCGACGGCGTCGGGGTCGGGACTGGGCGCCTCGGGCTCGGGGACGGCCTGGGTCTCGGGCTCGGGGACGACCTCGACCTCGGGCTCCGGCTCGGCAACGACCTCGGGCTCCGGCTCCGCGACGACCTCGGCGTCGGGGCGGGCGGATGGACGAGCGGGGCGCGCGGGGGCGGTCGGGGCAGCGGGCGCCCGGCCGGCTGCCTTCTTCTTCCGCCCGAACAGCTTCGGCGGCTCCAAGCTGAGCTTCAGCTTGTCCTGCTCGTCTGACATGGCATGCAGTGTGTCACGAACGCGCAGGTGAGCGAGTGGTGGCCGCAGGGCGACACGGGCGTGAAAAACCCGACGGGCGGATCCGGTCTCACCGGATCCGCCCGTCGATCGGTCGGGCTGACAGGATTTGAACCTGCGGCCTCCTCGTCCCGAACGAGGCGCGCTACCAAGCTGCGCCACAGCCCGCCATGAACCGGCTCCGAGGAGCGGCTCACCAGCACGGGAGCATAGCGGAGCGGGAGGCCGGACCCGCAATCGCCGGTGCCCTCAGGCGCGACGTGACGTGCCCGGCAGCAGGGTGAGCAGGGTCGCCTCCGGGCGACAGGCGATCCGGATCCGGGTGTACGGGTTGGTGCCGAGGCCGGCCGACACGTGCAGCCACGCCGACCCCGGGTCTCCGGGACGGGAGTCGGCCGGGTGCCGGTGGAGCCCGCGGGCCCGGGCGGGCTCGAGGTCGCAGTTGGTGGCGTAGGCGCGGGAGTCGCCGGGCCAGGGGAGCCGCACCTGGCCGCCGTGGGTGTGGCCGGCGAGGACGGCGTCGTACCCGTCGGCGGCGAACCGGTCCAGCACCCGCAGGTACGGCGCATGGGCGAGTGCCAGCCGCAGGTCGGCGGTGGCATCGGCGGGCCCCGCGACGGCGGCCAGATCGTCGTAGGCGAGGTGCGGGTCGTCGACGCCGGCGAGGGCCAGGACGGTCTCGCCGACGGTGAGCCGGTCGCGGCGGTTGGTGAGGTCGACCCAGCCGGCGCCGGTGAGCCCGGCGCTCAGCTCGCGCCAGGGCAGCTGCGGGGTCGAGGTGTGCCGCTTGCCGTTGTCCGGGAGGACGTAGCCGAGCGGGTTGCGCAGCCCGGGCTCGAAGTAGTCGTTGGAGCCGTGCACGAACACCCCCGGGCGCTCCAGCAGTCCACCGAGGCTGTTGAGGACGACGGGGACCGCGGCCCGGTGGGCGAGGTTGTCGCCGGTGTCGACGACCAGGTCCGGCTCGAGCCGCGCGAGGCCGCGCAGCCACTCCTGCTTGCGCACCTGCCCGGGGGTCATGTGGAGGTCGCTGAGGTGGAGCACGCGCAGTGGTCGCATGCCGGCGGGCAGCACCCGTACGTCGACGCGGCGCAGAGTGTATTGGCGCGCCTCCCACAGCGCGTACGACGTCACGGCGGCCCCGAGTGTCCCCCCGACGCCGACGGTCCGCAGCAGCGCCCTCCCGAATCCCATTCGTCCAGTCTCGCCCACGGCAGGCAGAATCGAGACATGAGCACCCTCAAGGACCAGCTGCGCACCGACCTCACGACCGCCATGAAGGCCCGCGACGAGGTCCGGTCGTCGACGCTGCGGATGATCCTGACCGCGGTGACCAATGCCGAGGTCGCCGGCAAGGTCGCCAAGGAGCTCACCGACGACGAGGTGCTCACGGTCCTCGCCGCCGAGGCGAAGAAGCGCCGCGAGGCCGCGGTCGCGTTCGAGGAGGGTGACCGTCCCGAGAGCGCCGCGAAGGAGCGGGCCGAGGCGGCGGTGATCCAGGAGTACCTGCCGGCGCAGCTCGGACCCGAGGAGATCGCGGCGATCGTGACCGCCGCGGTCGAGCAGGCCGGCGCCGCCGGCGCGGGCCCGAAGGCGATGGGCCAGGTCATGGGCATCGTGCAGCCGCAGGTCAAGGGTCGCGCCGACGGCGCCGCCGTCGCCGCGGAGGTACGTCGCCAACTCGGCTGATTGATCGGGCCGAGCGTGTCGCCCTGTCGAGAGGCGCGCACGGTCACTCGCTGCGCTCGGACCGCGGTCGCCTCGCGACGCGGCTTCGCCGCCGGGGCGCCACGCTGCCGGCCGGGCTGACCGATTGGGCCGAGCGTGTCGGATACCGGGCTCGCCGCCCGGACCTCGCTCCGCTCGCTCCGCGGGCTTCGCCGGTGCGGCTGCGCCGCCGTCCGCCACGCTGCCGGCCGTGCCTCCGGGCCGAGCGTGTCGCCCTGTCGAGAGGCGCGCACGGTCACTCGCTGCGCTCGGACCGCGGTCGCCGCGCGTCGACTCTGCCTCGCCAGCGCGGCATGTCACCGACCGAGGGGGTAGGGCTCAGCCCTGGCCGTTCCCGTTCCCGTTGCCGTTGCCGTTGCCGTTCCCGTTGCCGTTCCCGTTGCCGTTGTTGCCCTTGTTCTTCTTGCCCTTCTTCACCTTCGGGCTGCCGTCGGAGAGGTAGAGCGTGACGGTGTCGCCGGCGGCCAGCCGGGCGCCGGTGCCGGGAGCGGACCAGGCGACCAGCCCCTGGCCGACCGCAGAGTCGACCGAGCCTCCGTTGACCACCGTGAAGCCGAGGCCCTCGAGCATCGCCTTCGCGTCGTCGTACGACTTGCCGGAGACGGCAGGCACGGTGGTGAGCAGACCCCGGATGTCGGTCGAGGACGGCCGGGTGAAGTCGATGTCGTCGAGCAGCGGAGCGATCGCCTTGAAGGCGTCGCCCCAGATCGGGCCGGCTGTCGTCGAGCCGGACGATGCGTACAAGGTGCGCCCGCCGACGGACTTGCCGTCGAGGGACTCGGGGTGTCCCTGCCCGTTGACGCCCGCGACCATCGCGGCGCCGGCGAGGTTGGGCGTGTAGCCGACGAACCACACGGAGTTGTTGCCGTTGGTGGTACCGGTCTTGCCGGCCGCGGGCTGGCCCGGGGCCTGGGCACTCGCGAACCCGCCCTCGATGACGCCACGGAGGACGTCGTTGACGGCGTTGGCGACCGGGCTCGCGAGCACCTGGGTGCAGTTCTTCTCGTACTTCTTGAGCACGTTGCCCTGCGCGTCGGCGATCTCGGTGACCGGTCGCGCGTCGCAGTGCAGCCCCTCGGCCGCGAAGGTGGCGTAGGCCTCGGCCATCTCCAGCGGGCTGACGTCGGCGACGCCGAGGGTGAACGACGGGATCATGTTGGCCTCGGTGAGCTCGGTGATGCCCATCTCCCGGGCCAGCTTCCACGGCTCGCAGAGTCCGGTGGCCAGCTCGAGGTTGACGAAGAAGGTGTTGACGGAGTTCCGGGTGCCCTCGTAGAGATCGGGGGCGGACGAGGAGCTCGTGGAGTTCTTGGGCTCCCAGACCTCGGTGCTCTGGTAGGGACCGTCGCAGGTCTCGAACTCGTTGAGGGGGAACCGGCCCGGGTTCGGCGCCGGGAACCGCTGGGTGAGCGGGATGTCCTGGTTGATCGCCGCGGCGAGCACGAAGGCCTTGAAGGTCGAGCCGGGCTGGAAGCCGGCCGCGTCGCCGTACTTGGTGGGCACGGTGTAGTTGAGGAAGGTCTCGCCCTTCTTCTTGCCCATCGGGCGCGACTGGGCGAGGCCCTTGACGTTCCCGGTGCCGGGCTCGACCAGGGCCAGGCCGCCGATGGCGAGGTCGTCCTTGTAGACCTGGGAGCTGACCGAGTCGTTCGCCGCCTTCTGGTAGCGCAGGTCGACGGTGGTCTTGATCGTCAGACCGCCGTTGAAGATCATGCGGCGCCGCTCCTCCGGGTTGGCGCCCAGGGCCGGATCGGTCATCAGCCAGCGCACGACGTAGTCGCAGAAGAACTGGGCCTCGGAGTTGACGCAGCCGTTGGGCTGCTCCTGGACCCGCAGCCCGAGCTTGCGGTCCTTGGCCTGGTCGGCGTCGGCCTTGGAGACCACGCTCAGCTGCGCCATCCGGTCGAGCACGACGTTGCGCCGCACGGTCGCCTGGGCCTTGTTGCGCGTCGGGTTGTAGGCCTCGGGGCTCTGCACCAGGCCCGCGAGGAGCGCGGACTGGCGCAGGTTGAGGTCCTTGGCGTTGACGCTGAAGAAGTGCTGTGCGGCCGCCTGCACGCCGTAGGCCCCGTCGCCGAAGTACGCCGTGTTGAGGTAGCGCTCGAGGATCCAGTCCTTGCTGTGCCGCTTCTCGAGCGCGATCGCGTAGCGGAGCTCCCGCAGCTTGCGGCCGTAGGTGTCGTCGGTGGCGGCCTTGCGCTCCTCGTCGGTCTCGGCCTGGTTGAGGAGGGTCAGCTTGACCAGCTGCTGGGTGATCGAGGAGCCGCCCTGGGTGACGCCGCCCGCCGCCTGGTTGGTGAACAGTGCGCGCATCGTGCCCTTGAGGTCGAGCGCGCCGTGCTGGTAGAAGCGGTAGTCCTCGATCGCGACGATGGCCTCGACCATCGTGCGGGAGATCTGGCGGAGGGGGACGTTGACCCGGTTCTGGTCGTAGAGCGTCGCGATGGTCTTGCCCTCGGCGTCCTTGACCTCGGTGCGCTGCGGCAGCTGCTCGGTCTCGAGCTCCTGGGGGAGGTCGTCGACGGACTCCGAGACGTTGCGCGCGGAGAAGCCGAGGACGCCCGCGAACGGGATGGCCAGGCCCGAGACGACGACGCCGAGCACAGCCGCGACGATCAGCATCACGCCGAGATGAGAGGCGACCTTCCGCGGCGGCAGGCCGTCGAACCGGGTGCGGGGCATGCGGTCAGGGTACGTGAGGGGGTGGCACGGAAAGGAGTCGACGGAGGGCCGCTCGACGGGCTCCGGTCCGGGAGGCGAGCCGGTCAGGTCTCGATCGGTCTAGTCCGATGTGACTAGACAGGTTGGGCCCGATGAGCGATATCCGTGCGGTGCGTCGTCCTTTACCTTGGACCGGTCGAGGAGACCGAGCGCTGTGGGGGCGTTGGCTCCTCGGTTGTGGGAAGCACCAGGGGACAACTATGTGGGTTGAGGATTGGGCGCCGCGCGCCGCCTGTCGGGAACAGCAGCCGGACCAGCTCTTCGTCCGTGGCGCCGAGCAGAACAAGGCCAAGCAGGTCTGCACGGGTTGCCCGGTGCGCACCGAGTGCCTGGCCGAGGCGCTGGACAACCAGATCGAGTGGGGTGTCTGGGGCGGGATGACCGAGCGGGAGCGTCGAGCGCTCCTGCGGCGCCGTCCGAACGCCTCCTGGCGCAACGTCTTGGAGTCGGCACGCGACGGTCAGGACGTCACGGTCTGACTCCGTCCGGGGCCGGTCCGGTCCCGTCGGCGTGACCCGGCATCCGCCGGCGTCGCGCGGAGTCAGTTGCGCTCATCCGCAGCGGGCGGCCCGTCCGCCGCCGCGGCGAGTAGCCTGCCCACGGTCCGCAGGCCCTCGAGGTCGTGCACGTCCCCGGCCAGCGCCGGTACGACGGCCGCCGCCACCTGCGGGTGTGCCGTCGCGAACCGGTCCCGCAGGGTGCGCTCACGCTCGACCATCCGCACCCGGTCGGCGTGCAGCCGGAGCAGGCCCGCGGTCAGGGGCGCCGTCGCCGAGACGGCGTCGGTGCGGCGCAGCCGCTCGGCCGCCGCCATCGCCTCGTCCGCGGACAGCTCGCCCCCCGGGTCCGGGCTCGCCCGGTTGACGACGAGACCGGCCAGCGGCATGTCGTCCTCGCTGAGCCGCTCGACGAAGTACTCCGCCTCACGCAGCGCGTCGGCCTCGGGAGCCGCGACCACGAGGAACGCCGTCCCGTCGGTCTTGAGCAGGGAGTAGGTCTGCTGCGCGCGCTGCCGGAAGCCGCCGAAGACGGTGTCCAGGGCGGTGACGAAGGTCTGCAGGTCCTTGAGGAACTGTGCGCCGAGGATCTTGGTCAGCGCGTTGGTGATCAGGCCGATCCCGGCCGTCATCAGCTTCGCCGGTCCCTTCGCGGGCATCAGCAGCAGCCGCACGAACCGGCCGTCGAGGAAGCTCGAGAGCCGTTCGGGCGCGTCGAGGAAGTCCAGCGCCGAGCGCGACGGCGGGGTGTCGACCACGATCAGGTCGTAGGTCCCTGCCTTCTGCGCGTCGCGGTGGATCTGACCGAGCTTCTCCATCGCCATGTACTCCTGCGTGCCCGCGAACGAGCTCGACAGCGCGATGTAGAACGGGTTGGCCAGGATCTGCTTGGCCTTCTCCGGGCTGGCCTGGGAGAGCACCACCTCGTCGAAGGTGCGCTTCATGTCGAGCATCATGGCGTCGAGGCGACCCTCGCCCTCGACGCCGAGGACGGGGCGCGGGGTGTTGTCGAGCTCCTCGATGCCCATCGACTGCGCGAGCCGGCGGGCCGGGTCGATGGTCAGCACGACGACCTTGCGCCCGCGCTCGGCGGCGCGCAGGGCGAGTGCGGCGCTGGTGGTGGTCTTGCCGACGCCGCCGGAGCCACAGCACACGACGATGCCCGTGCCGGGGTCGTCGAGCAGTGCGTCGATGTCGAGCGTCCCGGCGCGCCGGCCGGGAGCGGTCGCCGGGCCGACGCGAGACGGGTGCTGGGTCGAGCTGCGTGCCATCAGGCCATCCCCTGCTCTCGGAGGAGTCCGGCGAGCTCGTAGAGGCCGCCGAGGTCGATGCCGCCCGCCAGGCGCGGCAGCTCGTACGACGGCACGTCCAGGTCGGCCACCAGGGCGCGTTGGGAGTCCTCCAGCGCCCGCCGCTCGGCGTGATCGGCGGCTTCGGTCAGGAGGCCGTCGACCAGGCGGGGGCTCACCGCGATGCCCCCCTGGGCCAGGTCGGCCTCGATCCCCGCGCGGTCGAGCGTGCCGGTCCGGGCGGCGGCGAGGTCGTCGGCGTCGAGGTCGCGGGGCCGGACCTGGTTGACGATGACGCCGCCCACCGGAAGCCGGGCGCCGCGGAGCTCGGCGATGCCGTCCACGGTCTCCTGGACCGGCATCTCCTCGAGCACGGTGACCAGGTGGACCGCCGTGCGCGGGGAGCGGAAGAGGGTCATCATCGTGTCGGACTGCGACTTGATCGGTCCGACCTTCGCGAGTCCGGCGAGCTCGTTGCTGACGTTGAGGAACTGGGTGATCCGACCGGTCGGCGGTGCGTCGAGCACCACGGCGTCGTACTCGATGGCGAGCTTGTTGCGGCTGTTGCGCTGGACCGCCTCGTAGACCTTGCCGGTCAGCAGCACGTCGCGGACGCCGGGCGCGATCGTGGTGGCGAACTCGATCACGCCGAACCGGTCGAGGGCCTTGCCCGCACGGCCCAGCCGGTAGTACATGGCGAGGTACTCCAACAGCGCCGACTCCGCGTCGATGTGCAGGGCGTGCACCACGCCGCGGCCACCGTCGGGCTCGGGGAGTCCGGTGGTCAGCCGGCGCTCCTGGTAGGGGAGAGGGTCGACGTCGAACATCCGGGCGATGCCCTGGCGACCCTCGACCTCGCACAGCAGGACGTTCCGGCCCCGGGTGGCGAGCGCCAGGGCGAGGGCGGAGGCGACCGTGGACTTGCCGGTCCCGCCCTTGCCGGTGACGACGTGGAGACGCACCTTCGGCCAATCACTCACCCGACGGAGCCTAGTGGCTCCGTCGGGTGAGGCGGTCAGTCCAGCGAGAGCCCGGCCGCCGGCGCGATCCGTGAAGCCCGCCGGGACGGGACGATCGCGGCCACCAGCCCGGCCAGGGCGGCGATCGACACGACCAGGCCCAGCTGGCCCCACGGCAGGACCAGGCCCGCCCCGTCCACAGCCGGCTCGACGAGCGCCCGGATCGCGGTCCAGGCGAACGCGACGCCGAGCGCGGTGCCGAGGAGGGTGGCGACCACCGAGAGCAGCACCGCCTCCGTGGCCAGCATCCGCCGGACCTGGCGGCGGGTCAGCCCGAGGGCGCGGAGCAGCGCGTGCTCACGGCCGCGCTCGAGCACCGAGAGCCCCAGGGTGTTGCCGATCCCCACCAGGGCGATCACGATCGCGATAGCGAGCAGGCCCACGACGCCGCCGGTGAGCACGTCCAGCTGCAGGTCGACGTAGGACCGCCTGGCCAGACCGTTCTCGACGCCAGCGTCGACCGGGGCGGCGATGGCCTCCATCGACCCGGCCAGGTCCTCGGGGTCCGTGCCCTCGGCCGCGCGCAGCCAGACCGCGTGCGTGGCGGCGTCGGGCGCGAGCTCGTCGAGCGTCGTACGTCGGACCAGGGCGGCCTCGCCCCAGCCCTCGCCTCCGGCCACGCGCAGCTCCCGGGTCGTGTCGCCGACCGTGACCCGGACGACGTCGCCGACCTCGACACCGTCGCCGATCAGGTCCCAGGGCACGATCACCTGACGCGGTCCCGGCCTGGGCAGGTCGCCGTGCAGCACCGTCGCGTCGTCGTCGGCCGTCGTCGGCAGCAGCGGGAGGGGGGCGAGGTCGCCGATCGTGGCGAGCGCGCCCGGCACCGGTACGGCGGCGGCCACGCCGTCCACCGCCGCCAGCCGCTCCACGGCATCGGCGGGCAGCGGGCTCGCGGCGGTCACCGCGAGGTCGATCGGGTACTGCTCGTCCATGTCGGCCGACACGGCGGAGCGGGAGCTCGCCATGCCGGTGAGGACGGCGGTCGTGAGCGTGACGCCGATGAGCAGGGAGGCGGCGGTCGCGGCGGTCCGGCGGGGGTTGCGCACGGCGTTGCCCGCGGCGAGCCGGCCGGCCGGTCCGAGCAGCCGCCGGGTGAGCGGCGTGCCGGCGCGGATCAGCGCCGGCACCAGGATCGGCCCGAACAGCAGCACGCCCAGGAACACCGCCGCGCCGCCGACAGCCAGCGCACCGACGTTGGCGGTCGCGACGGCCGCGGCGAGGCCGGCGACGCCGGCCGCGAGCAGGAGGACGCCGAGCCCGATCCGGATCCGGCCGCTCCGGGTGCGCACCTGCGTGCTGTCGTCGGGGCGCAGCGCCGCGAGGGGGCTGACCTGGACCGCGCGCCGCGTCGGCAGCCACGCCGCCACGAGCGTCACGCCGATCGCCACCGCCGCGGCGCCCGCCAGCCACACCGGCGCGACATTGGCGTGCCCCAGCCGGGCTCCCGGCCACTGCGCGCGGACCACGGCCACCAGGCCGTGGCCGGCCCCGAGACCGCCCAGCACGCCGATCCCGGCGGCGAGGACGCCCAGGGCGACCGACTCCAGGCGCACCGAGCGCAGGACCTGGCGCCGCGTCGCCCCGACGCAGCGCAGCAGCGCGAAGTCCCCAGAGCGCTGGGCGAACAGGATCGTGAAGGTGTTGTTGATGACCAGGACGGCGACGACGAGGGCGATCGCTCCGAAGAGCAGCACGACGATCTGGATGATGTCGACGCCGTTGTTGACCTCCCGCTGCAGCTCCTGGAGGAAGGCCGCGACGGTCGTCGGCTCCGCGTCCGGGACCGTCGCCCGGATCGCCGACCGGGCCGCGTCGAAGCCGCCGCCGCTCCACGCGACGCTGCCGACGTAGAGGCTGTCCTCCCACCGGGCGAGGTCGGACCACAGCAGGTAGACCGACGAGACCGCGTGGTTGGACGGCGAGTCGGCGAGGCCGACGACCGTGACCTCGAGCGCGCTGCCGCCCGTGCCGATCCGCAACCGGTCGCCCACCGCGAGCTGCCGGGCCTTGGCGGCGTTGGTGTCGACGAGCGCCTCGCCGGGTTCACCGGGGAAGCGGCCGCTGACCAGCTCCTGCCAGCGGTGGTCGGGACGGTCGGGCACCTGTCCGATGTCGGTGCTGGAGTCGATCACCTTCCCGTCCCGGCTGACCTGCTGCATGGTCCAGCCGACCAGCCACGCGTCGGCGCCGTCGCCCGGCGCGGCCGCGAGCAGGTGGGCGGCCTCGCTCGAGGACGGGCGGTCGAGGACGGCGTCCGCGCCGGCGTAGGGCTCGCCGATGCCGGCGGTCAGGCCGTCGCGGACCGCCGAGGACAGGGCCGCGGTGACCACGATGAAGGCGGTCCCGACCACGACGGCGAGCAGGGCGGCGCCGTACCGGCGGGTGTGGGTGCGCAGCGAGGCGAGGATGACGGTGCGCATCAGAGCGCGTTCCCACGCCGCTCGGTGATCCGGCCGTCGGCCAGGACGATCACGTCGTCGGCGTACGTCGCCGCCTCGGTCTCGTGGGTGACCATGACCACGGTCTGGCCCAGCTCCCGCACCGACTGCCGCAACAGCGAGAGGACCTCGGCGGAGCTGGAGCTGTCCAGGTTGCCGGTCGGCTCGTCGGCGAACACGATCGCCGGCGCGGACAGCAGGGCACGGGCGATCGCGACCCGCTGCTGCTGGCCGCCCGACAGCTCCGATGGCCGGTGGGCGAGCCGCGCGGAGAGGCCGAGGGTCTCCACGATCGCGTCGAAGCGCTGGCGCAGGTCGTGGTCCCGGCCCGCCTGCCCGGCCAGCTCGGTGGGCAGCCAGATGTTCTGCTCGGCGCTCAGCATCGGCAGCAGGTTGAACGCCTGGAAGACGAAGCCGACATGGTCGCGGCGGAACCGCGTCAGGGTGTCGTCGTCCATCCCCTCCAGCGACTGGCCGGCGACCGTCACCGTGCCGGCCGTCGGCTGGTCCAGCCCTGCCAGGCAGTGCATGAGGGTCGACTTGCCGGAGCCCGACGGTCCCATGATCGCGGTGAACCGGCCGGCGGGCAGGTCGAGGTCGACGCCGCGCAGGGCGTGGACCAGGGTGTCGCCGCGGCCGAAGGACTTCGTGAGGCCGCGGGCGCTCGCGGCGAGGGCGGTGGTCGGTGCGGGAGGTTGGGGGGACGTCAGGGAGGTCATGGTGACGAGCCTCGCCGGGATCGGCCGCCCGATCGTCAGGCCACGGGTTGATCCGGCGTCCGACGACGGGTGGATCCTCGGGCCGGTGTGGTCGTCGTACCGGACGAGACGGTCGCGCATCGGTGGATCTCGGAACCGATGTGTCCGGTACGACGCCGGGTCAGGGGCGGACGAGGCCCGTCTCGTACGCCAGCACGACCAGCTGGACGCGGTCGCGGGAGCCGGTCTTGGCCAGCAGTCGGCCGATGTGGGTCTTCACCGTCGCCTCGGAGACCACGAACTCGGCGGCGATCTCGGCGTTCGACAGGCCACGGCCGACGAGGACCAGGGTCTCGCGCTCGCGGTCGGTGAGGCCGTCGAGCCGGGGGTCCGGGCCCGGCGACGCGGGGTCGGGGAGGACGCCCGCGAAATGCTCCAGCAGCCGTCGGGTCGTGCTGGGGGCGACCACCGACTCGCCGCCGTGGACGGTCCGGATCGCGTCGAGCAGGGTCTCGGGGGTGGCGTCCTTGAGCAGGAACGCCGCGGCACCGGCGCGGATCGCGGCGAAGGCGTACTCGTCGAGGTCGAAGGTGGTCAGCACGATCACCTGCGGCGGCTCGGGCCGCTCCGCCAGCCGGCGGGTCGCCTCGACGCCGTCGAGCCGCGGCATCCGCACGTCCATCAGGACGACGTCGCAGCGGGTGACCGCGAGCCGCTCCAGCGCCTCGCCGCCGTCGCCCGCCTCGCCGACCACGCACAGGTCCGGTTGGCTGTCGATGAGCATCCGGAACCCGGCCCGGACCAGGTCCTGGTCGTCGACGAGGAAGACCCGGATCGGCTCCGTCGGCCCGGTCGGCGTCGGCTCGCTCACAGGGGGATCCTCGCGCACACGGTGAAGCCGCCGCCCGGCGCAGGGCCGGTCGTCAGCGTTCCTCCGTGGGCGGCCACCCGCTCCCGCATGCCGGCGAGGCCCAGGCCGCGGCCGTCGTCGGGTGCCGCGGCGCCCCGCCCGTCGTCGGAGACCTCGACGACGACCATGCCGGTCTCGACCCGCAGCGCGACCGCGGCGGTGGCGCCGGGACCCGCGTGCTTGCGGACGTTGGTGAGCGCCTCCTGCGCGATCCGGTACGTCGTCAGGGCGACGCCGTCCGAGACCGCGGGGAGCGGCTCGGGCAACCGGGCCACGACCGGCGTCCCGGCGGCCCGTGCCTCGCCGAGGAGTGCCGTGAGGTCGGCGAGACGGGGCTGGGGAGCGGTCGGCGCCTCCTCGGCGCGCAGCAGTCCGAGCATCCGGCGCAGCTCCGCGATCGCCTCCCGCCCCGTCGAGGCGATGGTGGTGAGCGCCGGACCGGTCACGCTCGGGTCGTGCTCCGCGGCCGCGCGGGCGCCGTCGGCCTGGACGACGATGGTGGTCAGCCCGTGGGCCACGACGTCGTGCATCTCGCGCGCGATCCGGTGCCGCTCGTCGATCGCCGCGAGCGCCGCCTGCTGGGCCGCCTCGCGCTCGAGCCGCGCGCCGCGCTCGACCAGCGCGTCGACGTACGCCTGACGGGTGCGGCCGAGGGTGCCGAGCGTCCAGGCGACGACCACGAACAACGCGATGGTGACGAAGTACGCGGTGACGTTCTCCACGGTCAGCAGGTCGGCGCCGAAGCCGTGCAACCAGTCGACGGCGGCGACCGCGGCGCCCAGCAGGCCGGTGCCGAGCGCCGCCGCCGCCCAGCGCGGGCCGGCGTAGCGGGCGACGGAGTAGACCGCGATCGGGAAGGCGAACTGGCTCCACAGCGGGTTGTCGTTGACCAGCGGCTGGACCGCGGTGGCGGCCGCGACCGCGGCGAACACCGCGACCGGATGCCGTCGGCGGAACAGCAGGGGCGTGATCTGGGCGATCATCAGCAGGCCGTCGACGAAGTCGACGAAGAACTGGTACGGCAGCGTCGGCAGCAGGAGCACCACGGTCAGCGCGACGTCGAACCACCGTTCGCCGCGCGGCCCGAGCCGCCACGGCTGTCGATGCGCTCCCAGGGCAGGTCCGGCCACCGGGCAACCGTAGACGCCGGGCGTCCCCGGAACGTCAGACCACGGGTGGATCCGCGACGTACCATGGTCGGGTCGGAAGGAGCCGCCATGGCCGAGCAGTCGCGACTGGAGCGCTACAAGCACCTGCCGCCGCCGATCGACCCGCAGACCCTGCGGACCGCCCAGGACGTCGAGCCCCCGCCGCCGGAGGAGGACGACCGCTACCGCGAGATGCTCTGGGTCGTGAACCGCTACGGCTGATCGGCCGGGTCGGCGGAACCGGCCGAGTGGCCGCCGAGCCAACGGGAGCCGGCGGTGTGGCCGCCACGTGGACCCGACCACTTGCCCAGGCCGACGGCGCGCGCGGCAGCGCGGCGCGAGGGACGAGCGACGTGCTCGCGCCGATCAGCGCTGAGTAGGGTGCGGAGCATGACCAAGTGGGAGTACCAGGTGGCGCCCGTCCTCAACCACGTCGCGGCGCAGATCCTCAACAACTTCGGCCAGGACGGCTGGGAGCTCGTCGTCCTCGTGCCCGGCCAGGGCGGCAACGACATCGCCTACTTCAAGCGTCCGGTCGAGGACTGAGGCGTGGCGACTCCCGAGGAGAGGCTGGCGGAGCTCGGGCTGACCGTGCCCGAGGTCGTCCCGCCGGTGGCGGCCTACATCCCTGCGATCCGCAGCGGTGAGCGGGTGTACACCTCCGGCCAGCTGCCCATGCGCGATGGCGCGCTGATGGCCACCGGCAAGGTCGGTGCCACGGTGAGCGCCGAGGACGCCTATGCCTGCGCGCGTCAGTGCGCGCTCAACGCGATCGCCGCGATCCGCGCCATCGCGGGTGACCTGAGCCGGGTGCGCATCGTGAAGGTCGTCGCGTTCGTCGCCTCCACCCCCGACTTCACCGGCCAGCCCGGCGTCGCCAACGGAGCGTCGGAGCTCTTCGCCGAGGTGTTCGGCGACGCGGGCGTGCACGCGCGCTCCGCCGTCGGGGTGCCCGTGCTCCCATTGGACGCGCCGGTCGAGGTCGAGGTGATCGCCGAGATCGGCAGCGGCGCGTGAGCGCCGACGGCGTGGCGGGAGGCGGCGCCGCCGGAGACACGTTCAGGTCGGGGAGGGGGGTTGTCCCACTGCCGCCCGTCCAGCTCCCGGCGAAGCTCGCCGACCTCGCGGTGGAGTACGCCGACGGCCGGCGTGAGCCCGCCGCGCCGCGCGACGCGGCGACGGTGGTCGTCCTGAGGCCCGGCACAGACGGCGCGCCCGAGGTCTACCTGCTCCGGCGTCAGGTCTCGATGGCCTTCGCCGGCGGGATGTGCGTGTTCCCCGGCGGCGGCGTCGACCCGCGCGACTACGACCACACCGTGGCGTGGGCCGGTCCCTCCCCGGCGGAGTGGGCCGCCCGGCTCGGCACGGCCGAGGACGTCGCGCGGGCGCTCGTGTGCGCCGCGGTCCGGGAGACCTTCGAGGAGTCGGGGGTGCTGCTCGCCGGCACCTCCGCCGACAGCGTCGTGGCCGACACCACCGGCGACGACTGGGAGGCCGACCGGGTGGCTCTGGAGTCCCGCGAGCTGGCGATGACCGACTTCCTCGACCGCCGCGGATTGGTGCTCCGCACCGACCTCCTGGGCATCTGGAGCGGCTGGCTGACCCCGGTGTTCGAGCCGAAGCGCTACCGGACCTGGTTCTTCGTCGCGCAGCTGCCCGAGGGCCAGGTCACCCGCGACGTGTCCAGCGAGTCGTCCGAGGTCGTCTGGGTCGGTGCCGCGGCCGCCGCCGACGCGGCCGATGCCGGCGAGCTGGCGATGCTCCCGCCGACGTACCTCACCTGCCTGGAGGTCGGCACCCACGCCACCCCCGCCGAGGTGGTCGCGGCGAGCAGGGACCGCACCGTCGTGATGTTCACTCCCGAGGTCGAGCCGCTGGGCGACGGCTTCACCCTGTCGATGCCCGATCGGCTGCGGCCGCTCGTCGCCGCCCGGAGGGCGTGATGGAGGCCTGGCACGGCGGGGCGTACGGCGACCGCGGGCGCTGCGTGCTCGCGCCCAATCCCGGCCTGATGACGCTGGACGGCACGAACACCTGGATCCTGCGCGAGCCCGGCTCCGACCGGTCCATCGTCGTGGATCCGGGGCCGCTGCACGACGCGCACCTGGACGCCGTCGCCGAGGTCGCGGGCCGGGTGGACGCGGTCGTGGTCACCCATCATCACCTCGACCACACCGAGGCCGCCCGCTCCTTCGCCGAGCGGATGGGCTGCGGGGTGCGGGGCCTGGACCCGGCGCAGTGCTGGCGCTCCGACCCGATCGTCGACGGCGAGGTGCTCTCCGTCGGCGGCCTCGACGTCGAGGTCCTCACGACCCCCGGTCACACCACCGACTCGATCTCGCTGCTGGTCGAGGCCGACGGCGCGCTGCTCACCGGCGACATGGTGCTCGGTCGCGGCACGACCGTGATCACCCATCCCGACGGCGACCTGGGCGCCTACTTCGACTCCATCGCCCGGATGCGGTCCCTCGTGACGGAAGGCCGTGTCGCGTCGCTGTGGCCGGCCCACGGCCCCGTCCTGGCGGACGCCGCCGCCGTCCTCGACCACTACGTGGTCCACCGGCGCGACCGGCTCGCCCAGGTCGAGGCCGCGCTGCCCCGCCTGGGCCTGTCCCCGACGGACCTGCCGGCGGACGTCGCGGAGCACGCGACGCTGCCCCGGAAGGTGGTCGAAGTCGTGTACGCCGACGTCGACGAGTCGCTGTGGGGCGCCGCGGAGCAGTCCGTCCGCTCTCAGCTGGCGTACCTGGCCCGGCGTTGAACGACGACGCCCCTCCGCGCCGGGCGCGGAGAGGCGTCGGTGGGTCGGGCGTCAGCGCGCGCGGCGCGACATCCGCTCCATGTCGAGGATGACGACGGAGCGCGGCTCCAGGCGCAGCCAGCCGCGCGAGGCGAAGTCGGCGAGCGCCTTGTTGACGGTCTCGCGGGAGGCGCCGACCAGCTGGGCGAGCTCCTCCTGGGTGAGGTCGTGGTGCACGTGGACGCCGTCGTCGGCCGTGCGACCGAAGCGGTCGGCGAGATCGAGCAGCGCCTTGGCGACGCGGCCCGGCACGTCGGAGAAGACCAGGTCGGCGACGACGTCGTTGGCCTTGCGCAGCCGCGCGGCCAGCTGGGCGAGCAGCCCGCGGGCGACCGTCGGTCGGCCCTCGAGCCAGCGCAGCAGGTCCTCGTGCGACAGCGAGGCGAACTCGGCGTCGGTCACGCAGGTGACGGTGGCCGAGCGCGGACCCGGGTCGAAGAGCGAGAGCTCGCCGAACATCTGCCCGGGACCCATGATCGCCAGCAGGTTCTCGCGGCCGTCGGACGAGGTGCGGCCCAGCTTCACCTTGCCCTCGAGGACGACGTACAGCTTGTCGCCGCTGTCCCCCTCGTGGAACAGCACCTCACCGCGGCGGAGCCGGGTGGTGGCCAGCGACGTGCGCAGCCCTGCCATCGCCTCGTCGTCGAGGGCACTGAACAGTGGCGCCTGACGGAGTACGTCGTTGTCCACGCTTCCTCCAAAGTTGCGTAAAACCCGGTCGGCGGCATCCTAGCCAGTGCGCGATGTCACACCTAGTGCCGCGTCCGGCATGTCCCCCTCGGACGCGCCCGGCGGGGCTGTCGGACGCACACCGTAGGGTGGCCTCCGTGCGGCCGATCGACACCACCGAGGAGACGTCGACCCAGCTCGTCCGGAGGGCCCGCAAGATCGACCGCGTGCTCGCCGAGACCTACCCCGACGCGAAGGCCGAGCTCGACTTCGACAACCCCTTCGAGTGCCTGGTCGTCACCGTGCTGTCCGCGCAGACGACCGACAAGCGGGTCAACGCGGTGCGCCCGACGCTCTTCGCCGCCTACCCCGACCCGCGGTCGATGGCCGCCGCCGACCGGGCCCACCTCGAGCAGATCGTCGGCCCGCTGGGGTTCTTCCGGGCCAAGACGGAGTCGCTGCTCAAGCTGAGCGCGGCCCTCGTGGAGCGCTACGACGGCGAGGTGCCGGCGCGGCTCGAGGACCTCGTGACGCTGCCCGGCGTCGGGCGCAAGACCGCCAACGTCGTCCTCGGCAACGCCTTCGACCTCCCCGGGATCACGGTCGACACCCACTTCGGCCGGCTGGCACGACGTCTCGGGTGGACCGAGGAGACCGACCCGGTGAAGGTCGAGCATGCCGTCGGGGCGCTCTTCCCCAAGCGGGACTGGACGATGCTGTCCCATCACCTGATCTGGCACGGCCGCCGGCGCTGCCACGCCAAGAAGCCCGCCTGCGGCGCGTGCCCGGTCGCGCGGTGGTGCCCGTCCTACGGCACCGGACCGACGGACCCGGTCGAGGCGGAGAAGCTGGTCCGCACCGAGGGACCCAACTGATGCGTCTCCCCGCCGTCGCAGTCGCCCTGATGGCGGCGGGCGTCCTGCTGACGGGGTGCGACAGCGTCGCGCCGGCCTTCGCGTGCAAGGTCGACGCCACCACCCCGGAGCTGATCGAGGACCGGGAGGCGGCCGGCATCGCCGACTGCGACCCGGCGACCTGGTCCGTGGCCGACGGCGCGGCCGCCCAGCTGCCGGACCTCGAGCTCGACTGCCTCGGCGGTGCGACGGGCGCGTCGCTCTCCGAGGTGCGCGGCCCGGCCGTGCTGAACTTCTGGGCGTCCAACTGCGGGCCGTGCCGCAAGGAGATGCCCGCGCTGCAGGAGTTCCACGAGGCCTACGGCGACCGGATCACGGTCCTGGGCGTCAACTGGCTCGACACCTATCCCGGGGCCGCCATCGACCTGGCCCGGCAGAGCGGCGTCACCTACCCCTCGCTCGCCGACGGCTGCGGCGACCTCCAGGAGACGGATGCCGATCTCGGCATCGGCCTGCCGTTCTTCCTGTTCGTCGCCGCCGACGGCACCGTCTCGCGACCGCACACCGGCGGCGTCACCTCGCCGGACGAGATCGTCGACATGGTCGCGACGTACCTCGACCTCGACCTCACCGCGAGGGCCGCGTCGTGACCGACCACTCAGCCGACCACTCAGCCGACCTGCCCGCCGACCTGCCCGCCGACCTGCCCGACTGGCTGCTTCCCGTCGCCCGGGGCGCCCGGCGGATCAGCGGCAGCCACCTGACGGCCTTCCTGCCGCCCGAGGACGCGCCGGTACGCCGCGGCGCGGTCCTCATGCTCTTCGGCGACCGCGACGTGCTGCTCACCGAGCGCGCCCACGACATGCGCTCCCACCCGGGCCAGGTCTCGTTCCCCGGCGGCAGCATCGACCCGGGGGAGAGCGTGGTCGAGGCGGCGCTGCGCGAGGCCGAGGAGGAGATCGGCGTCGACCCCGCCGGGGTCGAGGTGTTCGGCAGTCTGCCCGAGCTGTGGCTGCCGCCGTCCAACTTCGCAGTGACCCCCGTCCTCGGGTGGTGGCGCGACCCGGCGCCGATCCGGGTCGCCTCCCCGCAGGAGGTGCACGCGATCCACCGGGTGACGCTCGAGGAGCTGTTCGCGCCCGAGCACCGGATCCAGGTGCGCCATCCCGGCGGGTGGATGGGGCCGGGCTTCCTCATCGGTCCCGACAAGGACGTCATCCTGTGGGGCTTCACGGGCGGGATCCTCACCCGCTTCTTCGACTTCCTCGGGTGGCTCCCCCCGGTGGCGGACCCGCCGGTGCATGATCTCCCCGACTACATGCTTGCCGAGCACGTCCGCCGGACGGCTGCCGCGGCGGCTGCCGACGAGGACGCGGGGGACGGCATGGACATCTTGGAGCCCAACGAGTGAGGACCGCGTGAACGTCCTCGACTGGCTGCTCGTCGTCCTCGTCGCGGCGTACGCCCTGTCCGGCTACTGGCAGGGCTTCATCACCGGCGCCTTCGCGACGATCGGCCTGCTGTCCGGCGGCCTGGGCGGCATCCTGCTGGCGCCGCTGGTCCTCGGTGGCCTCGACCCGTCCCTGGCGGTCTCGCTGGGCGCGCTGTTCATCGTCATCCTGTGCGCCTCGCTCGGCCAGGCCGTGCTGCAGTACGCCGGCGCGCGGGTCCGCGAGCGGATCACCTGGCAGCCCGCGCGGGCGTTGGACGCCGTCGGCGGCGCGCTGCTGAGCGGTCTCGCCGTCCTGCTGGTCGCGTGGGCGCTGGGCGTCGCGATCTCCGGCACCCGGATCGGCTCGGTGACCTCGATGGTCCGCAGCTCGGCCGTGCTGTCGAAGGTCAACGAGGTGCTGCCGGAGTCCGCGCCGAACGCCCTGCAGGCCTTCAACAACGTCGTGGGCACCGGCTTCTTCCCCCGCTACCTCGAGCCGTTCGCGCCGGAGCGGATCGTCGAGGTCGCTCCCGGACCGTCCGACCTGCCGGGGTCGGACCGGGTCGAGGCGACCCGGTCCAGCGTGGTGAAGATCCGTGGCGCGAACCGCTGCGGTCGCGGTGTCGAGGGCACCGGCTTCGTCTTCGCCGAGGACCGCGTGATGACCAACGCCCATGTTGTCGCGGGCGTCGAGGACCCCGAGGTCAGCATCGGCGGTGGCACCGAGCTGGCCCGGGTCGTGCTCTACGACCGCGACCTCGACGTCGCCGTGCTGGCGGTGGAGACCGACGACGCGCCGGTGCTGAAGTTCGACACGGGCGTGGGCGCCGAGGACCCCGTCGCGATCGTCGGCTACCCCCAGGACGGTCCGTTCGACGTCCAGACCGGCCGGGTGCGCGCGATGCAGAACCTCCGCTCGCCCGACATCTACGGCGCCGGCACGGTCGTCCGCGAGGTCTACTCACTGCGCGGCCTGGTCCGGCCCGGCAACTCCGGCGGCCCGATCGTCACGCCCCAGGGCAGGGTCGCGGGGGTGGTCTTCGCCGCGTCGGTCACCGATCCCGAGACGGGCTACGCGCTCACCGCCCAGCAGGTGCAGGCCAGCGCACGCAACGGCACGAGCGCCGACGCGGAGGTGGGCACGGGCGACTGCGCCTCCTGAGGGTGCTGAGCGGGGTGCGGGAATCCCCGGACCCCCGCGCCCGCCCCCTCCGGCCTACGCCATAGTGGGCGCATGACCGACACCTTCGTGCGCTACGAGTACGCCGACGGCGTCGCCCGGATCACCCTGGCCGACGGCGATCGCGGCAACCCGATCCATCCCGCCTCCGTGGGCCAGCTCCACGACGCCGTCCGCTCCGCCCACCGCGACGGCGCCCGGGTCGTCGTCCTCGCCGCGGAGGGCCGCTTCTTCTCCGTCGGCGGCGACCTCGGGGCGTTCGCGGGATCCGACGACGTGGCGGGCTTCATCGACGACCTCGCCGAGGCGCTGCACCGGGTCGTCAGCGAGCTGGTCCGCTCCGATGCCATCGTCGTCAGCGCGGTCCAGGGCACCGCCGCCGGCGCCGGCTTCCCGCTCGCGGCCGCGGCCGACGTGGTGGTCGCGGCCGAGAGCGCGAAGTTCAGCCTGGCCTACACCAAGGTCGGGCTTTCTCCCGACGGCGGCAGCTCGCTCCTGGTCCACACGCTCGGCCTCCACCGTGCCCTGCGCCTGGCGCTGCTCGGGGACCCGCTGAGCGCCCAGGAGGCGTACGACGCCGGCCTGGTCGCGCGCGTCGTACCCGCCGACGAGCTGGCCGCCACGGTGGACCAGCTGGTTGCCGGTCTCGCCGCGGGAGCGGCCACCGCCAACGCCGCCGCCAAGCGCCTGCTGCGTGACGTCGCCGCCCCCGCGCCGGAGTCCGCGCTGCGCAGGGAGACCCTGTCGATCCGCCAGCTCGCCGACAGTGCGGACGGTCGGGAGGGCGTGGCCGCGTTCGTCGAGAAGCGGTCCCCTCGGTTCGGGGCCTGATGTGGTCGTCGTACCGGACACCGCGGTCGTGAACTCGCCGAGATCGCGACCGGATCGTCCGGTACGACGAGCGGATCAGCCTGCGACGGCGGAGGTGCCGTGGCGCACCGGGCAGCCCGCCACGCCGGGCACGGGGAAGGTGCCGAGCTCGCCGATCCGATAGCCGTTCGGGTAGCTCTTGATCCGCGGCAGGTCGGCGGTGAAGGTCGGCTTCCTGTTCGACGGGGTGTGCCGCAGCAGCCGGGCACGCAGCCGCATCGCTCCGACACTGAGCCGGCGGACGACCGGGCCCGGGTCGGCGTACGCGAAGGCGTCGAGGAGGGGCGCGTCCATGAGGCCGCGACTGAACAGCTCGACCGGCCGGCGCAGCGGCCGCGGGTAGAACGTGGTGAGCAGCCGCAGGGTCGAGTCCGCGACCCGCCGGCCGCCGGCGTCGAAGTCGAAGTGCGCGCGCTCGTAGTCGTCCATCAGGTGCATGAACGCGTCGTAGGTCTCGGGGATGTCCTTGATGCCCATGTGCCGGCCGAGCGCGCGGTAGTAGTTCACGCTCGCGCGCAGCTCGCCGTCGGTGAGCGTCCGCCAGCCGTAGTCGTCGAGCCAGCGCTTGGGGACGACGACGAAGGTCGACAGGACGTAGCGGAAGTCGTCGTCCGCGATGTCGTACATGCGGTGCATCTGGTTGATCCGCCGCATCGCGGTCCTGCCCGCCTCGGAGTCGAAGCCGTGCACGAACGGCGCCTCGAGGAGCAGCGCCGTGTCGTCGTACCGCTTCTGCACCGCGCCGGTGAACGCGCCGGTCTCGTCGAGGAGGCGGCCGATGCTGGGGACGGCGTAGGTCCGGAACAGGGCGAAGCTCAGCGCCTGGGTGAGATCCCAGGTGAACTCGTAGAGCGCGAGGTTCTGGTAGATCTCGACGTAGTCCGTCTCCGGGTCGAGGGCGTCGTTGCGGTCCCGCCACAGCGTCTTGGCCATGACGGAACGATACGACGAGAACGTGTTCTAGGTTGGGGGCTACAGTGCGGGCGTGCCCGCTCCTGACGTCTTCGCTCCGGCCGACCTCGGCCCCGTGCGCCTGCGCAACCGGACGGTCAAGGCCGCGACCTTCGAGGGACGTACGCCGGACGGCGTGGTCACCGACGAGCTGATCGCCTATCACCGGGCGCCCGCGGCCGGCGGCGTCGGCCTCACCACGGTCGCCTATCTCGCCGTCGCGCCCGACGGCCGCACCCACCGCGAGCAGATCGTCGTGGGGGAGCGGACGCTGCCCGGTCTGGCTCGACTGGCCGACGAGATCCACGCGACCGGTGCCGCGATCGCCGGCCAGGTCGGGCATGCGGGTCCGGTCGCCAACGGCCGCTCCAACGGCGTGCCCGCCATCGCAGCGAGCCCGATGCCGAGCCCGCTGTCGATGCAGATGGTCCGCTCCGCCTCCGAGCGCGACCTGACCCGCGTGACCCGTGCGTACGTCGACGCGGCGCGCACGCTGGTCCGGGCCGGCTTCGACGTGCTCGAGCTGCACATGGCGCACTCGTACCTGATCTCGTCCTTCCTCGCTCCCGGCCTCAATCGCCGGCGCGACCGCTGGGGCGGTCCGCTGGAGCGGCGAGCCCGGCTCGCGCGCCAGGTCGCGCGCGTCGTACGCGAGGAGGTGGGGGACGCCGTCGCGGTGACCGCCAAGGTGTCGGTCTCCGACGGCTTCGCCGGAGGCGTGACGACCGCGACGAGCATCGAGCTCGCCCAGCTGCTGGAGGCCGACGGCCATCTGGACGCGCTGCAGCTGTCGGGCGGCTCGTCCCTGATGAACCCGATGTACCTCTTCCGCGGAGGCGCGCCCGTCGCGGAGTTCGCCGCGACCATGCCGCCGCTGGTGCGCTGGGGGATGCGGACCCCGATGGGCCGGGGCTTCCTCAAGCGCTACGACTTCGAGGAGGCGTACTTCCGCGAGAAGGCGCTGCAGATCCGCGCCGCGGTCGGCCTGCCACTGATGCTCCTCGGCGGCGTCAACGAGCTGGCCACCATGCGCCAGGCGATGGCCGACGGCTTCGACTTCGTCGTGATGGGCCGCGCGCTGCTGCGCGAGCCCGACCTGGTCGACCGGCTGCGGACGGGCGCGGCGAGTCGCGGCATCTGCAGCCACTGCAACCGGTGCATGCCGACGATCTACTCGGGCACCCGATGCCCCGAGTGGGCGCCCGGCGAGGTCATCCCCGTGCCGTCGACCGGCTCGGTGGGGTGACATAACGCGAGCTGGGACGAGGAAACTCATGCTGGGACGAGGAAGCTTCCTCGTCCCAGCATGAGTTTCACCGGCCGGCCGGTGAAACTGTCGCGCACCCCTTCCCCAAAACTAGAACTCGTTCTACATTGACCCGCATGTCACAGGTCATCCCCGAGAAGCCGCTGCGCGTCGTCGTCTGGTCCACGGGGACGATCGGCCGCCACGCGATCGTCGGCGTCGACGCCCACCCCGACCTCGAGCTGGTCGGCGTGTGGACGTCGACGGCGGAGAAGCACGGCCAGGACGCCGGCCTGCTGGCCGGTCTCGATCGCGAGCTGGGGATCAAGGCGACCACGGACCGCGACGAGCTGGTCGCGCTCCGCCCGGACTGCATCGTGCACGGCGCGATGACCGACGACCGGGTGTTCGAGTCGATCGCCGACCTCACCGAGCTGATCCGCGACGGCGTCAACGTGGTCTCGTCGGGTCCGGTGATCCTGCTGCACCGCGACGGCACGCTGCCGGCGGAGATGATCGACCAGATCGACGACGCCGGGCGCCAGGGCAACGCCAGCCTGCATGTCAACGGGATCGACCCGGGGTTCGCCAACGACGTGCTCCCGCTGGTGCTCACGAGCCTCAGCCAGCGCATCGACCACGTCAAGGTCAGCGAGATCGCCGACTACTCGACCTACTACCAGCCCGTCGTGATGCGCGACCTGTTCGGCTTCGGGCAGCCGCTCGACGCCACGCCGCTGCTCTGGGAGCCCGGCATCCTGACCACGGCCTGGGGGCCGGTCGTCCGCGTCATCGCCGCCGGGCTCGGCGTCACCCTCGACGAGCCGCTGGTCGAGGAGGTCACCCGCCGCCCCGCGCCGCGTGCCGTCAGCACGGTGTCCCTCGACATCGAGGAGGGCACGATGGGTTCGGTGCTGTTCCGGGTCATCGGCACCGTCGACGGCGTGCCGCGGATCACCCTGGAGCACGTCACCCGCACCGATGCCTCGGCCGAGCCCGACTGGCCCACGCCCGCCGAGGGCGACGGCTGCTACCGGGTGGAGATCACGGGCGAGCCGTGCATGCGGCTCGAGTTCACCCATCACGGCGAGCACGGCGACCACAACGTCTCCGGCATGATCGTCACCGCCCAGCGGCTGATCAACGCGATCCCGGCGGTCGTCGCGGCGAGGCCGGGCTTGGTCACCGCGCTCGACCTGCCGCTCGTCACCGGCCGCGGTCTCGTCACCGGTACGACGCGATGAGCATCCTCGACCGGTTCCGGCTGACCGACCACGTCGCCGTCGTCACCGGCGCCGGCCGTGGGATCGGGGCCGCCACCGCGATCGCCCTCGCCGAGGCCGGTGCGGACGTGGTCATCTCCTCGCGCACGGAGGCGCAGCTGAAGGAGGTGGCGCAGCGGATCGAGGACGCCGGGCGCCGTGTCCTCGTGGTGCCCGCGAACCTCGCGCACACCGAGGAGGTCGCGGGCCTCGCGCAGCAGGCCTTCGACACGTTCGGTCGCCTCGACGTCGTCGTCAACAACGTCGGCGGCACCATCCCGAACGCCTTCCTCGACACCGACGTCGCCTACCTGGAGGAGGCGTTCCACTTCAACGTCGCCACGGCGCACGCGCTCAGCCGCGCCGCCGTGCCGCTGATGCTGGCCTCGGCGGGACAGGGCCGGCAGAAGTCGATCACCTCGATCTCCTCGGCGATGGGGCGCCTGGCCGGGCGCGGCTATCTGGCCTACGGCACCGCGAAGGCCGCACTCGCACACTGGTCCCGCCTCGCCGCCACCGACCTGAACCCGGAGATCCGGGTGAACGGCGTCTTCGTCGGCTCGGTGATGACGAGCGCGCTGGAGTTCGTCGCCGGCGTACCGGAGATGAGGACCCAGCTGGAGGAGGCGACGCCGCTCGGCCGGATCGGCGAGGCCGAGGACATCGCCGCCGCCGTGGTCTATCTGGCCTCGCCGGCCGGGAAGTACGTGACCGGCAAGATGCTCGAGGTCGACGGCGGGATCCAGGAGCCGAACCTCGACCTGCAGCTACCCGATCTCCGACCGGATGTGAATGCCACCTAGAGTGCCATCATGACCACTGGAGGGATCGCCACCGGCCACGCCGTCTCGCCCGACTCCGGTCGGTACTGGTCGGACGAAGGCGCCTGGCAGGTCGCCGAGGGCATCTGGCGGATCCCGCTGCCCCTCCCGATGGACGCGCTCAAGGCCATCAACGTGTACGTCGTGCAGGGCGACGACGGTCTCACGCTGATCGACGGCGGCTGGTCGATCCCGGTCGCGCGCGAGCTGCTCGACAAGAGCCTGCGCTCGATCGACTCCGGCTTCGGTGACATCAAGCGGTTCCTGGTCACCCACGTGCACCGCGACCACTTCACGCTCGCGACCGTCCTCGGCCACGAGTACGGCGCCGAGGTGGTGCTCGGCGCCGAGGAGCAGCCCGCGCTCGAGCTGCTCCACCGCGCCTCCGAGGCCGACCTCGGCGAGAGCCCGTTCCTCGACATGCTGCGCTCCGCGGGCGCCGAGGAGGTCGCCGAGCTGTGGCGCCAGGGGCACGACGGCGCGCTCCCCGACGCCGCCGACTGGGCCTACCCGGATGTCTGGCTCGACGGCGACCGCACCTTCGACATCGGCCGCCGGCAGATCGACGCCGTGCACACCCCGGGCCACACCCCCGGCCACTACGTGTACGCCGACCAGCGCGAGGGGGTCCTGTTCGCCGGAGACCACGTGCTGCCCACGATCACCCCGTCGATCGGCTTCACCGCGCCGCCCGCCGACCAGCCGCTGGGCCAGTTCATGGCCTCGCTTGCGCGGGTCCGCGAGCTGCCCGACCTGCGCATCCTGCCCGCGCACGGCCCGGTGGCGCCGTCGTCATACGCCCGTGTCGACGAGCTGCTCGCCCACCACGAGCATCGCCTCGCGCTGTGCCTGGCCTCGCTCACCGAGCGTGGCGCCGTCACCTCGCTCGTCGTTGCCCGGGACCTCGGCTGGACCCGGCACGAGCGGGCCTTGGGCGAGCTCGACGTCTTCAGTCAGGGCATGGCCGCGATGGAGACCAAGGCCCACCTCGACCTCCTGGTGGCCCGTGGTCAGGCCTCAGCCACGGATCACCCGGACGGCGTCGTCTACACCGCTCTCTGACGGCCCGTGCCCCGTGCGCGGGGCCGCGCCGGGACGGCCTAGACTGGCGGCGTCAGACAGGGGAGCACCCATGGGTGCTGAGAGTGCGGCGCGGGCCGCAGACCCTCCGAACCTGATCCGGTTAGCACCGGCGAAGGGAGTCATCCGATGATGCGTACGCGCATGCGCACCGGCCGCCTCGCCCTGGCGGCCCTCACGTCCTCCGCCCTCCTGGCGAGCGGCTGCTCGCTGATCGGCAGCGAGAGCGACGGCGACGGATCCGAGGCCACCACGGTCACCTTGGTGACCCACGAGTCGTTCGCGATCCCCGACGAGCTCGTGGCGGCGTTCGAGGAGGACACCGGCTACGACCTCAAGATCAGCAAGCTCGAGGACGCCGGCGCGCTGACCAACGAGCTGGTGCTCACGAAGAGCAACCCCGTGGGCGACGTGGTGTTCGGCGTCGACAACACCTTCGCGACCCGCGCGGTCGACGAGGGCGTGTTCGCGTCGTACGCCCCGACGCTGCCCGCGGGCGCCGATGCCTACGAGCTCCCGGGCGACGAGGACGACGCACTCACCCCGATCGACACCGGCAGCGTGTGCGTCAACGTCGACGACGCCTGGTTCGAGGCGAAGGGCGTCCCCGCCCCGGCGACGCTCGACGACCTCACCAAGCCCGCCTACAAGGACCTGTTCGTGATCCCGGGCGCCAGCACCAGCTCGCCCGGCCTGGCCTTCCTGCTCGCGACCATCGGCCGGTACGGCGACGACTGGGCGTCGTACTGGACGAAGCTCGTCGACAACGGCGCCAAGGTCGTCAAGGGCTGGTCGGATGCCTACTACACCGACTTCACGTTCTCCGGCGGCGACCGGCCGATCGTCGTGTCCTACGACTCCTCGCCCGCCTTCACCCTCGACGAGGCCGGG
This sequence comes from Nocardioides segetis, assembly GCF_051390595.1. Classification (NCBI taxonomy): domain Bacteria; kingdom Bacillati; phylum Actinomycetota; class Actinomycetes; order Propionibacteriales; family Nocardioidaceae; genus Nocardioides; species Nocardioides segetis. Next base: position 387,815 of record NZ_JBNINR010000003.1, on the reverse strand, counting down.
GAGGGCTCCACGACGAGCGCGCTGCTCGACGGCTGCTTCCGGCAGGTGGAGTACGCCGGCGTGCTCGCCGGTGACGGGACCGAGACCGCCGGCGCCCACGCGGTGATCGACTGGCTGCTCTCGCCCGAGGTGCAGGCCGCGCTGCCGGAGTCGATGTACGTCTTCCCCGTCGACGCGGACGTCGAGCTCCCCGCTGACTGGTCGACCTTCGCGAAGCGCCCCGAGCGGACCGAGGAGGTCGCGCCCGCCGAGATCGCGGCGCAGCGCCAGGCGTGGCTGCAGGAGTGGACGGAGATCGTCTCGCGATGATGGCGGGGCGTGCCTGGGAGATGCTGTCCGTCGCGAGCGTCGTCCGGCGCGTGCGATGGCAAAGGCCACTTCGTTCAGACCTCGATGCGCGGGCATACCGGGCGTCTGTCGAGCGTCGGCAACGCCGCCAGCGTGCGTGCCGGGCGGCGCGCAGCAGGGCATGATCTCCCAGGTGCGCCCTGGGCGGCTGGGGCTGGGGCTGCTCGCCGCGGTCCCGGTCGCCGTCGTCGGCGTCTTCTTCGTGCTGCCCGTCGGCGCGATGCTCCAGCGGGGCGTGTGGCCGGACGGATCGTTCGACCCGGGCGCGGTGCTCGACGTGCTGCGCCGACCGCGGACGGGGCGGGTGCTGTGGTTCACGGTGTGGACGAGCACCGTCGCGACGACGATCGCCGTGCTGCTCGGTCTGCCGGCCGCCTACGTCCTGCACCGGCTGCGCTTCCCCGGGCGTGCGCTCGTGCGCACCGCGCTGCTGGTGCCCTTCGTGCTGCCCACCGTCGTGGTGGGCCTGGCGGTGCGCGAGCTGATCGCGGACGCCGGCCTGCTGGGCTTCCTCGGCCTCGACGGCACCCCGGCCGCGATCCTGATCGGGCTGGTCTTCTTCAACGTGGCGGTCGTGATCCGGACCGTGGGCGCGGCCTGGGAGGGCCTGGACCGGCGCCCGGCCGAGGCAGCCGCGGCGCTCGGGGCGACACCGACCCAGGTGTTCCGCACCGTCACCCTCCCGGCGCTGCGGCCCGCGATCGTGTCCGCGGCGAGCGTGGTCTTCCTGTTCTGCGCGACGGCGTTCGGCGTGGTGCTCGTCCTCGGCGGCGTGCGCTACTCGTCGGTGGAGACGGAGATCTACCTGCTCACCGCCGACCTCCTCGACCTGCCCGCCGCGGCGGCGCTGTCGCTCGTGCAGATGCTGGCGGTCGTCGTCCTGCTCGTCGTGGTGGGCCGGCTGCGCGCCGTACCGGACCCGACCGTGCGGCGGGTCGCGGCCTCGCCGACGCGGCCACGGTGGCGAGACGCCCCGGCCCTGGCGGTGACCCTGATGACGCTCGGACTGGTGGCGCTGCCGGTGCTGGCGCTGGTCGTCGGCTCGGTACGCCGCGACGGCCACTGGACGCTCGCGCACTACCGCGCGCTCGCCGGATCGGCCGACGGCCTGCTCCAGGTCTCGGTCACCGACGCCCTGGCAGCCTCGCTCCGGATCGCGCTCGACGCCACCTGGATGTCGCTGTCACTGGGCCTCATCGTGGCCTTCGTGGTGACGCGCACCGTCCGCACCCGCGCGGGGCGGCGGGCCCGGGCGGTGCTCGACGGCCTCTTCATGCTGCCGCTGGGGGTCTCGGCGGTCACGCTCGGCTTCGGCTTCCTCATCGCGCTCGACCAGCCCCCGCTCGACCTGCGGGCCAGCCCGGTCCTGGTGCCGATCGCCCAGGCGCTCGTGGCGCTGCCGTTGGTGGTCCGGGTGCTGGTGCCGGTGCTCGCGGGCATCGACGACCGCCAGCGGCAGGCGGCCGCGTCGCTCGGGGCCGGCCCGGTGCGCACCCTGCTGACGGTCGACCTCGCCGTCGTCTGGCGGCCGCTGCTGGCCGCCGCGGGCTTCGCCTTCGCGGTCTCGCTGGGGGAGTTCGGTGCCACCTCGTTCATCGTGCGTCCGGCGGAGCCGACCCTGCCGGTCGTGATCTACCGTCTGCTCGGCCATCCCGGCGCCCTCAACTACGGCACCGCGATGGCGGCCTCGGTGGTGCTCGCCGCCGTCACCGCCGGTGTCATCCTCGTCGTCGAACGGCTGCGTGTGCCGGGAGTAGGAGCCTGGTGATGCTCGACCTGCGGGGAGTCACCGTCACGTTCGGCGGGGCCACGGCCGTCGACCGCGTCGACCTGAGCGTCGCGGACGGCGCCGTGCTCGCCGTCCTCGGCCCGTCGGGCTGCGGGAAGTCGACGCTGCTGCGCGCCGTCGCCGGTCTCGAGCCGCTCGCCGCGGGCCGGATCGCGTGGGACGGCGCCGACCTCGCCGGCACACCCACCCACCGGCGCGGGTTCGCGCTGATGTTCCAGGACGGCCAGCTCTTCGACCATCTCACCGTGGCCCGCAACGTCGGGTACGCACGCCGCCTGCAGGGCGTCTCGCGGTCCGTCGTCCGCACCGAGGTCGCCGACCTGCTCGACCTCGTCGGCCTCGGCGGGTACGCCGACCGCCTGCCGCGCACGCTGTCCGGCGGCGAGCGGCAGCGGGTCGCGCTGGCCCGCTCGCTCGCGGCGCGCCCCCGGCTGCTGCTGCTCGACGAGCCGCTCAGCGCCCTCGACACCGGCCTGCGCGGCCGCCTGGCCGCGGACCTGCGCCGGATCCTCGTCGCGTCCGGTACGACGGCGCTGCTGGTCACCCACGACCAGGACGAGGCCTTCGCGGTGGCCGACCGGCTGGCCGTGATGCGGGACGGCCGCATCGTCCAGGAGGGCGCGACCGGTGACGTCTGGGCGCACCCGGCCGACGCCGACACCGCCCTCTTCCTCGGCTACGGCCGGGTGCTCGAGGGCGAGGCCGCGGCCACCCTGCTGCGCCGTGCCGGACTGCCGTCCACCGCGGGCGCGGTGGCGCTGCGGCCCACCGCGGTGTGGGCCGGTCCGGACCCGAGCGAGGGCGGGAGCGGGATCCCGGCCGTCGTCCGCAGCTTCCGCCCGGCCCCCGACGCCGGCCGGCTCGTGGTCGCCGTCGAGGGCGTGGGCGAGCTGGACGCCGTCGGTGCGCCGGGGTGGGTCACGCAGCCCGGCCGGCGCGTCGTCGTACGTGTCGAACGGCACGCGATCGCCGTCCTGACGGGCGGTGCCACGAACCCCGCTGGTGGCGCACCGTAGGATCCGTCGGGTGTATCGCCGCGCCTACACCCTCCTCATCGGCACGGCCGCGCTCATGCTGGGCCTCGCTGTCTTCACCGCGTGGAAGCTCGATCGCCGGCTCCTCGATCCTGAGGGGAGCTTCCTCGGACCGTCCTACATCCGGCTCCCGCTGCTCCTCTTCGGCGCCCTGCTGCTCGACCTGCTGCCGCTGGCGCTGTGGAAGGCGCACGGCCGGCCCAGCCGGGTGGTCCCGGTCGTGCGGGAGCGGCTGAAGACGCACTGGACCAAGGAGCGCGCGACGCTGGTCGCGATCGGCGTCATCAGCTTCTACCTGACCTACGTCAGCTACCGGAACCTCAAGTCGTTCCTGCCCTTCGTGCGCTCGGACCCCGACGCCGAGCCCGGGGTGGTCAAGGCGCTGTCCTACGACCGCGAGCTGCACATCATGGACCGGGTCATGTTCTTCGGCCACGACCCCAGCGACGTGCTGCACGCGGTCTTCGGCACCAGCCTCACGGCCCACGTGCTCTCTCCGATCTACCTGATGTTCCTGCCGCTGGTGCCGCTCGGCCTGACCGCCTGGCTGGTGTGGTCGCGCAACCTCTCCTTCGGCTACTGGTTCGTGACCTCCCAGTGCCTGGCCTGGTCGCTCGGCACGCTGTCCTACTACCTGCTGCCGACCCTCGGCCCGGGCATCGCGTTCTGGCCGGAGTACACCTCGCTCGCGCACACCGGCACGACGGACCTGATGGACAGCATCGTCAACGCACGCGGCAACGTGCTCTACGGCGGCGCCACGCAGTCGGTGAACTCGATCGCCGGCTTCGCCAGCCTGCACACCGCGATCACGCTGCTCATCGCGCTGATGGTGCAGTACACGCTCCACTCGAAGGTGCTGAAGTGGATCTTCTGGGTCAACTTCGGTCTCACCGTGATCGCCACGCTGTACTTCGGCTGGCACTACGTCGCCGACGACCTCGCCGGCATCGCCATCGCGATCGTCGCCTTCTACGTCGGCGGCATCGCCAGCGGGCAGAAGTTCGACCGGCATCTGCACTCGCATCCCACGACGACCACGTCGAAGGTTCCTGTCGACGTCGATTGAGGTCGGGCGCGAAATGAGTTTCACCGGCCGGCCGGTGAAACTCACGCTGGGACGAGGAAACTTCCTCGTCCCAGCGTGAGTTTTGTCGTCCCGGTCGGGCAGTTTTCCCCAGGCGGCAGGCAACCTGGCGCGAATGACAACGATGTAGTTCGTCAAGACGACACGCCGGTGGCCAGTGAGATTTTTGAGATTTCTGTTTCGCATGTGACGAAAGCGCACTACGGTGACGCAAGTGCGTTCTCCCAGCCTCGGTTCCGGACTGCTCGCCCTCGTCGTGACGGCGGTGGTCTGTATCCCCGGGGCTCAGGCGGATCCGCCCGCCGACCCGGCCGCCCCGGCCGTGCCGAGCGCCCCGACCGCCGCCGACGTGCAGGCGGCCCAGGAGCGGGCCGGCGCCGCGGAGGGGGATGTGGCCGCGATCCGGCAGCGGCTCACCGAGGCCGCGGCGCGACTCGACGCCGCGACCGTCCGCGCCGCGAAGGCGACCGAGGCGTGGAACGGGGCCCGCTGGACCGCCCGCACCGCGCGCGCCACCGCGCGCCAGGCCGTGGCGGACGCCGCCGCGGCGAGCCAGACCCTGGCCGAGCACAAGGCGGCCTTCCGCGACGCGGTCATCACCGCGCAGGGCATGGGGCTGGAGCTGTCGATGGTGGAGGCGATCGTCGACGCCCAGGGCATCGACACCCTGCTCGAGGAGTCGGCGGCCAGCGACCACATCGCGGCGCTCTTCGACCAGCGCCGGGCCGCGTACGTCGCGGCGGCCGATGCCGCGGCGACCGCGGCCGAGACCGCCACCACCGCGTCCGCGGAGGCCGACGAGGCCCTCGCCGCCGCGCGGGCGGCCCGCGACGCCGCCCGGGCCGCCGCGGGCGACGCGGCCGCGATCACACAGCGGATCGAGGCGCGTCGTACCCGACTGGTGCGGCGGCTGGCCCGGCTCCAGGGGGTCAGCGTCGCCGTGGCGCGCGCCCACCAGGCTGCAGTCGACGCCGAGGCGGCCGCGCAGGCAGCGGCCGCGGCCCAGGCCGCCCAGGAAGCCCACGCCGCCCACGACGCCGAGCACGCGAAGAGCGTCACCGGGCCCGAGGACGATGCCCCGGCGACTCCCGCGCCCGCCCCCGGAGGCGGCGCCTCGGCGGCCATCGCCTTCGCCCGCGCCCAGCTCGGCGAGCCCTACCGCTGGGGTGCCGCGGGCCCGGGCGCGTGGGACTGCTCCGGCCTCGTCGCACAGGCGTGGGCGACGGGCGGGAAGACGCTGCCGCACTACTCCGTCGCGCAGTACGAGCAGTCCACGCCGATCGGTCGCGACGAGCTCCGGCCCGGCGACCTGGTGTTCTGGTCCGACGGCGGCCCGGGCGAGATCTTCCACGTCGCGCTCTACGCCGGGGACGGCCGGATCATCCACGCCCCGCGCACCGGTCGCCCGGTGAGCGAGGAGTCGATCGACTACTGGCGCACCCCGGACTTCTACGCGCGGCCCTGACCGGCCTTCCGCCGATCCACTAGGTTCGCCTCATGGCCGAGGAGTCCACCGCGACCGCGCCCCCCGAGCTGAGCGTCGACGTCGCCGCGCTGACGGCGCTGCTCGACGGGAGGTACGCCGACGTCCGCCGCACCGTGCGCGAGCTGCTGCCGGCGTACGCGGCCGTCCTCGAGGACGCCGAGACGATGCCGCGGGCGGAGTTCCGCGAGCGGGTCCTGGAGGTGGTGCTGGAGATGGCCGGCACCGGGGCGGCGGCGATGGGCTTCCCGAAGGAGTACGGCGGCGGGGGCGACATCGGCGCCTCGATCGCCGCCTTCGAAACCCTCGCGTACGGCGACCTGTCGGTGCTCGTCAAGGTGGGGGTGCAGTTCGGCCTGTTCGGCGGCGCGATCCTGCAGCTCGGCACCGAGCGCCACCACGACGCCTACCTGGCCGACGTGGTGAGTGGTCGCCTGCTCGGCTGCTTCGCGATGACCGAGACCGGCCACGGCAGCAACGTCCAGGCGCTCGGCACCGTCGCCACCTACGACCCGGAGACGGGCACCTTCGTCCTCACGACGCCGACGCCCGAGGCGGGCAAGGACTACATCGGCAACGCCGCCGCCCACGCGCGGGTGGCCGTCGTGTTCGCCCAGCTGGAGGTGGCCGGCGAACGGCACGGCGTGCACGCGCTCGTCGTACCCCTGCGCGACGAGAACGGCGCGACCCTGCCCGGCGTCCGGATCGAGGACGACGGTCCCAAGATGGGCCTCAACGGCGTCGACAACGGCCGGATCTGGTTCGACGGCGTCCGGGTGCCGCGCGAGGCGCTCCTCAACCGGTTCGCGGACGTCACCGAGGACGGCACCTACGTCAGTGACATCGAGAGCCCGGGCCGTCGGTTCTTCACGATGCTCGGCACCCTGGTCCAAGGACGCGTCTCGGTCGGTGCGGCGGGCGTGAGCACGGCGAAGACCGCCCTGACCATCGCGGTGCGCTACGGCCTGCGGCGCCGGCAGTTCGAGACCGGCACCGACGACGGCGGCGCGGAGCAGCTGCTGCTCGACTACGGACTGCACCAGCGGCGGCTGTTCCCGCGGTTGGCGCGGACCTACGCGCTCCACTTCGCCCAGGAGGTGCTGGCCGGGGAGCTGCACGACGTGTTCTCGGGCGTCCGCACCGACGAGGAGACCCGGCGGCTGCTGGAGTCCCGGGCGGCCGGCACCAAGGCGCTGACGACCTGGCACGCGACCGACACGATCCAGGAGTGTCGTGAGGCGTGCGGCGGCGCCGGCTACCTCGCGGTCAACCGGTTCGCCGCGCTCAAGGCCGACACGGACGTGTTCACGACCTTCGAGGGCGACAACCACGTGTTGCTCCAGCTGGTCGGGAAGGGACTGCTGACCGACTACGCGAGCGACTTCTCCGACCTCGACCAGCTCGGGATGGTGCGCTTCGTCGCCGGTCTCGCGGTCGACACGGTGCTGGAGCGGACCCGGGTGCACCGGCTCTTCGAGCAGATCCGGGACGCGCTGCCGGGCGGACGGGACGACTGGCACACCGACAGCGGCCTGCGCGACCCCAACTACCACCTGGCGATGTACCGCTTCCGCGAGGAGCACCTGATCGGCGGCGTCGCGCGCCGGCTCAAGCACGGTGTCGACTCCGGCATGAGCCCGGGCGAGGTCTTCTCCCGGGTGCAGGACCACGTCATCGCCGCGGCCCGCGCGCACGTGGAGCGGTTGGTGCTGGAGGCGTTCGTGGCGAAGGTCGCGGAGCTGCCCGACGACAGCGGCGACCTCAAGCTGGTCCTCAACCTCCTGTGCGACCTGCACGCGCTGTCCGGCATCGAGGCCGACCGCGGCTGGTTCATCGAGCACGGCCGACTCAACACCCAGCGCTCCAAGGCCATCACCAGCGAGGTCGCCGACCTGTGTCGCCGGGTGCGCCCGATCGCGCGCGAGCTCGTCGACGCGTTCGCCGTACCGGAGGCCCTGCTGCGCGCCCCCGCACTCATCGGAGAAGGCGCATGATCCGTGCCGCCCTGGCCCACGTGCCCGGACTCGGTGGGTGGTCCGACGACCCGCTGTGGGCCTCGTTCTACGACTGGACCGTCGAGCACCCGACCGCGGGAGGCGCGCTGTGGCGGCTCGGCGTCAACAGCGACCTGCGCCTGCTCTACCGCGCCGCCGACGAGATCGGCCGGCAGCCCGCCGGCGCCCGGATCCTCGACATCCCCTGCGGGGGCGGTGTGGCGCTGCGCGGCCTGCGCCGCGGCCAGGGCGTCGAGTACGTCGCCGGCGACATCGCGCGGACCATGCTGGATCGCACCCTGCGGGTGGCCGAGCGGCGCGGCGTCGCCGATCAGGTCGTGCCGCGGATCGCCGACGTCGGTGACCTGCCGTTCGAGGACGCCTCGTTCGACCTCGTCGTGACCTTCACCGGCCTGCACTGCTTCCCCGACCCGCACCGCGCGGTCGTGGAGATGTCCCGGGTGCTGCGCCCGGGCGGCGTCCTCACCGGGAGCGCCCTCCTCAACGACACCGGCCTGCGCTTCGAGCCGCTGCGTCAGGCCGGCCGGGTCGCCGGGCTGCTCGGCCCCGGCTGCACGAGCGCCGACCTCGAGAGCTGGTTCGCCGGCGAGGGCGTCGCCGACCTGGTGATCGAGCGCAGTGGCGCGATCGCCTACTTCCGCGGGGTCAAGCGCGGCTGACGCGGGGGTGAGTGCGGCAGCGGAGCGCCGTTCCGGCGTGTTCGGCGCGCTGCTGATTCGCTTGTAACTACGTGTTATTGCTACTACCCGGGTGCTGTTGCGCCGGTTTTCGTGCTGTAACACTTAGTTACATGAGCGTCGAGGTCAGTGACCCGAGGTCTTGAACCGCTCGAAGGACGCGGCGATCTCGGCCTCGGCCTCGGTGCGACCGACCCAGTCGGCGCCCTCGACGGACTTGCCCGGCTCGAGGTCCTTGTAGACCTCGAAGAAGTGCTGGATCTCGAGACGGTCGAAGTTCGGCACGTGGTTGATGTCGCGCAGGTGCTCCATGCGGGGGTCGCCCGCGGGCACGCAGAGGACCTTGTCGTCGCCGCCGGCCTCGTCGGTCATCCGGAACATGCCGATCGCGCGGCACTTGATCAGGCAGCCGGGGAAGGTCGGCTCCTGGAGCAGCACGAGCGCGTCGAGCGGGTCGCCGTCCTGGCCGAGCGTGTCCTCGATGTAGCCGTAGTCGGCGGGGTACATCGTCGAGGTGAAGAGGAAGCGGTCCAGACGCATCCGCCCGCTCTCGTGGTCGACCTCGTACTTGTTGCGGCTCCCCTTGGGGATCTCCACGAGGACGTCGAACTCCAGCACTGGCTTCCTCCACACGATCTCGGCCCGGAAAGGGTCTGGCGCGGACGTCCTCGCGGGAGCCCTCGAGCGAGCCCGGCGCCGATGTACGCGTCATTGTCCCGCACAATGTCCCGGAACGCGCAGTCGGGGAGGAGAACCGTGGGCAAGAGGGACCGGGAGCGGGGCGCCGGGCGGGTCCGGCGGATGCTCGTCGGCGTGCTGGTGCTCGCGCTGCTGGCCGGCGCGGGCGTCGCCTGGCAGACCGGCTGGGCCGAGCGGTGGTGGGATGAGCTGCGCGCCGACGCGGGTACGCCGGACCCGGCCGCCGTCGCCCCGCCATCGACCGTCGACATCCCGCCGGTCGTCGTCCCCGCCGCGCTCGCACCCGCCGCCGACGGGGCGGCCGCGCTCGACCCGGCCGCCGTGCGGCAGGCGCTGGCGCCGCTCGACTCGCCCGACCTCGGTCGCCACGTGATCGCCGCCGTCGGCCCGCTGGAGGGGACCGGCCTGACCTACGAGGCCGCCGAGGGCGCCGGCGTGGCGATCCCCGCGTCGACCACGAAGGTCGTCACCGCGGCCGCGGCCCTGTTCCTCCTCGGCCCGGAGCGCACCTTCGCGACGACCACCGTCCTCGACACGTCCGGTACGACGCCGCGGCTGGTGCTCGTCGGCGGCGGCGACCCGCTGCTGGCCCGCTCGCCGGGCCGGCCGGCCGGCGGGGCGACGTACGACCCCGCGCGCGCCGACGTCCGCACCCTCGCGAAGCGCACGGCCCGCGCCCTGCGGCGGTCCGGCGTCACGACCGTCGAGCTCGGGTTCGACGACGGGCTGTTCTCCGGTCCGTCCGTGCATCCGAGCTGGAAGCCGGAGTACATCCCCGACGAGGTGAACCCGGTGAGCGCGCTGTGGGTCGACGAGGGGCGTGCGCTGCCCGGCCGGGGCGCCGTCGCGGACCCCGCGCTGGAGGCGGCGACGGCCTTCGCGCAGGCCCTCGCCCGCCGCGGCGTCACCGTGACCGGCGGCCCGACCCGCGGTGCCGCGCCTGCCGGCGGCACCGAGGTCGGCCGGGTCACCAGCCCGACGGTCGCGCAGATCGTGCAGCGGCTGATCGAGGTCAGCGACAACGCCGCCGCCGAGGTGCTGCTGCGCCACGCCGGGATCGCCGACCAGGGCGACGGCTCCTTCGCCGGCGGCCAGCGCGCCGTCGAGCGGGCTCTGGTCGCCAACGGCATCGACCTGCGGGGTTCGGTGCTGTACGACGGCAGCGGCCTCTCCCGCGACAACCGGCTCGCGCCCGGCGTACTCGTCGACGTGCTGCGACTCGCCGCCTCGGCCGACCACCCCCAGCTGCGACCGCTGCTGACCGCGCTCCCCGTGGCCGGCTACACCGGCTCCCTCACCGACCGCATGGACCTCGGTCCCGCCGCCGGCCGCGGCCGGGTCCGCGCCAAGACCGGCACCCTCACCGGCGTGACGACGCTCGCGGGCATCGCCGTCGACGCCCACGGCCACCTGATGGCCTTCGCGCTCATGGCCGACCGGGTCAAGAAGGTCAAGGGCCTCCCCGCGCGCGTCGCGATGGACAACGCCGCCGCCGGTCTCGGGGCCTGCCTCTGCTGACCCGCGCGAGGAGCCGGAGCCTGGGCCCTGGCTGGGGCCGACGGCCTAGGCTTCCGACATGACCGCACCCGCCGCGCACCTGCCTCCGATGATCGACTGGGGCCTCGCCGTGTCGCTCGGGTCCCGGCTCGCGGGCGACGGGCCCGTGGTGAGTCGTGCCGAGGCCGACGAGGCCGTCGCCGAGCTCCGGGCGGGAGCGCACCGCTCGACGGGCCTGGTCCGGGAGTTCACGGGCCTCGACGCGCCGGAGGGCACCGCGCCGATCCTCGTCGTCGACCGGCCGGGCTGGGTCCAGGCCAACGCGGAGGGCTTCGCGGTGGCGACCCGACCGATGATCGAGAAGCTCGCGGCGAGCAAGCCGCCCAGCGGGATCGGCCTCAAGGTCGGCGCGAAGGTCACCGGCGCCGAGGTCGGGGGACTGCTGGGGTTCCTGGCGGGCAAGGTGCTCGGTCAGTTCGACCCGTTCCACGAGCCGTACGGCCGGCTGCTGCTGGTCGCCCCCAATATCGTCCACGTCGAGCGCGAGCTCGATGTCGACCCCCACGACTTCCGGCTGTGGGTGTGCCTGCACGAGGAGACGCACCGGGTCCAGTTCACCGCGGTGCCGTGGATGCGCGAGCACCTGTTCTCCGAGATCCGTGCCATCAGCGACACCGTGGAGCCGTCCAGCCTCCTCGACGACGGCCTGGAGCGGGTCGTCGAGGCGATCAAGGCCGGTCGCAACGGGGGCAGCATCGTCGAGATGTTCAGCAGCCCGGAGCAGCTGGCCGTCATCGACCGGGTCACCGGGATGATGTCGCTGTTGGAGGGTCACGCCGACGTCGTGATGGACGACGTGGGTCCGTCCGTGATCCCCAGCGTCGCCCAGATCCGCCGGAGGTTCACGAAGCGTCGCCAGGGCGTCGGCGCCCTCGACCGGCTGCTGCGACGCCTGCTCGGGCTCGAGGCGAAGATGGCGCAGTACCGCGACGGCGCCCACTTCGTCCGCGCGGTCGTCGACAAGGTCGGCATGGACGAGTTCAACGCCGTGTGGGCCGGCCCGGAGAACCTGCCGAGCAAGGCCGAGCTGAGCGACCCCGACGGCTGGGTCAAGCGCGTCCTGGCCTGATGGGCCTCCATCCCGCGATCGCCTCCGTCCGACAGGGCGTACGCCGGTCGCTGGCGGACCTCGATCCCGGAGCCACGGCGCTGGTGGCGTGCTCGGGTGGAGCGGACTCGCTCGCCCTGCTGGCCGCCACGGTCTTCGAGGGGCACAAGGCCGGTCTGCGGGTGATCGGCGCGACCGTCGACCACGGCCTGCAGGAGGGCTCCGCCGAGCACGCCGGCCGGGTGGTCGCCCAGATGGCGGAGCTGGGCGCCGACGAGACCGCGACCGCCCGGGTCCGGGTCGAGCCGGCCGGGCTGGGAGTCGAGGCGGCCGCCCGTCGCGCCCGGTACGCCGTGCTGGAGCAGCTGCGCACCCACGCCGGCGCGGCCGTCGTCCTGCTCGGCCACACCCGCGACGACCAGGCCGAGACGGTGCTGCTCGGCCTGGCGCGCGGGTCCGGCGGCCGCAGCCTCGCGGGCATGCGCCGCGGCTTCGACCACTACCGGCGGCCCCTGCTCGACGTCGCCCGCGCGGACACGGTCGCCGCCTGCCTGGCCGACGGCATCGCGTTCTGGGACGACCCCCACAACAGCGATCCGGGCTTCGCCCGGGTCCGGGTGCGGCAGCGGGTGCTGCCGGTCCTGGAGGAGGAGCTCGGCCCGGGCGTCGCGGCGACGCTCGCCCGCACGGCGGACCAGGTCCGCGCCGACGTCGAGGCGTTGGACGCCCTCGCCGCGTCGCTCTACGACCGGATCCGCGCGCAACGTCAGGCGTCCGCTGGGCCGGACCCCGCGGATCGAGTGACGTCGCCCGCGGAGGTCCCGCTGGCCGAGCTGGACGCGCAGCCCCGCGCGATCGCGACCCGGGTGCTCCGGCTGGCCGCGCTCGACGCCGGCGCGCTCGACGCCGAGCTGTTCCACGTGCATGTGACGGCGCTCGCGGAGCTGGCCGCCGGGGGGATCCGCGGGGAGGTGCAGCTGCCGGGCCACGTCACGGCATACCGCGACCGCGCCCACCTCCGGTTCCGGACCACGCCTGTGGCAGGCTGACGCCCATGCACGCAAGCGACGTCGCGGACGACCTGGTCGAGGTGCTCTTCACCGAGGCCCAGATCCAGGATCGGGTCAAGGAGCTTGCGGCCGAGATCGAGCGCGACTACCAGGGCAAGGACCTCGTCCTGGTGGGCGTCCTGCGTGGCGCGGTCATGATCATGGCCGACCTCGCCCGGGCGCTGGGCAGCCACGTCGAGATGGACTGGATGGCGGTGTCGTCGTACGGCTCCGGCACCAAGTCGTCCGGCGTGGTGCGGATCCTCAAGGACCTCGACGCCGACATCACCGGCCGCCATGTCCTGATCGTCGACGAGATCATCGACACCGGCCTGACCCTGTCGTGGCTGACCTCCAACCTCGGCTCCCGCGGCCCGGCGAGCGTCGAGATCGCGACCCTGCTGCGCAAGCCCGAGGCGCTGCAGATGCCGGTGAAGGCGAAGTACGTCGGCTGGGACATCCCCAACGAGTTCGTCGTCGGCTACGGCCTCGACTACCGCGAGCGCTACCGCAACCTGCGCGACATCGGCACCCTCGCGCCCTCGGTCTACTCCTAAAAACGCAGCCTGCGCGTCTCCGGCGGCGAGAATGCGGAACGACTCCCCGGAACACCGCCCGCCCGCCGCGCCGCCGGCCCGAACGGGTCCCGCGGGGGCCGTCCCGCTCGCGCCCAACCAGGGACCAGTCAGAATAGGAGCCGTCGGCGGCGTGTACCGTCGTCTGATCCTGTCGTGAATATGGGGAGCGAGTTAAGTCTGTGAAGCGCGTTTTCAGGGGGCCGTGGCTCTGGATCGTGGTGGCGGTCCTCGCCGTCGTCCTCGCTCTCGAGTTCCTCGCCCCCGGCGGCGGGTACGACGAGGTCCCCACCTCGCAGATGTCGACGTACATCGAGAAGGGGCAGGTCGAGGAGATCACCTTCATCGACGGTGACCAGGCCATCGAGGCCACCCTCGACAAGGGCACCCGCGAGTCCGGCGACAAGGTGATGTCCTACTACATCGACGGCCAGCAGGAGACCCTGCTCGCGCAAGTCGACGAACAGGTCGCCAAGGGCACCATCGACAAGGCCAACTCGAAGAACCCCAAGCCCAGCCTGCTCGGGTCGATCCTGGCCACGCTGCTGCCCTTCGCGCTGATCATCCTGCTGTTCATCTTCTTGATGAACAACGTCCAGGGCGGCGGCCGGGGCGTCATGCAGTTCGGCAAGTCCAAGGCCAAGATGATCAGCAAGGACATGCCGAAGACCACCTTCGCCGACGTCGCCGGCTGCGACGAGGCGATCGAGGAGCTCGGCGAGATCAAGGAGTTCCTCCAGGAGCCGGCGAAGTTCCAGGCCGTCGGCGCCAAGATCCCCAAGGGTGTGCTGCTCTACGGCCCGCCCGGCACCGGCAAGACCCTGCTCGCGCGCGCCGTCGCCGGCGAGGCGGGCGTCCCCTTCTACTCGATCTCCGGCTCGGACTTCGTCGAGATGTTCGTCGGCGTCGGCGCCTCGCGGGTCCGCGACCTGTTCGAGCAGGCCAAGGAGAACGCCCCCGCGATCGTCTTCATCGACGAGATCGACGCCGTCGGCCGCCACCGCGGCGCCGGCATGGGCGGCGGTCACGACGAGCGCGAGCAGACGCTCAACCAGCTGCTCGTCGAGATGGACGGATTCGACGTGCGCGGCGGCGTGATCCTGATCGCGGCGACCAACCGGCCCGACGTCCTCGACCCGGCGCTGCTGCGCCCGGGCCGCTTCGACCGCCAGATCCAGGTCGACGCGCCCGACCTGGCCGGCCGCAAGCGGATCCTCGAGGTCCACTCCCGGGGCAAGCCGCTCGGTGGCGACGTCGACCTGATGTCGACCGCGCGCCGCACCCCCGGCTTCTCCGGCGCCGACCTCGCCAACGTGCTCAACGAGGCCGCGCTGCTCACCGCGCGCAGCAACCAGAAGGTCATCACCGCCGCGATGCTCGACGAGGCGATCGACCGCGTGATCGCGGGCCCCCAGCGTCGTACCCGCCTGATGACCGAGAAGGAGAAGCTGATCACCGCCTACCACGAGGGCGGCCACGCCCTCGTCGCGGCGGCGCTGCCGGGCACCGACCCGGTCCACAAGATCACGATCCTGCCGCGCGGCCGGGCCCTGGGCTACACCATGGTCCTGCCCGACGAGGACAAGTACTCCCAGACCCGCAGCGAGATGCTCGACAAGCTGGCCTACATGCTGGGCGGCCGGGCCGCGGAGGAGCTCATCTTCCACGACCCGACGACCGGCGCGGGCAACGACATCGAGAAGGCAACGTCCCTGGCCCGCGCGATGGTCACGCAGTACGGCATGACCGAGCGCCTGGGCGCGATCAAGCTCGGCGAGTCGAACTCGGAGCCGTTCCTGGGCCGCGACCTCGGCCACTCGCGCAACTACTCCGAGGACGTCGCCGCGATCGTCGACGAGGAGACCAAGAACTTCCTCGCCGCCGCCCACCAGGAGGCCTTCGACATCCTGGTCGAGAACCGCGACGTGCTCGACGCGCTCGTGCTCGCGCTGCTCGACAAGGAGACCCTCGACAAGGAGCAGGTGGCCGAGATCTTCACCGCGCTGCGCCTGCGCCCGGAGCGCCCGGCCTGGACCGGATCGCCGACCCGCGTGCCGTCGACGATCCCGCCGGTGGAGATCCCCGAGGAGATCCGGCGTCGGGCCGAGCAGAACGGCTCGGCGCCCGAGCCGGAGGGCGAGGGCGGTCAGATCCTGACCCCGCCGGGACCGGGTGGCGACGTGTACGGCGGGCCGCCCGCCGTACCCCCGAGCGACCCGACGCCGCCGGCTCCGCCCACGGGGACCTGAGGCGACGGGGACCGCGGTGACCGACCCGATCAGCGCGCCCGATCGCGGGCCGCAGGACGTGCCGCCGTTCGACCACGAACGGGCGGAGGCGGCCGTCCGGGAGCTCCTCGCCGCCATCGGCGAGGACCCCGAGCGCGAGGGCCTGCGCGACACCCCCGCCCGCGTCGCCCGCGCGTACGCCGAGCTCACCGCCGGCCTGCGGACGGCGCCGGAGGACGTCCTCACCACCGCCTTCGACCTCGGCCACGACGAGATGGTGCTGGTGCGCGACATCGAGCTGTGGTCGATGTGCGAGCACCACCTGGTGCCGTTCACCGGGGTCGCGCACGTCGGCTACATCCCGGCCGAGTCCGGCAAGATCACCGGCCTGTCCAAGCTGGCCCGGCTGGTCGACGTCTACGCCAAGCGACCGCAGGTCCAGGAGCGACTGACCACGCAGGTCGCGGACTCGATGATGGAGCTGCTCGACGCCCGGGGCGTGATCGTGGTGATCGAGGCCGAGCACCTGTGCATGACCATGCGCGGCGTGCGCAAGGCCGGCGCCCGCACCATCACCTCCGCCGTGCGCGGGACGATGCTCAAGGACGCCGCCACCCGCGCCGAGGCGATGGCGCTCATCCACAGCCCGCGGGGCTGACCCCGCGCTTGTAACTAAGAGATCGCGCGGATAGGTCACGGTCGGCGTTCGGGGCGGTGTGCCCAGCGGTGGGTGTACCAGGCTGCGGCGAGGAGTCGGCGGAGCACGATGACCGCGTTGGCCAGGGCGATGTAGGCCTCGATGACGCGGGTACGGCGTTCGGTGCAGATGGCGAGCTTCTTGAAGCCGCGGTTGTGCCAGGCGTTGGTGCGTTCGATGACCCATCGGCGGCCGGCTTGGAGGGGGTGTCCCTTCTGAGAGATCACGCTGTGACAGCCGAACTCGTCGAGCAGGTCGCGGGTGGTTGCGCTGTCGTAGCCGGCGTCGAGGTGGACCGTGATGTTCTCGGGCAGTCCAACACCGAAGCGGACTTCGAACCGGCCCAGGTGCTCCAGGGTGGGGCGTAGGAATGGTGAGTCGTGTCGGTTGCCGGGGGCGACCACGCAGCCCAGTGGGATGCCGTTGCCGTCGGTGAGCAGGGAGCGTTTGGTGCCCAGTTTCCCGCGATCCACGGGGGATCTGCCCGCTGCCTGTCCGCCGCAGGGAGCCTTGACCAGGCATCCGTCGACGGTGATCTCGTGCAGGTCGAGTCCGACGATCCGGTCGTAGGACTCGAGCACGATCTGTTCGAGTTGGGCGAAGATCCCGGCGTCGATCCACTCGTCGCGGCGTGCGCGCAGCGTGGTTGCCGAGCACGTGGAGTCGGCGATCTTGGCGTATCCCGCGCCGAGAACCAGGACCTGGATCAGCTTGTCGAACACGACCCGATCGTCGATCCGTGGCCGGTGGCAGCCCAGCGGGTGGCTCACGTGGTGTTCAGGGATCAGCGCGGCGAACTGGTCCCACAGCGGGTCGATGACAGAAGATGGCAGCGCAGGCACGAGTACCTCGGGGAGAAGGTGGCGTCAGACACCCCTTCTGTTACCGAGGCTCGTGCCTGTCCTGCGTCACCGACACGCACCTATCCGCGCGATCTCTAAGGGTTACCGCACGATTTTCGCGACCAGAGCACCCTGGTAGTAGCCACAGCGCCCGGGTAGGTGTGTCGCGACGGCGAGGCGTGGGCCGCTGTTGGGCCCGACCCGCCGGATGCCCGTGAGGCACGCCGGCGGTCGGCCGGCCGGCGCGAGGCCCCTGCCGCCGGCGCGACGCCCCGGCGGCAGGCGCGACGCCCCGGCGGCAGGCGCGACTACCCGGGCGCTGTGGCTACTACCCGGGCGTTGTTGCAGCGATTTGCGCGCTGTAACCCTTAGTTACAAGCGGGGTCAGCGCCCGAGGTACGCCGCCAGCGCCTCGTCCGCGTCGGTGCTGACGAACCCGGTGCCGGCCAGCTTGTCGAGCGCGAGGGTGCTGTGCAGCGGGCGGGGGGAGACGTCCTTGCCGGCGGCGTACTCCTCGGTGGTCACCGTGCTGACCCGGGCGGGGTCGTGGCCGGTGAGCTCGAAGACCCGGCGGGCGTAGTCGGCCCAGGAGCGCGGGGTGCCGCTGTTGGTGACGTTGTAGGTGCCGTACGGCGCGCCGCTCGCCACGAGGTGCGCGCTCGCGCGGGCGAGCTCGGCCGTGAAGGTGAGCCGGCCCACCTGGTCCGACACCACGGCCGGGTCGACCCCGTCGGCCGCCAGGCGGGCCATGGTGCGCACGAAGTTGTGGCCCTCGCCGATCACCCAGGAGGTCCGCAGGATGTAGTGGCGGGGGGCTCCCGCCACGGCGAGGTCGCCGGCGGCCTTGGTCTGGCCGTAGACGCCGAGCGGCGCGAACGGCTCGTCCTCGCGGTGCCCGCCCTCGACCGGTGAGCCGTCGAAGACGTAGTCGGTCGAGTAGTGGACCAGGGTGATGCCCCGCTCCGCCGCGATCCGCGCCAGGGTGGCGGGCGCGGCCGCGTTGGCCGCCCAGGCGACCGGGCGCCCCTCGGGTGTCTCCGCCTTGTCGACGGCGGTGTAGGCCGCCGCGTTGAGGATCAGCGCGTACTCCTCCCACGGCCACGCCGCGAGGGCGGCGTCGTCGGTGAGGTCGAGCTCGTCGAGATCGACCAGCGTCGCGCCCGGGAAGAGCGGGGCGAGGGCCTGGCCGAGCTGGCCGTTGCAGCCGGTGATCAGTGTCCTCTTCGGTGCCAGGGGCGTGACGTCGGGCAACAGCGGGTTGGCCTGGTCCTTGGCCGAGATCTCGACCTCGGCGGAGTCGAGCGGGATCGGCCACGGGATCGCGGAGTCCGGGTCGCCCAGGTGGAGCGCGGGGTAGGTCCTACCGGGCACGAAGTGGTCGTTGACCAGGTACGAGTAGACGGTGCCGTCCTCGAGTGCCTGGTACGAGTTGCCCACGCCGCGCGGCACGAAGACCGCGACGTCCTCGTCGATCTCCACCCAGAAGGTCGTGCCGAAGCTCTCGCCCTCACGCATGTCGACCCAGGCGGCGAAGACCCTGCCGGCCGCGACCGACACGAACTTGTCCCATGGCTCGGTGTGGATGCCCCGCGTGGCGCCCCGGGTGGCGTTGAAGCTCATGTTGTTCTGCACCGGCCCGAAGTCGGGCAGGCCGAGCGCCACCATCTTCTGGCGCTGCCAGTTCTCCTTGAACCAGCCGCGCTCGTCGTGGTGGACCGGCAGGCGGACGACGAGCAGGCCCGGGATCGGCGTCGTCTCGATGCGGAGGTCGCCCACGCCTACTGACCCTTCGCGGCGTACGCCGCCTCGGTGGCGTCCTTCTTGGGCCGCCACCAGGCCTCGTTCTGCTGGTACCACTCGACGGTCTGCGCGAGGCCCGCCTCGAAGTCGGCGTACTGCGGGGTCCAGCCCAGCTCGGTGCGCAGCTTGCCGGAGTCGATGGCGTAGCGCAGGTCGTGGCCGGCGCGGTCGGTGACGTGCTCGAAGTCGTCGGCGTCGCGGCCCATCAGGGTCAGGATCATCCGGACCACCTCGAGGTTCGACTTCTCTCCGTCGGCGCCGATGAGGTAGGTCTCGCCGATCCGGCCCTGCTCGAGGATCCGCAGGACCGCCGAGGAGTGGTCCTCGGTGTGGATCCAGTCGCGGACGTTCTCGCCGGAGCCGTAGAGCTTCGGCCGGCGGCCGTCGACGACCTCGGTGATCTGGCGCGGGATGAACTTCTCGATGTGCTGCCACGGGCCGTAGTTGTTGGAGCAGTTCGAGATCGTCGCCTGTACGCCGAAGCTCCGCACCCACGCGCGCACGAGGTGGTCGGAGCCCGCCTTGGAGGCGGAGTACGGCGACGAGGGGGTGTAGGGCGTGTCCTCGGTGAACCGCTTCGGGTCGTCGAGCTCGAGGTCGCCGTACACCTCGTCGGTGGACACGTGGTGGAAGCGCACGCCGGCCTTGCGGACCGCCTCCAGCAGCGTGAACGTGCCGATCAGGTTGGTCTGGATGAACGGCGAGGGGTCGTTGAGCGAGTTGTCGTTGTGCGACTCGGCCGCGTAGTGGACGACCGCGTCGTGCTGGTTGACCAGCGGCTCGACGAGGCCCGCGTCGACGATGTCGCCGACGACGAGCTGGACCCGGTCCTCGGGCAGCCCGGCCAGCGACTCGCGGCTGGCGGCGTAGGTGAGCTTGTCGAGAACCGTCACCGTGGCGTCGGTGTGACGGACGAGGTGGTGGACGAAGTTGGAGCCGATGAACCCGGCTCCGCCGGTCACGAGAATGCGCACGTCGGACAGCCTATGTTGGAGAATGCCCCGTCGAGACATCGAGACGGCGCTGCCGAGCGCGCCGAGGAGTGGGAGACATGATGCGCGGGATCATCCTGGCGGGCGGCACGGGGAGTCGGCTCCACCCGATCACCCACGCCATCAGCAAGCAGCTGATGCCGATCTACGACAAGCCGATGATCTACTACCCGCTGTCGACGCTGATGCTCTCGGGCATCCGTGAGGTGCTGGTCATCACGACGCCGCACGAGGCCGACCAGTTCCGCCGCCTCCTCGGCGACGGCAGCCAGTTCGGGATCGAGATCACCTACGCCGTGCAGCCCTCGCCCGACGGTCTCGCGCAGGCGTTCCTGATCGGCGAGGAGCACCTCGCCGGCGGCGGCGCGGGGCTCGTGCTCGGCGACAACATCTTCTACGGCGCCGGACTCGGCACCCGGCTGCGCCGGTTCGAGGGCCTCGACGGCGCCGCCGTCTTCGGCTACCGCGTGGCCGACCCGACGGCGTACGGCGTGGTGGAGTTCGACGCCGAGGGCAAGGCGCTCTCCCTGGAGGAGAAGCCCGAGAAGCCGCGCAGCCACTACGCCGTGCCCGGCCTGTACTTCTACGGCTCCGACGTGGTCGAGAAGGCCAAGACGCTCACGCCGTCACCGCGCGGCGAGCTGGAGATCACCGACCTCAACCGGATGTACCTCGACGAGGGCCGGCTGCAGGTGGAGGTGCTGCCCCGCGGCTCGGCGTGGCTCGACACCGGCACGTTCGACGACCTCAACGACGCGAGCAACTTCGTGCGCGCGCTCGAGGCCCGGCAGGGCACCAAGGTCGGCGCCCCCGAGGAGATCGCCTGGCGGCTCGGGATCATCGACGACGCCCGGCTCGAGGAGCTGGCCCAGCCGCTGCTGAAGAGCGGGTACGGCCGCTACCTCCTCGACCTGCTCCACGAGGCCGCCGACGCCGGTCCCGATCACCTGCTGTGACAGGGGCGCGAGCGCGTCGCAGAGCGTGCTCGCCGCCTCGCGCTGACCGGCCCCGGCTTCACTAACCCCGTCGCAGGCGGCCGAGCAGGCCTTTGCGCGGGGGTGGTGCCGGCGCCTCGGCGGCGGGGACACGCAGCAGCAGCCCGTCCTGGGCGGAGTAGTCGAGGCGGACCGGTCCGACCTCGGTGCCGGCGGGCAGGTCGCTGAAGGCGCGCTTGATGCCGGTGCGCCCGTCCAGCTCGCACATGCCGAGCACGAGGTGCGCGCCGGGCGGCAGCGGGCCACCCATCGCCGCCGTGCGCGGGTCGAAGGTGGCGGTGAACCGGCCCGCCGGCTCCAGCGTCCCGTCCCCCTGCTCGACCAGCTCCACGTGGGAGGTCGACGGCAGCAGCCAGTTGACCCGGGTCGGCGCGTGCCGGATCGCCACGTCGACGAAGGCGGCCGAGACGTCCGCGCTCGGGGTCAGTCCGTGCTCGGCGAGCAGGCCGGCCAGCGGCTCGGGCAGGTCGCGGACGATCTCCCCGTCCGGCGTACGACGGGCGAAGGGATGTCCCGGGACCCGACTCCAGGTCACGGTGCCGCTGAGCGTGACGGCGCCGTCGCCGGTCTCCTCGACGGTGACGACGGTGAACTCCGGGCGGCGCCCGATCCCGTCGCGCAGGAAGTCGGCCGCGGCCTCGACGTCGCCACCGCGGAAGAGGGCGAGCGCGGTCCGGCTGCGCACCGGCAGGTGCGGGTCGACCTCGCCGGGGACGAACGTGTCGACCAGCCGGGCGATCTCCGTGCGGTCCCGGGCGATCTCGGCCTCCGCCCGGCCGGTCGGCCGGTGTCCGATCTCGGGGACGAGCCGGACGTGGGCCGTGTGCGCGAGCAGGGTGGCCCGCAGCTCGGGGTCCGCGACCTCGCTGATCCGCCGGAGCAGCTTCTCGAGATAGGGCCAGTAGTCGGGTGTGCCCCGGTAGTCGCGCTCGCCCTCCGACGTCGTGGAGCTGTTCTCCCCGGTGTGGCGCCAGTGGTAGAACGGCGTCGAGCTCAGCAGGGCCACGACGGGCCGGTGCTCGATCAGGTCGACCTGGAAGAAGATGTCCTCCCACAGGTGCCGCGGCGCCTCGGGGAACCGGATGTCGTGCTCGAGGAGGAACGAGCGCCGGTACAGCTTGTGCGGTGTCATCGGCAGCAGCCCCCGCAGCGGCTCGTCGCGCGCGTCGCCCGTGTCGCGGGTGTAGTGCGTCAGGCCCCACCGGGCGACCTGGGTCCGCACCTCCTTGCCGTTCACGACGTCGGCCCCGGCCCCGTCGCCCGCCGCGTCGCCGAGGGCGACCGCGGCCCGGAGCGCGTCGGGGTAGAGCTCGTCGTCGTGGTCGAGGAACAGCACGTACCGGCCGCGCGCCTCGCGCACGCCGATGTTGCGCGGGCGGCTCGGCCAGCCCGACGCCTCGAGCGCGAACGCGCGGTAGTTCGCGCGGCCGGCGGCGATCCGCTCGATCCGCTCGGCGGTGTCGTCGGGCGAGCCGTCGTCGAGCAGCAGCACCTCGAGCTCCGACTGCGGCAGGGTCTGCGCGTCCAGCGACGCGATCGCCCGATCCAGGCCCGGCCCGGAGCGGAAGGTCGGGATCACGACGGACACTGCGGGAGCCTCGACCATGGCGCCGAGTCTAGGGAGTCCGCTCGCGCAGGCAGGGGGCGACGGGTGATCCGGGTCCGAGGAGGACTACTAGGGTTGCGGGCATGACCGCTCCGTCGACCCCGCTGGTGATGGGGGTCGTCAACGTCACACCCGACTCGTTCTCCGACGGCGGCCGGTACGACGACCCCGAGCGCGCGATCGCGCACGCCCGCGCCCTGCTCGCGCAGGGTGCCGACATCCTCGACGTCGGGGGCGAGTCCACCCGCCCGGGCGCGACCCGGCCGCTGCTCGCCGAGGAGCTCGACCGCGTCGTACCCGTCATCGAGGCGCTCGCCGCCGACGGCGCGACCGTCTCCGTCGACACCATGCGTGCCGAGGTCGCCGCGCGGGCGGTCGAGGCCGGCGCCCGCATCGTGAACGACGTCTCCGGCGGCCTGGCCGACCCCGGGATCCTCGACGTGGTCGCCCGCACCGGTGTCACCTACGTCGCGATGCACTGGCGGGCGCACAGCGACCGGATGCAGGAGTTCACGGCGTACGACGAGCAGGGCGGTGTCGTCGCCGCGGTGCGCGCCGAACTGGCCGAGCGGGTCGCGGCGATCCGCGCGGCGGGCGTCCGCGACGACCGGATCGTGCTCGACCCCGGTCTGGGGTTCGCCAAGCTGGCGCACCACAACTGGGAGCTGCTGCGCCGCCTCGACGTGTTGGCGGACCTCGGGTTCCCGCTCCTGGTCGGCGGGAGCCGCAAGACCTTCCTCGGGCGGCTGCTCGAGGACCCCGACGGCAGACCGCGGCCGGTGGGGGAGCGCGAGGCGGCCGGCGTCGCGCTGAGCGGACTGCTCGCGGCCGGACTCGGCGGGGCACCGGTGTGGTGCCTGCGGGTCCACGATGTGCGTGCCCACCGCGACGCACTCGCGGTTGCGGCACAGTGGGACCCGGTCACGGATCGGGCCGTGGCCTCGGAGAGGGACTGGGAATGACGGACGAGCTGAGCATCCTCGGCATCGAGTGCTTCGCCCATCACGGCGTCTTCGACCACGAGCGCCGCGACGGCCAGGTCTTCAAGATCGACCTGTGTCTGGGCGTCGACACCGCCTCCGCGGCCGCCTCGGACGATTTGCGCGACACCGTGGACTACGGAAGCCTCGTGGACCAGGTCGTGGCCGTCGTGACCAGGGACCCGGTCGACCTGATCGAGACCCTCGCGCAGCGGATCGCGGACACCTGCCTGTTGGACCCTCGTGTTGAATGGGTGCGGGTGACCGTCCACAAGCCGGATGCGCCGATCCAGGCGACGTTCGCCGACGTACAGCTCACCATCACCCGGCGCCGTGAGGCGGCGGGGGTGGGAGACCGAACTGGGAAGGCAGAGGGCCGAGCATGACCGAGACCCCCAATCCGAATATCGTCGACGCGGACACGCTGACCGGCGAGATGCGACCGATCCGTCGGATGGTGATCGCCCTCGGCTCCAACCTGGGCGAGCGGTTCGCGACCCTGCAGGGCGCGCTCGGCGCGCTCGCGGACACCCCCGAGGTCTGGGTGACCGGCGTCTCGCCGGTCTACGAGAGCGTCCCGGTCGACTGCCCGCCCGACGCCCAGAACTTCCTCAACGCCGTGGTCCTCGCCGACACCACCCTGTCGGCGCACCGGCTCCTCGACCGGGCGCTGGCCATCGAGGACGCCTTCGACCGCGAGCGCGGCGAGGTCAAGAACGCGCCCCGCACCCTCGACGTGGACCTGATCGTCGTGGGCGACCGCCGCAGCGACACCGAGGAGCTGCGCCTGCCGCACCCCCGCGCCCACGAGCGGGCGTTCGTGCTGCAGCCGTGGCTCGACCTCGAGCAGGACGCCGTCCTCCTCGACCGCGGCCCCGTCGCCGACCTGCTCGCCGCGATCGGCGTCGACGGCCTCACCCGTCGTGACGACCTGGTGCTCGCGACCGAGTGACTCCCGAGTGACTCCCGAGTGACTCGCGAATGACCTCCGAGTGATCCGCGCGTGAGCCGCGACCCGATCCCGCGGTCCGAGGAGCCCGAGCAGCCCTCGGGCCCGTCGCCCGACGGCCTGCGGCCGACGGGACTGCCCACCCTGCTGGCCTGGACGGCGGTCGGACTGGTCGGAGGCTGGGGTCTTCACCCGCTGTGCGAGCGGTTGGGTGTCGTTCCTCCGCTGGTGTCGGCGGCCCAACCGCTCGCGCTGCTGCTGCTCGCCGCGATCCTGGGCTACGTCGCCTGGGTGACCCATCGCGCGGTGCACGTGCGCCGGGAGCGGCTCGAGTCGCACCAGGCCGTCAACCGGCTGGTGCTGGCCCGCGCCAGCGCCCTCGTCGCCGCGCTGGTCACCGGCGGGTACGTCGGCTACGCGCTCTCGTGGGTCGGCGACCCCGCCGAGCTCGCCGACGAGCGCCTGGTCCGGGCACTCGTCGCGGCCGGGTGCGCGCTGGCCGCGGTCGTGGCCGGTCTGTTCCTGGAGCGGGCGTGCCGGGTCCACGACGCTCAGTGAGCACCGGGCGGGGTACGACGCGACCACCTGTGACGGTTGGGACGGGTGTGACAAGCGTGTCTGCCGCGTCCGCGCCGTTTCGAGGCCTACCGTGCAGAGCATGACTTCCCCTGTCATGTCCGGCAGCCGCCGTCGTCAGCGGTCGACCCGCGTCCTGGTCGCCGTCCTGCTCCTCGTGCTCGCGGCGCTCGCCGTCGCCGGCACGGCCGTGACCGGGTCCTGGGTCCTGGTCACCATCGCCGCGGTCGGCGCCGTCCTGCTGGGCGCGGCCGCGGTGAAGATCACCCACGCCGAGCTCCTGGACTCCCGTCAGGAGGCCGCCCGCGACCGCGCCGCGCAGGCGCGCGCCTACGCCGACCTGACCGAGGTCCGCACCGCGGAGAACGTCGAGTTCGCCGCCGACATGACCGGCAAGGTCGCCAAGCGCGACGCCACCATCACCCGTCTGGAGAAGCGCCTCGGCGACGCCGCCGCCGAGCTGGCCGACGCCCGGCGCGAGCTGGCCGAGGCCGGCGAGCGCGCCGAGGAGGCCCAGCGCACGGCGGACCGCCTCGCCCAGCGACTGGCCGACGCGGAGGAGCGGGCCGGACAGGCCGTGGTCCGGGTCGCGGAGCTCGAGGCCGAGCTCGACGTCCTCACCGCCCAGATCCACGCGCTCGAGGCGCAGGCGCGCAGCCAGGCCCGCCGTCCGGCCTGACCCCGCCTGACCCTCCCGTCGCCCAGGGCGCTGGGTAGCATCGGGCGACCCTGAGTGGTCATCCGCTCGCCGACCCGGAAGGACGCTGCTGCCCGTGGCCCTCGACCGCGCCCGCGCCCAGCAGGGCCTGATTCGGATCGCCAAGGCAGGGCCGGGGAGGCTGCGGGGCCCCCTCGGGCGGGCCACGCGGCGCTTCCGCGGTGAGTTCTCCGGGCCGCTGGTCACCGTGGTGCTGCCCGTCAGCGACGACGACACGACGCGGATCGGCACGTGCCTGGACTCGCTGAAGGTCCAGACCCACCGCAACCTCGAGGTGCTCGTCGTCCGGTTCGGGCGCCACGACCGGGTCACCGCCACCGTCCGGGAGCACGCCGCGCACGACTGGCGCATCAAGACCCGGGTCCGGGTCGAGAGGTCCCTGGCCGCGGCCCGCAACGCCGGTGTCGCCGCCGCCTCCGGCGACCTGGTCGTGGTCGTGACGAACGCCGGCGACGACTTCGTCCACACCGGCATCGAACGGCTCGTCGAGGCCCACCAGCGCTCGGGATCGCCCGTCGTGGTCGGCGCGATGCGCGAGCCCGACATCGCCGGCTGGATCCCCGACTCGGCGTACGACGCCGCCCACCACACGCCGGTCCGCGCCACCACGCTCGCCGCCACGCCGGTCGCGGTCACCGATCTCGGCCTGGGCAACAAGCTGTTCACGCGGACGGCCTGGCGGCAGACCGGCCTGCGCTTCACCGACGAGTTCCCCGACGGTGCCGACGTCGCCCTCGGGCTGCTCGAGCGGGCCTCGTCCTTCGACCTGCTGGCCGACTTCACCTACATCCCGACCGACCGCCGCGACGGCGTGCAGGTCGGCACGGTGCCCGACGTGCTGAGCGGGCTGGCCGGGTGGATCGAGCGCAACGACCACACCTGGCACCGGGTCGAGGCGCTCGGGCTCCCCGAGGTCCGCGAGTGGTTCCTGTGGGGCGTGCTCGACACCGCGGTGCAGCCGCTGATCGCCGACGTCGAGCGCGCCGACGAGCACCAGTGGCAGACCCTGCGCGACCACGTCGCGATGCTGCTCGACGCCGCCGACGAGCAGGTCTGGGCGCGTCTGGCCGCCGAGGCACGCGTCAAGCTCTGGCTGCTGCGGCACGACCACCGTCGCGCTCTCGAGGACTTCCTCGGCGCCCGGCTGTTCACCCGGGGCAACCGGCCCACCGAGGTCCGCGACGGCAAGGTCTTCGCCCTGCTGCCGCACCACGACGACACCGAGCTCGCGATCCCGCCCGAGCTCTTCGAGATGACGGCCGACGAGACCCGGTTCCGGGCGATGCTGCGTGAGGCCCGCTGGGTCGACGCCACCACGCTGGAGCTCACCGTCTTCGCGGCCATCGACTTCGTCCACATGACCGGTACCCCCGAGATCGCGTGCGCGCTGGTCGACCGCGCCACCGGCCGCCGGATCGCGCTGGGGATCCGGCAGTTCCGCGACGCCCGCGCCAACCAGGCGCTGCGCCGTCACCAGGACTTCTCCTGGGGCGCGTTCGACGCCGTCGTCCCGGTCGCCGACGTCGTCGCCGCGAGCGCCGCCGGCCCCGCCGGCCCCGACGGCCCGCGGCGACCGGACGGCACCGCCACCTGGGTCCTCGAGGTCGACATCGACGTCGACGGCGTCCGCCGCTCCGGTGCGGTGCCGCTCATCGACGAGCAGGCGTCCGCCGGGTTCATCGGCCGCGACCACCTCGCGCCCCGCCCGGTCGCGGGCTCGGTCGTGGCCTTCAACCCGCGCTCGGACGTCGTCGGCCTGCGCGTCCGCCCGGACCGTGATCCCCGGCTGCGCTCGCTCGAGGTCGAGGGTCGCAGCGTCTCCGGGGTCCTCGACCAGCCCCCGGACAGCGCGGGCCGGACGCCGATCACCGGCCTGCGGGTCGTCCAGGGCACCCAGCAGGTGCGGGCCACGACCACGCCCGCGCCCGACGGAGGCCTCGCGTTCCGGCTGCAGCTCCCCGCGGCCTGGACCGGGCAGCGTCGCTGGCAGGTGCACGCCCTCACCGCCGACGGGCGCGAGCTGCCGCTCGGCTGGCCCGCGGCCGCGCCCCAGTGGCTCGGCGTCGGCGCCGGCGAGGTCGTCGGCTCCCGCACGGCGTCGGGCGACACCGAGCTCTACGAGACCGCCGGCACCCTGGTGGTCGACGACCTGGTGGTCGAGGGCCTGCGGCTCGAGGTGTCCGGCCATTGGCTCGGCGCCCCGGCCCCCGACGCGGCCCGCCTCGTCCTGCTCACGCAGGTCGGTGGCACCGAGGTCCTCGCCACCGACCTGCTGCCCGGCAGCGCGCCGGGCGAGGTGCGCGCGAGCGTCGAGCTCACCACCGACCGGTGGGGGCTCGGTGCCCGTCCGCTCGCCCCGGGCTGGCTCTGGCTCGCCGTCGCCGACGGGTCCACGACCACCCGCGCCCTCCTCGGTGAACGCGCCATCGACCGGCTCCACCACTTCATGGTCGGCACCGGCCACCGCAGCTACTCCGCGCGCGTCGTGCAGGAAGGACGCGTCGCCGGCGTCGAGCTGCTCCCGCCGGTGCCGGTCGAGGAGCGCGTCCCCTACGGCCAGACCCGGCTCCAGGAGTGGTACGCCGCCGGCGACATCCCGCTCGAGCCGGGATCGGTGTACTTCCAGTCCTATGTCGGTGCCTCCGCCACCGACAGCCAGCTCGCCCTGCACGAGCACCTGCGGCGCACCCGCCCCGACCTGACGCTCTACTGGGGGGTGGCCTCGGCCGCCTCGTGGGTGCCCGAGGGCGGCGTCCCGGTCGTGATGACGACCCGCGAGTGGTACCGCGTCCTGGCCGCCGCCGGCAGCCTGTGCATGAACATCGACCCGGAGCGTTGGTTCCGCAAGCGTCCCGGCCAGCGGCTGCTGCAGACCTTCCACGGCTACCCGTCGAAGTCGATGGGCATCCGGATGTGGGACGCCAAGCACTACCCGCCGCGCCGGATCGAGCTGGAGCTGGCGCGCACGTCGCGGCAGTGGGACCTGATCCTCACGCCCCACCCCGACATGGACCAGTACTACCGTCGCGAGTACGCCTACGACGGGCCGATCCACAGCCTGGGCTATCCGCGCGACGACGTCCTCGTGGGTGAGCGCGCGAGCGCCGTGCGGGAGGACGTCCGTCGGCGGCTCGGCATCGCGCCGCACCAGAAGGCCGTCCTCTACGCGCCGACCTGGCGCGACGACCAGGCCACGAACTGGCGGGCCGCGGACGCCGTCCACCATCTCGACGTCGCCTCGGCCGCCCGCGCGCTGGGACCCGACTACGTCCTCCTGCTGCGCGGCCACCGGTTCCACAACCCGGCGGGCGACGCGGGCGACCGGGCGACCCGGTTCCTCGACGTCACCGAGTATCCCGAGATCAACGACCTGATCCTCGCCGCCGACGCCGCGGTCCTCGACTACTCCTCGCTGCGCTTCGACTTCGCGCTGACCCGGCGGCCGATGATCTTCCTGGTCCCCGACCTCGACACGTACGTCGGCGGTGTGCGCGGCTTCCTCTACGACTACGTCCCCACCGCTCCCGGGCCGCACGTCGACACCGCCGACGAGGTGGTCGACCTGCTCCGCGACCTCGACGGTCTCCGGCACCGGTACGCCGAGGCGACGGAGACCTTCCACCAGCGGTTCAACAGGTTCATGGACGGCCACGCCGCGGAGCGGGTCGCGGCCGCCTTCTTCCAGGACCCGGCCTAGGATCAGGGTTTCCCGACCGATCGAAGGAGTTGTCCGCGCGATGCGCTCTGTGGCACTGCCCGACGCCCTGCCGGACGGCTCGCGGTTCATCCACATCGGCCTGCCCAAGACCGGGACGACGGCGCTGCAGGGCGCTCTCGACCGCGCCCGGCCCCGGCTGGAGGAGCTCGGCGCGCACAACGTCGGCAGGGGCCGGCACGAGATGCGGGTCGGCCAGGTCGCGGCCGACGGTCTCGCCGAGTTCTGGCAGGGCAGCTGGGAGGAGCGCTGGCAGGAGCTGGCGCGGGACTTCCGCTCCTCGACCGCGCGCTGCACCTTCTGGTCGAGCGAGTCGCTGAGCCACGCGAAGGGGGAGCGGGTCGCCTATCTCGCCGAGCAGCTGGGCGCCGACACCCATGTCGTCGTCACGCTGCGCCCCCTCGCGCCCCTCATGGTGTCGCAGTGGCAGCAGTGGCTGCGCCGGCGCGGCGTGCAGTCCCTCGAGGAGTGGGCGACCAGCCAGTTCGAGGCGGTCTCGGTCGGCGGCGAGGTGAGCGTCGACTACGTGCGCTTCGCCCCGATGCTGCACCGGTTCAGCCTGCGCCGGATCGTCGAGGAGTGGGGACCGGTCTTCGGTGAGGACCGGATCGTCCTCGTCGTCCCCGACGCGCTGGACCGGGCGCGGACCCTCCGGGTCTTCGAGCGGTTGATGGGCGTGCCCGAGGTGCTCGAGGCGGTGCCGGAGGGCAACGCCTCGCTGCCCTATCCGGAGGCCGAGATGCTGCGGCAGTTCAACCGCGCCTACACCGACCACGGCGGCGACCACGCCACGTGGATGGAGGCGATCGGCGTGCTGGCCCGGGTCCCGCTGCGCGACTACACCAACACCCTCACGCCCCAGCCGATCCGTGCGCCGCGCTGGGTGGCCGAGCGCGCCAACGAGTACGCCGCGGCGTGGAACTCCGTCGTCGAGGCCTCGGGCGTGACCGTGGTCGGCGACCTCGCCGACCTCCTGGTCGACCCCGCGGACTACGCCGAGGAGGTCGCCGTGCCGACGGCCGTCGACGTGGCGAGCGCCGGTCGGCTGATGGACGTCGTCTTCACCGCGGCGCTCGAGCACGCCTCCCGCCGACACGCCGCGGCGGCGGCGCCGACGGCGGCAGCGACCGACCTGACGACCTACGGCGGCCGGCAGCTGCTCGGCGAGCTCGGCCGTCGGGCCCGGCGACGGGTGATCCGCCGATGAGCCACCCCACGAGACTCCCCAGGACGACCCCGCGGGGACCCCGATGAGCCTGCTGCACGTGCCCGACGCCGCCGGCGGGATGAATGCCTTCGCCGTGCCGACCTGGTGGGCCTCGCTCGAGGACGAGCGGGTGACCCGGGACGAGGACGAGCGGCCGGACGTGACCGTCGTCGACGTCGCCGAGCTGCCCGGCGACCGGACGCTGCTCGTCGTCGGGGCCGTGGCCGAGCTGCTGTCCGACCCGACGCCCGACGGGCTCGCGGCGTGGGTCGACGAGGTCCGCGCGATCCACGCCGCCGCCACGGCACCGGTGCACCTCGCGGTCTCGCTCGACGAGGTCACCTCCCTCGAGCAGCTGCTGACCCTCGCGGCCGGTCGTCGCTGGCCCGCCTTCGACGTCGCCGCCGCGGCCGCCCACACCGGGCAGCCGGGCGCCGACCCGATCCCGCCGCAGAGCGTGCCGGGCGGCCAGGACGCCGCCCGCGCGTACGCCGACGCCCTCGTCGCGCAGGTCGAGGTGCTGCTGCCCCCGTCCTGGCAGACCGCCGCCGACGGTGCCGCCGACGCGACCGCCTGCATCAGCCGGGCCCTCGACACCGACGCCGAGGTCGGCCCGGCGCAGGCGCGCGCGCTGCGTGCGGCCTGCCGCTCCGCCCTCGCCGACCTGGAGGCCGACGGCGTCACCATCAGCGGCCCCCGTGACGCGCTGCTCTGGCCGGTCCCCGCCGAGCGGGGCCTGGTCCCGATCGACGTCGCCGCCGACGCGGCGCTCGAGGTGATGCTCGCCGTGCTCGAGCGTCCGGTCGACCTCGCGCCGGACCGGCCGGTCGTCGTACCCCTGGAGGAGCTGCCGGCCCGCGCCCTCCTCGCGCGGCTGGGGGGCGGCCGATGAGCCACCCGGCGCGCACCGCACCCCTCGCCGACGGCACCACGCTCGTCCACATCGGGCCCTACAAGACCGGCACCACCGCCATGCAGGGCGCATTGTGGGCCGCCCGCCCGGCCCTGGCCGACCACGGGATCCTCTATCCCGGCGAGTTGGCGCACGAGATGAACGCGTCGATGGCGGTCGCGCTCGGTCGAGTCGATCCGGGCAAGGACATCGACGCCTTCCGGCAGCGCTGGTTCGACCTGGTCGCCCGGCTCCATGCCGAGCGGCCGCGGATCGGAGTGCTCAGCAGCGAGGTCTACTGCGAGGCCACCGACGAGGGCGCGCGCACCGTGCTCGACGCCCTCGGCCCGCGCACGCACGTCGTGATCACCGTGCGACCGATCGTGCGGCTGGTCGGCTCACAGTGGCAGCAGTACGGCCAGAACGTCCCCGTTCCCCCGTACGACGCGTGGTTGCGCGCGATCCTCGACCCGGCCGCCGTCGGCGAGCCCGACGGCCCGGCGGGGGAGGGCGGCGTGACGCCGTCCTTCTGGCAGCGGCACCGCCACGACCGGCTCGTGAAGCGCTGGGTCGGCCTGGTCGGCGCCGAGCGCGTCACCGTCATCGTCGTCGACGACCGCGACCACCGCGGCCTGCCGGCCGCCTTCGAGGGCCTGCTCGGCCTCCCGGACGGGCTGCTGCGGCCTCCGGTCGACAAGACCAACCGCTCGCTGACCCATCCCGAGGCGACGCTGATGCAGACGCTCGTGGAGCGCACCTCCCGGCCCCCGTGGTCGAGCGCCGACCACGGCCGGTTCATCCGGTTCGGCGCCGCCCGCGGGCTCCAGGCCGCGCCCCCGGACCCCGACGCCGAGCGGCTGCTCACCCCGGCGTGGGCGATCGACCGCGCGCTCGAGATCGGCGCCGGGATGGCCGCGCGGATCGACGCCTCCGGTGCCCACGTCGTCGGCGACCTCGGCCTGCTCTCCGATCGCGCGCTCGCGCCCGCGGAGGGGGAGAACGCCGCGGTGAGCGCCATCGCCCCCGAGGCGGCGGCCGCGCTGGCCGCCGGCATCATCAGCAAGCTCACCGGCGTCCACCCCCGACCCGAGCACCGCGACCTCGCCGGGCCCGTCGAACGGGCCGTCTGGTCGCGTCACCGGGCCGTCGCCGAGGAGTGGGACGCCGCGCGCGACCGGGACGGCGCCCGCGTGAGCGCGGCCCGCGAGCTCGCCCGCCGGGCGCGCCGCCGGCTCGGAGGCGCATCATGACCGACGCCGCCCTGCCGGACGGGGCCAAGCTGCTCCACATCGGGATGCCGAAGACCGGCACCACCGCGCTCCAGCACTCCCTGTGGGCGGCCCGCGCACAGCTCGAGGAGCACGGCGCCCACAACGTCTCGCGCCGTGCCCACGAGCGGAAGGTCGCCATCACCGCGGCCGGCAACGTCCGCTCCTACTGGGCGGCTGAGCACGAGCGGTGGCAGGAGCTCGCCCGCGAGTTCCGCACGTCCACCGCCCGGCGCACCTTCTGGTCGAGCGAGTCGCTGTCGCTGGCCGCGCCGGAGCGGATCCGCGGGCTGCGCGAGGAGCTCGGGCCGGCGTACGTCGTGACGACGATCCGCGCGCTCGCGCCCCAGCTCGCGTCGCGCTGGCAGCAGGGTCTGCGCCGCGCCGACCCGCTGCCGCTCGACGACTGGCTCCGCGCCCGCTTCGCCGAGGAGCCGCTCGGCGGGGTCGGGGCCGGGTTCGTGCCGGGCCAGGCGCTGCGCCGGCTCAACCCGCGTCGGGTGCTCCAGGACTGGGGCGCCGTGTTCGGCGAGGAGAACCTGGTCTTCGTCGTGCTCGACCCGACCGACCACGCCTGGCTGCTGCGGGCCTTCGAGAGCCTGCTCGGCGTTCCCCCGCTGCTCGAGCCGTCGCCCTCGCGCAACCTCTCCCTGCCGCTGCCGGAGGCCGAGATGCTCCGCCACCTCGCCGCTGCGTACCGCGGCCACGGCGGCGACCTCGACGCCTGGATGGCGACCGCCGGCGACACCCGACGGATCAAGCTGCGGCCGGTCGTCGAGGCCGCCCCGCGCCACCAGACGGTGCGGGTGCCGCGCTGGGCCGCCGAGCGCGCCGACGAGTACGTCGCCGACTGGGTCGAGGCGCTGCGGTCCTCGGGCGCCCGGGTGCTGGGCGACGTGCGGCACCTGTTCAGCGATCCCGCCGCCCACCCCGTCGAGGTGGAGGTGCCCGACGTCGTCGACGTCGCGTCCGCGGGCCGGATGATGGACGCCTACTTCCGGGTCGCGCTGACCCTGCCGGCACCCGGCCCCGACCCGACACCCGGCACGACACCCGGCACGACACCCGGCCTGGCGGGCGTCGGCGGGCGGGACATCCTGCGCGAGCTGCGCCGGCGTGCCCGCGCCCGGATCCGCCGGCAGGCGCCGTAGGAGGCGGTCGGCCGCGGGACCGGGCCGACGTCGAATCCGTCGCCGGGCGGACCGCGTGGGAGACTGCGCCCATGACGAGGAATGTCGCCGTCCTGCTCGCCGGCGGTGTCGGGAGCCGGGTCGGGCTCGACATCCCGAAGCAGCTCATCAAGGTCGCGGGGAAGACCCTGCTGGAGCACACGCTGCAGGCACTGCACGACCACCCCGAGGTGGACGAGGTCGTCGTGATGATGACCCCCGGGCACACCGACGCGGTCCGCGACATCACCCGCAAGGGCGGCTACCCGAAGGTCACCGCCATCCTCGAGGGCGGTGAGACCCGCAACGACACGACACAGCGGGCCATCGACCACCTCACCGCGACCGGCGACGCCGCCGCGACCCGGATCCTGCTCCACGACGCGGTCCGCCCGCTCGTGACGCCGCGGATCATCGGCGAGTGCTTCGCCGCCCTGGGGGCGTACCCCGCCGTCGACGTCGCGATCCCGTCGGCCGACACGATCATCGAGGTCGCCGCCGACGACACCATCTCCAGCATCCCTCCGCGCGCGTCCCTGCGCCGCGGCCAGACGCCGCAGGCCTTCCGACTCGACGTGCTCGCCAAGGCCTACGAGATCGCGGCCGGCGACCCGGACTTCACCGCGACCGACGACTGCAGCGTCGTGCTGAAGTACCTCCCCGACGAGCCGATCATCGTGGTCCACGGCGACGACCGGAACATGAAGGTCACCGAGCCGATCGACGTCTACATCGCCGACAAGCTCTTCCAGCTCACCGGGATCGACCTGCCCCGCGCCCGCGACGAGGCCGGCTACCGCGCGGCGCTCGACGGCAAGACGATGGTCGTGTTCGGCGGCAGCTACGGCATCGGCGCCGACATCGCCGAGCTCGCTCGGTCCTACGGCGCCACGGTGCTCAGCTTCAGCCGCTCCACGACCGGCACCGACGTGGGCAAGCGCGCGGACATCGCCGCCGCCGCCCAGGAGGCCGTCGCCCAGGCCGGCTCGATCGACTTCGTGGTCAACACCGCCGGCGTGCTGCCGCGCGGCGAGCTCCTCGAGACGACCGAGGAGACGATCTACGCCGCGACCGACATCAACTACCTCGGCCCGATCTTCATCGCCCAGGAGTTCTACCCGCACCTCGCGGCCGCGCAGGGCTCCCTGCTGCTGTTCACGTCGAGCTCCTACACGCGGGGCCGCGGCGGCTACAGCCTCTACTCCTCCGCGAAGGCCGCCACGGTGAACCTGACCCAGGCGCTCGCCGACGAGTGGGCCGACACGGGCGTCCGGGTCAACTGCATCAACCCGGAGCGGACCGCGACCCCCATGCGCACCAAGGCCTTCGGCCCCGAGGCGCCGGGCACGCTGCTGGACTCCCAGACCGTCGCGCGCACGTCGGTCGACGTGCTCATCTCGGAGTCCTCCGGGCACGTCTACGACGTCCGCAAGGACGACCCCTTCGCCTGAGCGACTCCTCTGTCGCGACCGGACGTGCAGCTCATGGGAGCCGACCTTCGGAACAGGCCTGCGACGGTGACGCCGCTGGCGTCGTACGTCGTCACCTGAGTCGGCCGAGCAGACCGCGTCGCCCGCGGGCGGGCGCGTCCGGTGCGGGTGCGTCCGGGCGCGACGGTCCGACGGCCAGCCGGTCCGCCGCCGACGCGAGCCCCGCGGCGAACCACGCGGCCACCCCCGCGTCGACCGCCGCCGGCGGCTCCGGTGTGGTGGCGACACCCGCCACCCGCGTCGCCGCGATCGAGTCGAGATCGCCGTGCACGGGCACACCGAGCGACCGGATCCGGTCCGCCATCGCGCGGCCGATGTCGTTGGCCTGCCGGATCGCCCAGTCCGGCGTCACCAGCCCCGCCTCGCCGGCCGCCGGCACCCGCGCCTTGAGGTGGTCCTTGAGATGGCGGAACAGGCGCACGTAGTGCTCCGGGCCGAGGCCGAGGGCGACGTAGTCCTCGTTGAAGCGGCGCAGGAGCTCCGCCTCGTCCGCCGTCAGCGAGCGGTTCTCCTTCGCGTCCTGCCCGGCCAGCGTCTCCGCACTGAGCCCGAGCAGGTGCTCGAAGGTGTGCGGCAGGAAGTCGTGGTCCCGGGCGTCCAGGACGACCACATGCACCCGATCCGGGCCGAGCTGCTCGACCCAGCGGCGGACCAGCTCGTCGTGCCGGTGACGGGTCCAGAACTCCCGCGGCTCCGGCGCGGTCACGTCGGTGAGGACGACGCGCAGCCAGGCGTCGTACCCGTAGGTGCTCTGCCGCTGCAGCCCCTGCTGGTACTGCGACGACAGGATCCGGGCCAGCGGTCGCAGGGTCACCGCGACCCACAGGTCCTCGGAGCCGACCTCCTCGACGATCCGGGCGATCTGCGCGTCGGACGCGTCGGACAGGAACTCGCTGCTGAACACCCGGCGCTCGGCGCCGGCCGCGGTCAGCGCGCCCACCACGTCGTGCCACGCCCGCTCGGCCCGCAGCGGGTCCCGCCCGGGCACCGGCCGACCGGTGACGTAGCGCGCCGCCTTGGCGTCGTGCCGGCTGCGCGAGACGTATCGGACGCCCTGCCGTGCCAGCTCCGCCCGCGCTTGGTGGAACGCGCTCTGGAGCGCGGTCGTGCCGGTCTTGTGCGGGCCGACGTGCAGCAGCCGGGCCCCGGCGGGCAGGGCGGACTGCGCGGACATGGACCCGAGCCTAGAGGGGCGGCGCCCGGGACCCACCGGGGCGCCGGCCCGGGCCGCGCGTTGCTGTAACTACCTGTCCTTGCTGCTACCTGACCTGTCTACTGGTAGGGCAGAGGCACGGACAGGTAGTTACAGCAGCGCCCCCCGCCACCGGACGCCGCGGCGGGGTGTGTCGGAGGGCCGCCGGAGGTACCGTGACGCATGCGATGGGCCCGGGTCCGTCTCGCTCGTCCCTCGCGCGTCGCCGCGCGGGCCGCCGAGCTCGCCCCCGGCGACGACCCGCGCGTCGTCCTCCTCGGGCCCGGCCGGCGTTCGGTCGCCCGCGCGCTGCGGCGCCGCCTGCCCGCGGCCGCCGTGCTCGCCCCGGCGGGCGGGCCGGAGGACCAGCATGTCGCCCTCGTCGAGCACGGTCCGGTCGACCTGATCGTGGACACCTCCGTCGGGTCGCGGCTGCGTCACTTCCGGGCCTGCTTCTTCCATCTGCGCCCGGGCGGCAGCTACCTCGTCGCGGGCGGCGCCGACGAGCTCGGCCCCGAGCCCGGTCCGCTGGGGCGTGTCCTGCGCGCGGCGGCCGCCTCGGCTCCCGAGCCGCTGCGGGTGCCGAAGGTCCGGCCCCGGCTGAGCGATCGTCGTGCGCTGCGCGACCACGTCCGCGTCCGAGCCGCCGGGGACGACCTCGTCCTGGTCCACGACCTGCCCGACGTGTTCGCCGAGGTGCGGGAGGAGATGGTCAACGACCTCCTGCCGCGGCTGTCCGGCGGACACCGGGTGCTGAAGGTCCTCGACGGCGGCGTGCCGCCGCTGCCGGACGTGCGGGAGGGGCCGGTGCCCCGCACCGCGTACGCCGGCCTCGGGCTCTGCTCGGTGCCGCTGAGCCTGCGCGACTACCGCGAGGCCGTGGTCGCGCCGTACCAGCTCGTCCTCGCCGGCCGCGTCGTGCTGCCCGACAGCTTCCGCCACAACCAGAGCACCCGCCTGCGCAGCAAAGCCCTGGCCAGCGTCTCGCCCGGGCACTCGGTCCCGGTGCAGCCGCTTCCGGAGCGCGTCCCGCGCATGGACGGCACCTTCCTCCATCTCGACGACGAGGCCCGCGGGCACTTCGGGCACCTGCTCACGGAGACGCTCTCCCGGGTCTGGAGCTGGCCGGAGGCGCTGGCTCTCGATCCCGACGCGCGGGTCGTCGTCTGCGCGACCCGCAAGCGCCCGGCGCTGATGGACTACGAGCGCGAGATCTACGCCGCGTGCGGCATCCCGCGCGACCGCGTGGTCGTGGCCGAGGGACCGACCCGGGTGGAGCGGCTGCTGTCCGGGACGCCGATGCTCTGCAACCCCCACTACGTGCACCCGCGGATCGTCGAGATCTGGGACCTCGTCGGTGACCGGCTGGCGGCCGGGGTGGGGAGCCGGCCTCCGCAGGCGTGGCCGCGGCGGATCTTCGTCGGGCGACGCGGTGCCAAGCGCCGCTGTCGCAACGCGGCGGAGGTCGAGGCGCTGTTCCACGCCCACGGTTTCGAGACGGTCTACCCCGAGGACCACGGCCTCGGCGACCAGGTGCGGATGTTCCGGTCCGCGGAGGTCGTCGGGGGCTTCGGCGGCAGCGGGCTGTTCCACCTGGCCCTCGTGCCGGAGGCCAAGCGCGTCGTCGAGGTGGTCTCGGACGCCTACAGCGCGCGCAACGAGTTCCTGATCGCCGCCGTCCGGCGGCATCGGACGGTCACCGTCGTCTGTCGGGCCGAGCGCCGCGAGTTCCAGTCGCCGTTCCGCTACGACGACGCACGGGAGGGACCGGTCCTGCGCGCGGCGCTGGCCACGCTGTGAGCGGGTGAGCCTCGGTCCGGCGTGTGATGCAGGCCACCGGACCGACCCGTTCCGGGGCTCCGCGCGCAGGCGTACCGTTGTGGTGTCCCGGAACCCCGGGACGACACCACTGAGCACAACGTCCGGTACCCACACCGGCTCCGCCGCGATCGGGGGAGTGGTCGGAGGGACGGGAACGAAAGGTTCACGATGTCCCACCTCTTCCGTGTGGGTGTGGTCGGCGCCGGCCGGGTCGGCGCCGTGCTGGCCGCGGGTCTCCGCTCCAGGGGCCACTCCGTCGTCGCCGCCGCCGGCGAGTCCGACGCCTCCCGCCGCCGCGCCGCCGACCTGCTGCCCGGAGTCGCGCTGCGCAAGCCGAGCGATGTCGCGCGCGAGGCCGAGCTGCTGCTGCTCACCGTGCCCGACGACATGCTCCCCAACGTCGTGAAGGTGCTCGCGGACAGCGGCGCCCTCCACGCCGGCCAGGTCGTGGCCCACACCTCCGGCCGGCACGGTCTCGCCGTGCTCGCCCCCGCCGCGGCGGTCGGCGCCCGGGTGATCGCGCTGCACCCGGCGATGACCTTCACCGGCACCGCGGTCGACCTCGAGCGGCTGCACGGCTGCGTCTTCGGCCTGACCGCCGGACCCGCGGAGCGCGAGATCGCGGAGGCTCTCGTCGCCGACCTCGGCGGCCGCGCCACGTGGGTGCCCGAGGAGATGCGCACGCTCTACCACGCCGGCCTCGCGCACGGCGCCAACCACCTGGTCACCCTCGTCAGCGAGGCGATGGGACTGCTCGGCGCCGCCGGCGTCGACGACCCGGCCGGCACCCTGCGCCCCCTCCTCGACGCGGCCCTCGACAACGCGCTCGCCCACGGCGACGCGGCGCTGACCGGCCCGATCGTGCGCGGTGACGTCCAGACCGTCGCGGCCCACCTGAAGGACATCTCGGCCAACGCGCCCGACACCGTGCCGTCCTACGTCGCGATGGCGTGGGCCACCCTCGACCGCGCGGTCATCGACGGCCGCCTGCTCCCGATCCGCGCCCAGGCCATCGCCACCGTGCTCAGCGCGTACGGCGACCGTCGGGTCCTGCCCACGCCGCGGGTGGAGTCGGCGTGAGCACCTTGACGACCCCGGCCGTCGTGCGCAGCCGGGGCGATCTCGCCGGCCTGCGCGGGACCGGCCCGGTCGTCTTCGTGCCGACGATGGGTGCGCTCCACGAGGGTCACGCCTCGCTGCTGAGGATCGCCCGCGAGCGGGCCGGCGCCGACGGCACCGTCGTGCTCTCGATCTTCGTCAACCCGCTGCAGTTCGGCCCGGGTGAGGACCTCGACCGCTACCCGCGCACCTTCGACGACGACCTCGCGCTCGCCGCGGCCGAGGGCGTCGACGTGGTGTTCGCGCCGACCGTGCCCGAGATGTACCCCGACGGCGTACCGCACGAGGGGGTCGCCTCCGAGGCCGTGACCGTCCAGCCCGGACCGCTCGGCGACGTGCTCGAGGGCGCCAGTCGCCCCGGCCACTTCCGCGGGGTGCTCACCGTGGTGGCCAAGCTGTTCGGCCTGGTCCGTCCCGACGTGGCCGTCTTCGGCGAGAAGGACTACCAACAGCTCGCCCTGATCCGCCGGATGGCCTCCGACCTGTGTCTCGGCATCGACGTCGTCGGCGCCGAGACCGACCGCGAGCCCGACGGGCTGGCCCGCTCCAGCCGCAACCGCTATCTCGACGCCGACCAGCGCCAGCAGGCGGCGGCCCTGAGCCGGGCGCTGCGCGCCGCGCAGGAGCGGGCGTCGTACGGCGTCCCCGCGGCGCGCTGGGCGGCCATGAGTGTGATCAGGGCGGAGCCGGGTGTCGAGCTCGACTACCTCGCCCTGACCACGACGGGCCTCGGCGAGCTGCCCGACTATCCCGAGCCCGGCACCGAGGGCCGGATCCTCGTCGCGGCCCGGGTCGGCACCACCCGGCTCATCGACAACCTGCCCCTGCAGTTCTGAAACCGAGGGAGACCCCCGTGCTGCGCACCATGATGAAGAGCAAGATCCACCGCGCGACGGTCACGCAGGCCGACCTGCACTACGTCGGCTCGGTGACGGTCGACGAGGACCTGCTCGAGGCGGCCGACCTGCTGGCCGGCGAGCTGGTCCACATCGTCGACATCACCAACGGCGCCCGCCTGGAGACCTACACGATCGCAGGCGAGCGCGGCAGCGGCGTGATCGGCATCAACGGCGCCGCCGCGCGGCTCGTGCACCCCGGCGACCTCGTCATCCTCATCGGCTACGGCCAGATGACCACCGAGGAGGCCAAGGAGCACCAGCCGCACGTGGTCTTCGTCGACGCCGACAACAAGATCATGGCCACCGGGTTCGACCCCGCCGAGACGTTCGGCGACCCGAGCCTGTCCCGCGGTGACGTCACCGCGACGCACTGAGCTCGCGGATCAGTAGTCTGCTGGGATGCCAGAACAGCTGCGCCTGCCCGGGCGCCTCACCGCGCCGGACCCGGGTTGGACCACGCGCGCCGACGTCGTCATCGTCGGCTCCGGCATCGCCGGGCTCACCGCCGCGCTGCGCCTGCGCGGCCGGGTCGACAAGATCCTGGTGGTCACCAAGGACGTGCTCAACGCCGGGTCCACCCAGTGGGCCCAGGGCGGCATCGCCGCGGCCCTCGGCCCCGGTGACACCCCCGAGCAGCACGAGGCGGACACCCTCGTCGCGGGAGCGGGGGCCTGCGACGGCGCGGCGGTGCGCGTGCTCGTCAACGAGGGACCCGAGGCGGTGCGCGAGCTGATCGCGCTCGGCACCAACTTCGACCACACCGACGACGGCGAGCTGTCGCTGACCCGCGAGGGGGGACACCACCGCGACCGGATCGCCCACGCCGGCGGTGACGCCACCGGCGCCGAGATCCAGCGGGCGCTCATCGCCGCGATCGAGGCGGCTCCCGACATCGAGGTCATCCAGCACGCGCTCGCCGTCGACCTGCTGCTCGCCCCCGACGCCTCCGGCGCGACGGGCGTGGCCGGACTGACCCTGCACGTCATCGGCGAGGGCGAGCGCGACGGCGTCGGCGCCGTCCACTGCCGCGCGGTCGTCCTGGCCAGCGGCGGGCTCGGGCAGGTGTTCTCCCAGACCACCAACCCCGCCGTCACCACCGGCGACGGCATGGCGCTCGCGCTGCGCGCCGGTGCCACGCTGCGCGACCTGGAGTTCGTGCAGTTCCACCCGACGGTCATGTACCTCGGTCCCGACTCCCGGGGCCAGCAGCCGCTCATCTCCGAGGCGGTCCGCGGCGAGGGCGCCTTCCTCGTCGACGACGAGGGTCACCGGATCATGCAGGGCGTCCACGAGCTCGCCGACCTCGCGCCGCGCGACGTGGTCGCCAAGACGATCATGAAGCGGATGCTCGAGACCGGGCGGCCCCACCTGTGGCTCGACGCGCGCCACCTGGGCGCGGAGTTCTGGGAGCGCCGCTTCCCGACGATCCTCGCCACCGCCCGGTCCCACGGCATCGACCCGGTCACCCAGCTGATCCCCGTCGCGCCCGCGTGTCACTACGCCTCCGGCGGGGTGCGCACCGACCTGCTCGGCCGCACCGACGTGCCCGGTCTCTACGCGACCGGCGAGGTCGCCTGCTCCGGCGTCCACGGCGCCAACCGGCTCGCGTCCAACTCGCTGCTCGAGGGCCTGGTCTTCTCGCGCCGGATCGCCGAGGTGCTGCCCGGCGAGCTGGCGCCCTGGCGCGATCCGGTCGCCGACCGGCGGACGCCGGGGCTGGTGGCCGGCGACATCCGCCGTGAGCTGCAGGAGACGATGAGCTCGCGCGCCGGCGTCCTGCGCTCGGCCCCCGGCCTGGCTGAGGCCGGCGTCGTCCTCGACAAGCTCGCCGGGCACGCCGCCGAGACCGTCGACCAGGCGTCCTGGGAGGCGACGAACCTGCTCACCATCAGTGCCGCGCTCGCCGACGCCGCCGCGCTGCGCGAGGAGACCCGCGGGTCGCACTGGCGCGAGGACTTCCCCGAGCGCGACGACGTCCGCTGGGCCGGGCACTTCGACGTCTCCATGACCGACGGCGTCACCACGGTCGCGTTCGCTCCCGCGCCGGCGACCGACGGGAACGTCGCATGATCGCGCGCACGCCGTACGACGCCCTGCCGGCTGCGCTCCTCGCCGAGATCGCTGCGGCCGGGCTCGACCCGCGCGCGGTCTACGACCACGTCGTCGTCGCCTTCGAGGAGGACCTCCCCGGCGGCGTCGACGACGTCACGAGCGACGCGATGCCCGACATGGGCACCGCGGTGGCCGACTTCGCCGCGCGGGAGCCCGGTGTGGTCGCCGGGCTCGCGATCGCCGAGCTCGCCTTCGCCTACGCCCTCGGCGACACGGTCACGATCACCGGCCGGGTGGCCGACGGCACCAGGGTCGCTCCCGGCGACGTCGTGCTGACGGTGTCGGGCCCGGTCCGCGGCGTGCTGACCGCGGAGCGGACCGCCCTCAACTTCGCCTCCCACCTCTCCGGCGTCGCCACCGCCACCGCGCAGTGGGTCGACGCCCTCGCCGGCACGCGGGCGCGGGTCCTCGACACCCGCAAGACGCTGCCCGGGTGGCGCGCCCTGCAGAAGTACGCCGTGCGCTGCGGCGGAGGCGTCAACCACCGGTTCAGCCTGGTCGACCGGGCGATGGTCAAGGACAACCACGCGGTCGCCGCGGGCGGTGTCGTGGCGGCCTACCGGGCCGTCGTGGCCAAGCATCCCGGCCTGCGGGTCGAGGTCGAGGTGATGGACCTCGAGGAGCTGCGGGCCGTCCTCGCCGCCGGCTGCACCGAGGTGCTGCTCGACAACATGAGCACCGCCGACATGGCCGAGGCGGTCCGGATCAACGCCGCGGCCGGAGGCGCCGCGACGCTGGAGGCCTCCGGCGGGCTCACGATCGAGCGGGCCCGCGAGGTCGCGGAGACCGGCGTCGACTTCATCTCGGTCGGCGCGCTGACGCACTCGGTCGACGTCTTCGACCTCGGCCTCGACTTCCGGGCCGAGGCCTAGCCGATGCCCCTCCTCGCGGCCGACATCGGCAACGCCCACACCGTGCTGGGTCTCGTCTCCGACGGGGCCGTCCACGCGGACTGGCGGGTGTCCACCGCGGAGCATCGCACGGCCGACGAGTGGGGAGTGCTGCTGCGGGGGCTGCTCGGCCCCCGGGAGGACGAGGTCACCGGGATCGCCGTGTGCTCGACGGTGCCGGCGGTCCTCAACGCGTGGCGGGAGATGCTGCCGGCGCATTTCCCCGACATTCCGTGCGTCATCGTCGAGCCCGGCATTCGCACCGGCGTACCCATTCTGGTCGACAATCCGCGCGAAGTCGGCACCGACCGCATCGTCAATGCGCTCGCCGCCGCGGCCGATTTCGAATGCCCCGCCATCGTCGTCGATTTCGGGGGGACCGCCACGACCTACGACGTGGTCGACGCGCGGGGGCGCTATGTCGGCGGCGCCATCACGCCGGGGATCGAGATCTCCCTCGACGCCCTCAGTCGCGGTGGCGCGCAGCTGCGCATGGTCGAGCTGGTGCGCCCGCGTGGCGTGATCGGCAAGAACACCGTCGAGGCGCTCCAGTCCGGGATGGTGTTCGGCGTGGCCAGCCAGGTCGAGGGCATGGTGGAGCGGCTGGTCGCGGCGCTCGGCAGCGCGGCGGGCGACGTCTCGGTGATCTCGACCGGCTATCTCGCCCCGCTCGTCGTCGACGAGTGCCGCTGCTTCACCCACCGCGCACCCTGGCTGACCCTGCGCGGACTGGAAAAGGTATTCCTCCGCAATCAGCGCTGATTCATTTTCGCGCTCACATGTGCAAGGATTGAAATATCGCGTCGGCACGGGCGCGTTAACCTTGCGATACTGTTCTCCGAGGAGTCCCACACATGGCACAGAAGGTCAACATCGTCCTCGTCGACGACATCGACGGCAGTGAGGCCAACCAGACGGTCGCCTTCGGTCTCGACGGTTCCAATTACGAGATCGATCTCAACGACAAGAACGCCTCCGCGCTGCGCGAGGCCCTCGCGCCGTACGTCGGCCACGGCCGCAAGGTCGGCCGCGCCGGCGGCGGGGCGAAGCGGGGGCGCGCCGCCGCGGCGGGAGCCTCGGGCGGGGTGCCGGCCAAGGAGGTCCGCGAATGGGCCCGCGCCAACGGCTTCTCCGTCCCCGAGCGCGGCCGGATCCCCTCCGACGTCCGTGAGGCCTACGACAACGCCCACTGACCTTCCCCGCGGAGCGCGCCCGAAGGGTCCGCTCG
The DNA here is from genome assembly GCF_051390595.1 of Nocardioides segetis. Taxonomy (NCBI): domain Bacteria; kingdom Bacillati; phylum Actinomycetota; class Actinomycetes; order Propionibacteriales; family Nocardioidaceae; genus Nocardioides; species Nocardioides segetis. The sequence goes on along the minus strand of NZ_JBNINR010000003.1, from coordinate 343,069 downwards.
GCTCGATCGAACGGCGACCGGGGGTCCCCCGCACGGGGGACCCCCGGTTCCGTTCCCCGGAGGGTGGTGCCGCCCGCGCCGACCGCCCGAGGATGGACGACATGGTCCCCGCTCTGCTGAAGCCGCACGACCGGCCCGTCCCCGCGTCGTACGTCGTCGCGGCCGTCACCGCGAGCGCGGTCGTCGGCATCTGCTTCGTGACCGCCCGCTGGACGCCGTGGTTCCTGGAGGACTGGGGGATCGGCTACGGGGCGTACGGCGCGATCAGCGTGGCGGCCCTGAGCCTCATCGGCCTCGGGCTGGCGCTGATCCAGGTGCCCGCCTGCTGGCTGGCCTTCCGGTGGCCGGTGTTCGCGATCGGCCTCGCGTGTGCGCCCCTCGTCGTCACGCTGCTCGACCCGAGCCGGGCGCCCCTGCACTTCGGCGTCGTGGCGAACCTCGCCGCGGTCGCTCTCACGGTGGCCTGGCGTCGGCCCGTGCCCGCACTGGCGGCCGTCGGCATCGCCTATGCCGTCGTCCTGGTCTGGCTGCGGGGCGGGGGCGACATGGCGGCCCCGTTCCGCGCGACGATCGAGCTGCAGTACACCGAGCCGCTCCAGGTCGGCATCGTCTATACGGTCGCGCTCGCCCTCCTGCTCGCCTTCGTGCTGTGGTTCCGCTCGACGGCGCTGCGCGAGGCGCAGCGGGTGCGCCTCGTGGCCCACGAGTCCGCCGTGGCCGAACAGGGCGCGGTGGTCGCCGAGCGGGCACGGCTGGCCCGCGACCTGCACGACGTCGTCGCGCACCACGTCTCGCTGATCGCCGTGCGCGCCGAGACCGCGCCCTACACCGAGCCCGACCTCGAACCCGCCGGGCGCCGCGTCCTCGGCGAGGTCGCCGCCGAGGCCCGGCTCGCGCTCGACGAGCTGCGCGGCGTGCTGGGCATCCTCGGCCGCGCCGGCGACGCCGATCGGGCGCCGCAGCCCACCCTCGCCGACGTCGCCGCGCTCGTCGAGCGCACCCGCAGGTCGGGCCAGGAGGTCCGGCTCGCGGGCGACCTCCAGGCTCCGGTCGGCGCGGCGGCCGGTTACGCGGCGTACCGCGTCGTGCAGGAGGCCCTCACCAACGCCCGCAAGCACGCGCCCGCCGCGCCGGTCGACGTCGAGGTGGCGGCCACCCCGCGGCTGCTCGAGGTCCGGGTGTCCAATCCGGTCGCCCGGCCGGCGAGCGAGCTCGGGTCGGGGCGCGGGCTGGCCGGGATGAGGGAGCGGGTCGAGGCGCTCGGCGGCCGGCTCCGGATCCAGGCGGCCGGGGAGCGCTTCGAGGTGGCGGCGACGATCCCGACCGGAGACGCGCGGTGACCGTGGCCGACGACGCGACGATCCGGGTGGTCGTCGCCGACGACCAGCCGGTGATCTGCGCCGGCTTCGCGGCGCTGCTCGACGCCCAGCCGGGCATCTCCGTCGCGGGGACCGCCGGTGACGGACGAGATCTGGTGGCGCTCGTGGCCCGCACCCGACCCGACGTCGCGCTGGTCGACGTACGCATGCCGGAGCTGGACGGCATCGAGGCCACCCGGCTCATCACGGCCGACCACCCGACCCGGGTGCTGATCTTGACGACCTTCGACCTCGACGCCTACGTGTACGACGCCGTGCGGGCGGGTGCGAGCGGGTTCCTGCTCAAGGACGCCACCGCCGACCGTCTCGTCGAGGCGGTCCGGATGGTCGCCGAGGGCGCCGTGCTGCTCGCGCCCGCGGTCAGTCGCCAGCTCGTGGCGGCCAGGTTCGCCGAGGCGCCCGGAGCCCGGCCCGAGCCGGTGGCGGCCCGCGGCCTCAGCCCGCGGGAGCGGGAGGTGCTGCTCGAGCTCGCCACCGGGCGGTCGAACGCCGAGATCGCCGCCGAGCTGCATATCGCGCCCGAGACCGTGAAGTCGCACGTCGCCGAGGTGCTGCGCAAGCTAGGGCTGCGCGACCGGATCCAGGCCGTCGTCTACGCCTACCTACGAGCACGGGCTGGTGCCGCGCGGCTGACAGCACCAGGTCGGCCCGGATCCCGCGGACGACTCAGCGGAGTCCGGGAGGCAGCACCGGCTCCGGCGGCGGCGGTGCCCAGTCGGTCTTGCCGCGCTCGAGCTCGTCGGTCAGGCCGGACAGGTCGACCTGCGATCCCTGGTCGGCACCCTCGATCCAGCCCGCCGCGATGGCCAGTTGCTTGCCGGCCTCCACAAGCTCGCGAGCCGACCCTGTGGTGAGCTTGTCGAACTCCGCCAGGACCTCGGTGAAGTTCTCCAGTGGCCCGGTCGTCCCGTAGCCAAGCGGCCAGCCCCGGGTCCAGATGTCGGCCGGCGCGAGGCCGTAGGTGTCGTCGGCCGCGTTCGCGAAGATCGAGGCGATCACCGGTACCTGGTTGATCCCCACGTCCTTCAGCGCCCCCGTGTGGACCTGGATCTGCTCAGCGGTGGTGATGCCGGGATCGAGACCGGCATCGGGGTGGATGTGGACGAACGTGCGATCCGCCGCGGCGATGTCCTCGTTGAGGCGCCGGGCACAGTGGTAGAGCACCTCCTCTTGAGCGAAGGTGGCGCGCCGCAGGGTCAGGATCGCCTCCTCGAAGTTCTGGGCGACCTGCTCGGCCGTCGCGGCGGAGAGGGGAGGCGGCGGCGTGGTCTCGGCCTTGTCCTCGGGGATGACCGCCTGGAGGAAGCCGGTGATCGCCGAGGCGCCGACCACGATCGGCTTGATGTTGGGCGGCACGAATGCACCGGCGAGGTCGAGGAACGCCTTGACCACCTTCAGGTCGATGTTGAAGTTGAAGTCCGGCGGGTCGTAGTTGAAGGCGTTCTTGGCCGCCTCGCACAGGCCCATGATGTCCTCGCCCGCCTTGAGCCACATCTCCTTCTCGCCGCCGAGGATCAGGGTCAGGCCCAGCGCGATCTGACCCTGGTTCTGCAGGACGGTGCCCAGCCGGGCGACGCCGTACTTGGTGCGGAAGGCGTAGACCAGGTTGGAGTCGACATTGGAGCCGACATACTCCGAGAGCGCGTCGAAGGCGACGGCGGGAGCCGGGTCGGTGAACGACGGGCGCCACTCCAGCGCGGTGGCCGCGGGATAGCCGGTGGTCGGCGTCAGGGCCACGAGCGCGGACTTGGCCTTCTCCGCCTCCTGTCCGAAGCGGGCGTGGTCGGGGAGGGTGTCCCAGCCCTCGAGGATGGACTCGATCCGCTCCAGCCACGGCTGGTAGCAGGAGGTCCACGGGTCGACCTGGCAGACGTAGCCGGGCAGGCCGTTGACCTCCTCCTCGCGCACGAGCGTGGTGCCGGGCGGGAAGCTGCTCGACGTGAGCGCCGCCCCGTCCTCGCGGTCCCACTGGCCGTGGGCGTTCATCGACACCCCGGGTACGAAGAACTGCACCGTGCCGGTCGGGCCGCTGACCGGGGGGAGCGTGTTCCCGCTGAGGGCGGGGTAGGGGATCATCGAGCCCTGGTTGAACCCGGTCGCGGCGTCGCCCTCCCAGCCGACGCCCTTCTCCTCGAACATCATCTTGATGGCGTTGTGGGCGATCGTCTTCTTGTAGTCGGTGATCGCCTGACTCGAATAGGTGGCCACGCTCTTTCCTCCTGCCGGATACCCCCGCGAATGTGCTGACACGTGCCCGGCCTCACGCCGGTCAAACAACGACCTCGATCCGGATCCGTCCGACGGGTCGAGGCGGGCCCCGACGTCCGGCGGCGTACGTCGCGCGGGGCGGCGTTCGCTGACAGCGGACGGATCTGGGTCCCTGGTCCGGAACGCGTAGGGTGTGAGCGGGGTTGTATCCCTTGAGCAACCCCGTGTGACGTGTGAGGAGCGTGCAATGTTCGAGCGGTTCACAGACCGTGCCCGCCGGGTGGTCGTGCTGGCCCAGGAGGAGGCCCGCATGCTCTCCCACAACTACATCGGGACCGAGCACATCCTGCTCGGCCTCATCCACGAGGGCGAGGGTGTCGCCGCCAAGGCGCTCGAGTCGCTGGACATCTCCCTGGAGGCCGTGCGCGCCCAGGTCGAGGAGATCATCGGCCAGGGCCAGCAGGCGCCGTCGGGCCACATCCCGTTCACCCCCCGTGCCAAGAAGGTCCTCGAGTTGTCCCTGCGCGAGGCGCTGCAGCTCGGCCACTCCTACATCGGCACCGAGCACATCCTGCTCGGCCTGATCCGGGAGGGCGAGGGCGTCGCCGCGCAGGTGCTGCAGAAGCTCGGCGCCGACCTCAACCGGGTCCGCCAGCAGGTCATCCAGCTGCTCTCCGGCTTCCAGGGCAAGGAGGGCACCGCCGCGGCCGCCAGCACCGGCAGCTCCGGCAGCGGAGACACGCCGTCGTCCTCGCTGGTCCTCGACCAGTTCGGCCGCAACCTGACCCAGGACGCCCGCGAGGGCAAGCTCGACCCGATCATCGGCCGCGCGCAGCAGATCGAGCGCGTGATGCAGGTGCTCTCGCGCCGGACCAAGAACAACCCCGTCCTCATCGGCGAGCCCGGCGTCGGCAAGACCTCGATCGTCGAGGGCCTGGCCCAGGACATCGTCAAGGGCAACGTCCCCGAGACGCTCAAGGACAAGCAGATCTACACCCTCGACCTGGGTGCGCTGGTCGCCGGATCCCGCTACCGCGGTGACTTCGAGGAGCGCCTGAAGAAGGTGCTCAAGGAGATCCGCACCCGCGGCGACATCGTGCTGTTCATCGACGAGATCCACACCCTCGTCGGTGCCGGCGCGGCCGAGGGCGCGATCGACGCGGCCTCGATCTTGAAGCCGATGCTGGCCCGCGGCGAGCTGCAGACCATCGGCGCGACCACCCTCGACGAGTACCGCAAGTACCTCGAGAAGGACGCCGCGCTCGAGCGCCGCTTCCAGCCGATCCAGGTGCCCGAGCCGTCGATCGCCGACACGATCGAGATGCTCAAGGGCATCCGCGACCGCTACGAGGCGCACCACCGGGTGACCATCACCGACGAGGCGCTGGTCTCGGCGGCGACGCTGGCCGACCGCTACATCTCCGACCGCTTCCTGCCCGACAAGGCGATCGACCTGATCGACGAGGCCGGCTCGCGGCTGCGGATCCGCCGGATGACCGCGCCCGCCGACCTGCGGGAGTACGACGACAAGATCGCCGAGGTGCGCCAGCGCAAGGAGGCGGCCATCGACGGTCAGGACTTCGAGGCGGCCGCGCGGCTGCGCGACGAGGAGAAGCAGCTCATCCTCGCCAAGTCCGAGCGCGAGAAGCAGTGGCGTGCCGGTGACATGGACGAGGTCGCCGAGGTCGACGAGGAGCTGATCGCCGAGGTGCTCGCCGTGGCGACCGGCATCCCGATCGTGAAGCTCTCCGAGGAGGAGTCCACGCGACTGCTCAAGATGGAGGACGAGCTGCACAAGCGGGTCATCGGCCAGGAGGAGGCCGTCAAGGCGCTCAGCCGGGCGATCCGGCGTACCCGCGCCGGGCTGAAGGACCCCAAGCGCCCCGGCGGCTCGTTCATCTTCGCCGGCCCCTCGGGCGTCGGAAAGACCTGGCTGTCCAAGACGCTCGCCGAGTTTCTCTTCGGCGACGAGGACGCGCTCATCCAGCTCGACATGTCGGAGTTCGGCGAGAAGCACACCGTCTCGCGGCTCTTCGGCTCGCCTCCGGGCTACGTCGGCTACGAGGAGGGCGGCCAGCTCACCGAGAAGGTGCGCCGCAAGCCGTTCTCCGTCGTCCTCTTCGACGAGGTCGAGAAGGCCCACCCCGACATCTTCAACAGCCTGCTGCAGATCCTCGAGGAAGGTCGCCTGACCGACTCGCAGGGCCGGGTCGTGGACTTCAAGAACTGCGTCATCATCATGACCACCAACCTCGGCACGCGCGACATCGCCAAGGGCATCAACCTCGGCTTCAACCAGGCCGGCGACGCGGCGGGCTCCTACGAGCGGATGAAGGGCAAGGTCTCCGAGGAGCTCAAGCAGCACTTCCGTCCCGAGTTCCTCAACCGCGTCGACGAGATCATCGTGTTCCCGCCGCTGTCGCAGGAGCAGATCGTCGCGATGGTCGACAACATGATCTCGGCCGTCGAGGTGCGTATGCGCGACCGCGACATGCGCCTCGAGCTGACCCAGAAGGCGAAGAACCTGCTCGCCGAGCGCGGCTTCGACCCGGTCCTGGGCGCCCGGCCGCTGCGTCGCACGATCCAGCGCGAGATCGAGGACGTGCTCGCCGAGAAGATGCTCTACGGCGAGGTCGGTCCCGGCCAGATCGTGCTCGTGGACGTCGACGGCGAGGGGCCCAACGCCACCTTCACCTTCGAGGGACAGAAGGTCGGGGAGCTGCCCGACCTGCCGCCGCTCGAGACCGTCGCCGAGACGATCGTCGACACCGGTGACGCCGGCGAGGGCGACCTGCCCGCCACCGGCAACGACTGACCCGTCGCATCTGTACGCCTGATCCGCATCGACCCGTCGCGTTTGAACGCGACGGGTCGATGCGGAATTACGGGAGGGCGTAGCGGCCGTCGGGGTGCACCGTGACCAGGCCGTCGGCGATGAGGGAGGCCAGCGCCCGCGCGCGCTGCTCGTCCTTGTCCCACGCCGCGTCGAGGCGGGAGCTGTCGACGGCGCCGGGGGCGTCGCGGAGCACCGCGAGGAGCCGGCCCCGGCACTGCCGGTCCGTGCCGGCGTAGGTCTGCACCGGGCGCGGCGGCCCGTCGTACGCCGGCGCGCCGGCCCGCTGCCAGGCGCACCGCTCGGCGACCGGGCAGCCGCCGCAGCGCGGCCGGTCGGCGGTGCAGACCAGCGCGCCGAGCTCCATCACCGCGACCGACCAGGTCGCGGCCGTCGGTGCGTCGACCGGCAACAGGGCCGCGCCGAGGTCCCGCTCCGCGCGCGTCACGGAGCGCGGCGGGAACTCGGTGCCCGCCACGGTCCGGGCCAGCACCCGCCGCACGTTGGTGTCGAGGACCACCTGGCGCTGTCCGTAGGCGAAGGCCGCGACGGCCGCCGCGGTGTAGTCGCCGATGCCCGGCAGTGCCACCAGGTCGTCGTAGCCGGCCGGCACCTCGCCACCGTGCTGCTCGGTGATCGCGGTCGCCGCCGCGTGCAGTCGCAGCGCCCGACGCGGATAGCCCAGCCGCCCCCAGGCCCGGACCGCCTCGCCGGACGGCTCCGCGGCCAGGGCGGCCGGCGTCGGCCAGCGTGCCAGCCAGGCCTCGTGCACCGGGAGGACCCGCGCCACCGGGGTCTGCTGCAGCATGAACTCGCTGACCAGCACCGACCACGGCGTGGCCTCGGGGCGGCGCCACGGCAGGTCACGGGCGTGCTCGTCGTACCAGCGCAGGATCGGCTCGACCAGGGGGCTCGTCGTCATAGTGGGTCTATGGTGACCTGTCCGTCACCGCGGCCGGCAGGAGCCTCGGCGGGTCAGCGTGGATCGCGGCGCGTGGCTGACTACGGTCGTGCCATGCCCACCTCTCGTCGCCCGAGCCCCACGCGCGGTGCGGCGGCCCGCCGGACGCACCCGCCGGGCGTGTACTGGCGGCGACGGGTGTTCGTCCTCGGCGTCGCCTTCGCGCTCGTCTTCGTGATCGCCCGGGTGCTCTCGGCCGGCAGCGACGGCCGCACCGGTGACCAGCCGGCGGCCGAACAGGCCGGCGGCCGGGTGGGCGCGGGCGCGAGCGACAGCACGGTCGACGGCGTCGACGAGGAAGCGGCCCAGGACGGTGCCGACGGCCCGGCCGCCGGCGCCGGGCCGACCGCTCCGACGACGCCGGTCACCCCGACGCTCGCCGAGCCGCAGGGGGAGTGCGAGCCGGCGGACGTCGTCGTGACCCCGTCCGTGGCGGAGGGTGCGGTCGCGGGCCGCGACGTCCCGGTCACGCTCACGCTGCAGACCCGCGAGTCGCCCGCGTGCACCTGGCAGGTCAACGCCACGACCGTCGTGGTCAAGATCGCCCAGGGCGACACCGACGTGTGGACCACGCGGCAGTGCCCGCAGGCCGTCGCGGACCAGCCGGTCGTCGTACGACAGGCCGTGCCCACAACCGTCCAGGTCGTCTGGAACGAGGCTCGCGAGTCCACCGAGGGCTGCACCCGCCGTGCGGGCTGGGTGAGCCCGGGCAGCTTCACCGTCGCCGCCGCCGCTCTGGGCGGCGAGCCCGCACAGGTGGACTTCGCCCTCGGCGCCCCCGCACCGGAGACGATCCAGGTCACGCCGAAGGCGAACCAGGAGAAGAAGGCCGACCAGGGCAAGAAGGGCAAGAAGGCGAAGAAGGGCGACCGGACCGAGGAGCCGACGACCCCGACGAACTGACGGCTCCGTCCACGCCGTTCGGCCCGGGACGACGGGGGAGGAGAGCCACGTGGACATCTCACGGATTCTCGGGACCGGAGCCGCGCTGCTGCGGATCAGCTCAGCTGTGAGGGCGCCTCGACGCTGCACGGCGTGGTCTCCGCCGTCGAGGGCGGGACTGGGAGCTCGGTCCGGCCACCCTCGCCGGCGACGGCCGGGGGGTCGCGGAGCTGCGCGAGACGGTGGGCGACACGGCGCTGGGCATGCAGGCGGAGTTCCGCGACGGCGAGTGGTGCGCCCTGCAGTCGAGTGGTGCGCCCTGCAGTGAGGGCGGCCTAGACGTAGCGCTCGAGGATGGTGGACTCGGCGAGGCGGCTGAGCCCCTCGCGGACGCTGCGTGCCCGCAGCTCGCCGACGCCCTCCACCGCCTGGAGGTCGTCGATGCCGGCCGACAGCAGCTTCTGCAGCGTGCCGAAGTGGTCGACCAGGCCTTCGACCACGGTGGCGGGCAGGCGCGGGACCTTGGTCAGCAGCCGGTAGCCGCGAGGCGCGACCGCGCCGTCCAGGTGCTCCCCGGTGCCGATGCCGAGCACCTTCGCGACCGCGGACGGATCGACCAGGTCGGTCGAGGACAGCTGCTCCAGCTTCGACAGCAGGTCGCCGGGCTCGCGACTGCGGCGCCGGGAGGGGACGTAGTCGCGGATGACGAGAGCCCGCTCGGTGTCGACGCCGGTCACCAGCTCCTCGAGCTGGAGGGCGAGCAGGCGGCCGTCGGTGCCGAGCTCGAGGACGTAGTCCTCGATCTCGCGAGCGATCCGGCTGACCATCTCCAGCCGCTGGGCGACGACGGCGACGTCGCGGACCGTCACCAGGTCCTCGATCTCCAGCGCGGACAGCGTGCTGGAGACCTCGTCGAGGCGCAGCTTGTAGCGCTCCAGGGTCGCCAGTGCCTGGTTGGCGCGCGACAGGATCTGGCCGGAGTCCTCGAGGACGTGACGGGTCTCCCCGACGTAGGCCGCGATGATCTGCATCGACTGGGACACCGAGATCACCGGATGGCCGGTCTGCTTCGCGACCCGGTCCGCGGTCCGGTGACGCGTGCCGGTCTCCTCCGACGGGATCGACTGGTCGGGCATCAGGTGCACGGCGGCGCGGATGATCCGGTTGACGGCGCCGTCCACGATGATCGCGCCGTCCATCTTGGCCAGCTCGCGCAGGCCCGTCGCGGTGAACGGGACGTCGAGCTCGAAGCCGCCCGTGCACAGGCTGTCGACCAGCCGGTCCTGCCCGAGCACGATGAGCGCGCCGGTGCGGCCACGCAGGATCCGTTCGAGACCGTCGCGCAGGGGAGTGCCGGGTGCGATGGACGCGAGCGCCTCGCGGAGTCGGAGATCGGCCGACGTGACCACTGATGGTGCTCCCTGCTCGTGTGCTGCCCGGACGACGTCACCCTATCCGCGCGGGGCTCGTCCCATGCCGGGATATTCGACAGCCGGCCCGTCGTCGCGGGTGAGGCGTCCTACTCGACCACCTCCAGCGCGTGCTTGGTCCGCTGGTCGAGGTGGAGCGTCCGCAGGGCCGAGGCGACATCGGGGACCTCGACCACCCGCATGCCGTCGACCGTGCGTTCGCTGCCGGTGCGCCGCACGCCCTGGGCGGTGCCGGGGTCGGCGGGGACCACGGCCATGGCGAAGCCGAGCCGAGCAGCCTCCGCGAGCCGCTGGGGGAGGTCGCGGACGCGGCGCAGCTCGCCCGACAGGCCGATCTCGCCGAGCGCCACCACGCCGGCAGGTGGAGCGCTGACGAAGTGGGCCGAGGCGATCGCGACCGCGAGGGCGAGATCGGCGCCGGGGTCGCTGAGTCGGGCCCCGCCGACCGTCGAGGCGAACACGTCGTGCTGGTGGAGCCGCAGCCCGCAGTGCTGCTGGAGGACGGCGAGGACCATGGCGAGCCGGGAGCCGTCGATGCCCGAGGTCGTGCGGCGCGGTCGTTCCGCAGGAGAGAGGGTGACCAGCCCCTGCACCTCGGCCAGCAGCGGCCGCCGGCCTTCCATCGAGACGGCCACGCAGGTGCCGGGGACCCGGCCGTGGTGACGCTCGACGAAGATGCCGGTCGGATCCTCGACCGTGCGGATGCCCTCGGGGCCGAGGTCGAAGCAGCCGACCTCGTCGACCGGGCCGAACCGGTTCTTGACCGCGCGCAGCATCCGGAAGCGCGAGTTGCGCTCGCCCTCGAAGTGGAGCACCACGTCGACGAGGTGCTCCAGGACGCGGGGGCCGGCGATCGCGCCGTCCTTGGTGACGTGGCCGATCATCACGACCGTGACGTCGCGGCTCTTGGCCATCCGCACCAGCGCCTGGGCGACCTCCTTGACCTGGGTGACGCCGCCCGGCACGCCATCGACGCCGGAGGCGCCGATGGTCTGCACCGAGTCGATCACGACGGTGCTCGGCCGGACCTCCTCGATGTGGGTGAGCACCGCGCCGAGATCGGTCTCGGCCGCGAGGTAGAGCTGGTCGTGGATGCCGCCCGTGCGGTCGGCACGCAGCCGCACCTGCGCGGCCGACTCCTCGCCGGTGACGTAGAGCGTGCGCTGGTGGGTGGCGGCGGTGCGGGCGGCCACCTCGAGCAGCAGGGTGGACTTGCCGACGCCCGGCTCGCCGGCGAGCAGCACGGCCGCGCCGGGGACCAGGCCGCCGCCGAGGACCCGGTCGAGCTCGGGGACCCCGGACGGGTGGTGGACGGCGCGCTCAGCCGAGACCTGCCCGATCGGCACCGCGGCGTGGGTGACCGGCGCGGCCGTCGTACGTCGTGACGGCCCACCGGCGGCGAGGGCCACCTCGGACACCGAGCCCCAGGCCTGGCACTCGCCACAACGCCCCACCCACCGCGCGGTCGACCAGCCGCACTCACCGCAGCGATAGGTCGAACGTACTTTCGAACCAGCCATGACACGACAGTAGGCCAGAGGGTCGACACAAGCCGTCCGGCGCGCGGCGACCGTGGAGAACGGCATGGGAGAATCGGGCGGTGGACATCCCCCGACCGCCGGCCACGCTCGCCGACGTCGCCGAGCGGGCCGGCGTCTCCCGGCAGACGGTGTCCAACGCGATCAACAACCCGGACCTGCTCCGGCCCGAGACGCTCGCGCGGGTGCAGGACGCCATCGAGCACCTCGACTACACGCCCAACCAGGCGGCCCGGCACCTGCGGACCCGCTCCTCCCACCTGATCGGGCTGCGGCTGGGCCCGCCTCAGGAGTTCACGGCCAACATGGCGATGGACCGGTTCGTGCACGCTCTGGTGGAGGCTTCGCGGGAGGCGGGCTACCACGTGCTGCTGTTCTCCGGCGGCCGGGTGGCGGAGGGCGAGCGGCCCGACCCGCTCGGCGGCTACGACGACCTCCTCCGCTCGACCGCCGTCGACGCGTTCGTCGTGACCGACACCTATCTCGGCAACCCGCAGACGATCGGGCTGGCGCGCCGGCGCGCGCCGTTCGTGGCGTTCGGGCGGCCGTGGGACGACCCGGCGGCGGATCACCCGTGGGTCGACGTCGACGGTGCCGCGGGCGTCCACGCCGCGACCGAGCACCTGCGCGACCAGGGACACGAGCGGATCGCGTGGCTGGGCTGGCAGCCCGGATCACGGATCGGCGAGGACCGGCGGTCCGGGTGGCACCGGGCCATGGCCGCTCTCGAGCTGCCCACGGCGGGGCTGGAGGCGGCGGTCGAGGACAGCGTGCTCGCCGGCGGCCGCGCGGCCGCGTCGCTCCTCGCCTCGAGCGGGCCGACCGCCTTCGTCTGCGCCTCCGACACCCTCGCGGTGGGCGTGCTCGGTGCCCTCTCCGACCGGGGTCTGGAGCCGGGGCGCGACGTCGCGGTCGTGGGCTTCGACGACTCCCAGGTCGCCCAGGTGATGGGCCTGTCCTCGGTGCGTCAACCGCTCGAGGAGGTGGCGATCCATCTCGTCGCGGCGCTGCGGACCCTGCTGGTCCCCGGACATGCCGCCTCCGACGCCGTCCTGCTCCAGCCCAGCCTCCAGGTCAGGTCGTCGAGCACGCGTTAGCCGGGCAGGCGCGGGCCCGGCCGGCAGCGTGGCGACCGCGCGGTTCTGGTGGGGCCGGCAGCGTGGCGCCCGCGCGCAGCGCATCGAGGGCGCCCGCGGGCCGAGCGCAGCGAGGTCCGTGCGGCGCCCTCGATCGGCGACACGCTCGGCCGATTCAACTCAGAACGACTTCGACCAGAGGTTGACCGCGTAGTCGACCTCGAGGCCACGATGCTCGCGCACGAGCTCGTCGGCGATCTCGCGCGTGAACTCGATCCTGACGACGGCCTCCAGGTCCGCCCGCGTCGCGAACCGCCAGCCCATGTCCACGCGGTCGAGGGTCCATCCGCGCAGGCTCCAGAACCGCTCGGTCTCCTCGGGCGGGTCGAGGTGCGGATAGCCGCGGCGGAACCAGCCCCCGAACGTGGAGCGCGAGCCGTCGTTGTCGATGATCAGCGCGACGCCGCCCCGGCGTACGACGCGGTCCAGCTCCGCCAGGCCCGGCTCGCACCCGCGACCGAAGAAGTAGGCCCACCGGGCGTGCACCACGTCGACCGACGCGTCGGGCAGCGGGATGTCCTGGGCGGTACCGCGAAGCACCTCGCCGTGCGCGATGTCGCGGGTTCGCAGGCGGCGCGCCGCGAGCTTGGCGAGCCCGGCGTGGGGCTCGACGCCGATCACGCGCGCCGCCGTCTCCGCGAACCGGGGCAGATGGAAGCCCGTGCCACAGCCCAGGTCGAGGACGACGCGACCGTCCCAGTCCGCTCGCTCGCGCATCGCCGCCCAGAGCCGGCCGTCGGGGTCGGCGGCGCGGTTCTCGAGCTCGTAGGTCGCCGTGTGGTTCCAGATGTTGGGGCTCGGGATCGTGCCCCGGGGCTGCATCAGCAGGGTCAGATGCGGACGACGCCGCTGGTGGTGAGCACCTGCGCGGCCAGGATGCCGGGCGTGCCGTGGGGGGCGACCCACTCGACCTTGACGTCCTCCAGCGGAGCCTCGACGGTCTCGCCGAGCCACTCGCTCACCCGCTGCGGGTCACCGGCGATCTCGATACCGGCCAGCGACACGGTGCCGTCGGCGCCGGTGGAGGGGTGCAGGTCGGTGGGGATGTCCCACTGCAGGAAGAACGGGAGCTGCGGGTCGGCGATGAGGCCGTTGATGCCGATCTGCTTCCAGCGCAGCTCGGTGCCGTCGGGGCGGTGCCGGGAGCCGGGGACCGCCGAGCGGCCGAGGCGCTCCTCGACGACGGCGATGTCGGGGACGGCGACGGCCCAGCCGAGCCAGCCTCCGCCGAGAGCGGAGCGGGCCTTGACCGCCTGGCCGAAGGGCGCCTTGTCGGACGCCGGGTGGTCGAGCGCCTCGACGACCTCGAGGTAGGTGCCGTCGGTCAGCGGGAGGATCATGTTGCGCGTGCCGAAGCGGGGGTGGATGCCGCCGTCGACGAACTCACGCCCGATCGCTGCACCCAGGCGAGCTGCCGTGCTCGCAAGTCCGTCGGGGCCGGCGGCATAGGAGAGATGATCCAGGCGCATGCCAGACATTCTGAGCATGCCGGCAGAAGTCCGACGAATCGGGGTCGCTGTCTCTTGATGTCGAGACGTGGTGGCGTTGCTGGCGGAGCGCTTGCAACTAAGGGTTACGGCACTGAATTCGCCGCAATAGCGCCGAGGTAGATGTCCTAGCGCCCGGGTAGATGACGTGGGACCGGGATTGCGCCCTCGGTGCCTGATAGATGCCTCGGCGCGGGCCGCCGAGGCATCTACCCGGGCGCTATGACCACTACCCGGGCGCTGTGGGGCCCAATTTCGTGCCGTAACCCTTAGTGACAAGCGACGGCGCGCGTGCAGCCGTCAGCGGGGGTCGGCAGGGTGCAGGGCGAGAGCCGAGCGCGAGCGCAGATGAGCCTCGCAGTGGCGTACCAGCTCGTCGTAGGCCTCTTGACCCATGAGGGCGACGAGCTCGGGTTCGTTGGTGACGTAGACCGGCTCGACGCCGACGTGGGCCTCGGTGTTGCCGGAGCAGTACCAGTCCAGGTCGTGGCCGCCGGGGCCCCAGCCGCGGCGGTCGTACTCGGTGATCGTCACCTCGACGTACGACGTGCCGTCCATCCGCTCGATCTCGCGGAAGGTACGCCGGATCGGCAGCTGCCAGCACACGTCCGGCTTGGTCTCCAGCGGGTTGCGACCGAGCTCGAGCGCGAGGCCGTGCAGGGCACAGCCGGCGCCGCCGGCGAAGCCGGGTCGGTTGGAGAACACGCACGAGCGCTGGCCGTCGACCTCGTGCATCCGGGTCTTCCGCTCGCCGTCCTCGTCCTTCTCGACCCAGTCCTTGCGCTTGACCGGGCGGCCCGGATGGGCCTGCCAGTGCTCCGGTGTCAGCTGCTCGACGAAGGCCTTGACCCGCAACTCGTCGTCCTTGTCGGCGAAGTGGGCGCCGAGGGTGCAGCAGCCCACGTCGGGGGAGTCGGCGTAGATGCCGGCGCAGCCGCTGCCGAAGATGCAGGTGAAGGACGACGTGAGCCAGGTGAGGTCGCACTTGAGGACCTCGGACTCGTCGGCCGGATTGGTGAACTCCACCCACGCGCGGGGGAAGTCGAGCGGGACCTCGGGCACTCACCCCACACTACTGGCCGCGTCGTCGCCGGAGTGCTCGCGGCTAGTACCGTGGACGTATGCGTCTGGGTGTGCTCGACATCGGCTCGAACACCGGCCACCTGCTGGTGGTCGACGCGCACGGCGGTGCGGCGCCGCTCCCGGCCTACTCCTACAAGGAGCCGCTGCGCCTCGCCGAGCACCTCGACGTCGACGGGGACGTGTCGCCCACCGGCATCGCGGCACTGACCGCGTTCACCGCGCAGGCACTGGTCGTGGCGGAGGAGAAGGGCTGCGAGGAGATGCTCCCGTTCGCCACCTCCGCCGTGCGCGACGCCGGCAACTCCGAGGCGGTGCTGGCCCATGTCGCCGAGCAGACGGGCGTGCGGATCGCGGTGCTCCCGGGGGAGGACGAGGCGCGGCTGACCTTCCTCGCCGTACGCCGCTGGTTCGGCTGGTCGGCCGGACGGCTCGCCGTCTTCGACATCGGCGGCGGCTCCCTGGAGATCGCGGCCGGCTCCGACGAGCGTCCGGACGTCGCCTGGTCGCTGCCGCTGGGCGCCGCGCGTCTGGCCCGTGCGGAGTTCGCCGCGCAGCCCGACGAGGACCAGCTGCGCCAGATCCGACGCCGGATCCGCGCCGACATCGCACGGGACGCGGGCCACCTGCTGCGCGCGGGTACGACGCACCGCGCGTCGGCGACGTCCAAGACCTTCCGCTCCCTCGCCCGGATCTGCGGCGCGGCGCCGTCCGGCGACGGACCGCTGGTGCCGCGCACGCTGCCGCTGGCCGAGCTGCGCCAGTGGATCCCGAAGCTGGTGGCGATGACGCCCGAGGAGATGGCCGCGCTGCCGGGCGTCTCGTCGGACCGCGCCCACCAGATCGTGCCGGGGGCGCTGGTCGCCGAGGCGTGCATGGACATCTTCGACCTGTCCGAGCTGGAGATCTGCCCGTGGGCCCTGCGGGAGGGCGTGATCCTCGAGCGGATCGACAAGCTGAGCGTCAACGACCCGTCATGACCGCCGCAGCTCCGGGGCGCCCCCGGATCGGGCTCTCGACGAGCTCGGTCTACCCGGAGTCGACGGCCCACGCGTTCGCCCACGCCGCCGCGGTCGGCTACGAGGCGGTCGAGGTGATGGTCGGCATCGACGCGCTCTCCCAGCAGGTGGACGCCGTCCGGCAGCTCTCCGAGCACCACGAGATCCCGATCAGCGCGATCCACGCGCCGTGCCTGCTGTTCACCCAGCGGGTCTGGGGGGTCGAGCCGTGGGGCAAGCTCGAGCGCTCCGCCGCGATGGCGCGCGCGGTGGGCGCGGAGGTGGTCGTGGTCCACCCGCCGTTCCGGTGGCAGCGCGAGTACGCCCGCGACTTCGTCAACGGGATCGCCGCGCTGGAGGAGTCGTCGGGGATCGCGTTCGCGGTCGAGAACATGTACCCGTGGCGCGCCTCGCGGCGCCGGATGGAGATGTACCTGCCCGGCTGGGACCCGTCCACGGAGCCCTATGCCAACACCACGATCGACCTGTCCCACGCGGCGATCGCCCGGGCCGATCCGGTGGCGATGGCCGAGCGGCTCGGCCCGCGGCTGCGGCACGTGCACCTGACCGACGGCACCGACTCGGCCAAGGACAAGCACCTCGTGCCGGGCCGCGGCACCATCGGCGCGGACGTCTTCCTGCGGCATCTCGCGGCCACCGGCTTCGCCGGCGAGGTCGTGCTGGAGATCAACACGCGCCGCTGCACCACCCGGGAGGAGCGGGAGGCCGACCTGCGCGCGTCGCTGGAGTTCGCGATGGAGCACCTCGCCGGCGTACCGGTGGCGCCGGCCGACGCCGGTGACGGCGCGTGACGGCGTCGGTGCGGGGGCGGCGCCGCGGCAGTCCCGACACCCGCGCGGCCATCCTCGCCGCGGCCCGGGAGCGCTTCGCCGAGGCGGGCTTCGCCGGTACGACGATCCGGGGCGTCGCCGGCGCCGCGGGCGTGGACCCGGCCCTGGTGCACCACTACTTCGGGTCGAAGGACGACCTGTTCGTCGCGGCGCTCGAGCTTCCCGTCGATCCGCGAGCGGTCCTGGCCGAGCAGGTCGTCGGACCCGTCACGGGTGCGGGCGAGCGGCTGCTGCGGGCGCTGATCGGCGTCTGGGACGACCCGGCCGTGCGGCCGGCGCTGCTGGCGATGGTGCGCCGGCTGATCGAGCCCGGCGGGGAGGCGCTGTTCCGCGGCGGGTTCCTGCCCGTCGTCCTGGTGCCGCTGGGTGAGGCGCTCGGCATCGACGCGCCCGAGCGGCGCATGCAGCTGGTCGCGAGCCAGGTGATCGGTGTGATCGTGCTGCGCTACGTGGTCCGCGCCGAGGCGATCGTCGCGATGGACGTCGACGCGCTGGTGGCGGCGTACGCCCCGGTGCTCGACGGGTTCCTCTCCGGCCCGCTGTAGTCGGCCCGCTGTCACCCGCCGTCCGCCCGACTGCCCGGCAGGCATCAGCGGGAAGGCGGCGATCGGAACTTCCCCCTGACGCGTGGACGGCGTGCTACTCGCCCGGTCGGGGCTTGCGCACCCGCCCGCGCAGGCGCATTATTCAACACATGATGAATTCGGTCGTGGCGATCGACGGACTCCGCGTCGTCCGAGGCGGCCGGACGGTGCTCGACGGCCTCGACCTGCGGATCGGCCCCGGTGTGACCGGCCTGCTCGGTCCCTCCGGGTGCGGGAAGTCGACCCTGCTGCGGAGCATCGTCGGCGTCCAACGGGTCGCCGCGGGCACGGTCACGGTGCTGCGCGAGCCGGCGGGCAGCCGGCCGCTGCGCGACCGGATCGGCTACCAGACCCAGACCGCCAGCACGTACGACGACCTGACGGTCCTCGAGAACCTCCGCTTCTTCGCGCGGGTCCTGGGCCTGGGCCCGGACGCGGCCGAGGAGAGCCTGGCGGCGGTGGACCTGGCCGGTCGCCGCGACGCGGTGGTCGGCCGGCTCAGCGGCGGGCAGCGCTCGCGCGTCGGGCTCGCCGTCGCCCTCCTCGGCTCTCCGGCCCTGCTCGTGCTCGACGAGCCGACGGTCGGACTCGACCCGGTGCTGCGTCGCGACCTGTGGGCGCTCTTCCACCGGATCGCTGACGCCGGGACTGCGGTCCTCGTCTCCAGCCACGTCATGGACGAGGCGGAGCGCTGCGACGCACTGCTGCTGATGCGGGAGGGCCGGATCATCGCCCACGGCACGCCCGCCGAGATCAAGGAGTCGCAGGGCGCCAACGACATCGAGTCGGCGTTCCTCGCGCTCGTCGAGCGGGGGGACGCGGCATGACGCCTCGGGTGACACTGGCCATTGCGGTCCGGGTGCTGACGCAGCTGCGGCGCGACCACCGCACACTGGCGATGCTGCTGGTGCTGCCGTGCCTGCTGCAGGCGCTGCTGTGGTGGATCTTCCAGGAGACGCCGCTGGTGTTCGACCGGATCGGCCCCGCGCTGCTGGCGATCTTCCCGTTCTTCGTGATGTTCCTCGTCACCAGCATCACCACCCTCCGGGAGCGCTCCGGCGGCACCCTGGAGCGGCTGTTCACGATGCCGATGGGTCGCCTGGACTTCCTCAGCGGCTACGCGCTCGCCTTCGGCGCGGTGGCCGCGGTCCAGGCCGCGCTGGCGGCGGGGGTGGCGATCGGGCTGCTCGACCTCGACCTGCGCGGCCCGGACGCCCTGCTGGTGGTGGTCGGTGTCGCCGACGCGGTGCTCGGCACGGCGCTCGGGCTGTTCGTCTCGGCGTTCGCCCGCACCGAGTTCCAGGCCGTGCAGTTCCTGCCGGCCGTGGTGGTGCCGCAGATCCTCCTCTGCGGGCTGATCGTCCCGCGCGACCGGCTGCCCGACGTACTCGAGGCGGTGGCGCAGGTGCTGCCGCTGACGTGGGCGGTCGACGCGATGGAGCACCTCGCCACGACCACCCGCACCGGCGAGGTCTGGCGCGACGTCGGCATCGTGCTGGCCTTCGCCCTCGCGGCACTCGCCCTCGGGGCGGCGACCCTGCGGCGGCGCACCGACTGACCGGGCGGCTCCCTCGCGGCTACGGCGACTGGCGGAGCGTCCCGCCGACCTGAGACTCTTCCCCACGTCGTTGGTCGTCGAGGGTGAGTGAGCAGGGCGTGGGCGAGAAGCGGACCGCTGTCATCGGTGCGGGTGTCATGGGCGAGACCCTGCTGTCCGGGCTGATCCGGGCCGGCCGGAGCGCCGACGCGCTCGTGGTCGTGGAGAAGCGCGCCGAGCGCGCGGCCGAGCTCGCGGAGAGGTACGGCGTCCGCGTGGTCGATGACGTCGCCGAGGCGGCGGCGGCCGACACGGTGCTGCTCGTGGTCAAGCCGCAGGACATGGCCGACGTCCTCGCCGAGCTCGGTCCGGCCCTGCGCCCCGGCCAGCTCCTGGTGTCGCTGGCCGCCGGCATCACCACCGGCTTCGTCGAGTCCCGCGTGCCGGACGGCGTCGCCGTCGTGCGGGTCATGCCCAACACCCCCGCGCTGGTCGACCAGGGCATGGCGGCCATCTCGCCCGGCACGCACTGCGACGAGGGCCACCTCGCGGAGGCCGACGAGCTGATGGCCTCGGTCGGCCGCGTCGTCCAGGTGCCCGAGAAGCAGCAGGACGCGGTGACCGCGATCAGCGGCTCCGGGCCGGCGTACGTCTTCTTCATGGTCGAGTCGATGATCGAGGCGGGCGTCCACCTCGGCCTTCCGCGCACGATCGCCCAGGAGCTCGTGATCCAGACCCTGGTCGGCTCCGCCACCATGCTCCGCGAGACCGGCGAGCACCCCGCGGTCCTGCGCGAACAGGTGACCTCGCCCGGCGGTACGACGGCCGCGGCCCTGCGCGAGCTCGAGGTGCACCGGGTGCGCGCCGCCTTCCTCGCCGCCCTCGAGGCGGCCCGTGACCGCTCGCGCGAGCTCGGCAGCTGACCCGGCCCGACGGCCGTGGCTCAGGCGACCTCCGCCAGGGTGCGCACGGTCTGCACCCGTGGGCCGGACCGGGGAGCGTCGCGGCGGCGGTAGCGGCCGTAGCGGTCGAGCAGCCGCGCCTGGAGGCCGGCTCGCTGCGCGCCGACGACGTCGTGGTGCAGTGAGTCGCCGACCATGAGGGTCGTGGCGGGTGCGGCACCGAGGCTCGCGCACGCGCTGAGATAGGAGCGCGGGTCGGGCTTGGCCGCCGGCAGGGCGGAGGACGCGAAGACCGGGACGTCGGCGCGCAGCAACCCGGTGCGGCGCAGCTTCTCGGTCTGGACGGCCAGCTCGCCGTTGGTCAGGATGCCGACCGGGAGGCCGGAGCCACGGAACCGCTCGATGGCGGCGGCGGCATCGTCGAAGGCCCGCCAGGCGGCGCGGTAGCAGCCGAGGAAGCCGGCATAGACGTCGTCGGCGAGCTCGTCGTCGGCCAGGTCCCACCCCGGCAGGAAGTCGCGGATCCGCGCCCGGCGGTGCTCGACGTAGGTCAACTCCCCGCGCTGGGCGCGCTCGTAGTGGCGTGCCTCGAGCACGAACCAGCGCTCCACGTGCGTCTCCAGCTGCGCGGGCGTCTCGGCCAGCCCCAGCCCGGCCAGCCACGTGCGCAAGCCCCGCTCGGAGGCGCCGCGGTGGTCGACCAGAGTGTCGTCCAGGTCGAGGAGCAGGGCCTGGAACGTCATACGGAGCAGTCTGCCAGCGGCCACCGACACCTCCTCACAGCAGGCGAGGTCGTCATGGACGTCAGCGGTGTCGACACCCCTGGACCATCAGGCACGTCGCAGCGCGTCGACGTCCGGGACCACCTGTCCCGGCGGGGTCAGCAGCCCCAGCATCGTGGCCGCGATGGCGTGCGCGGCCTCATCGGCCCCCAGCTCGCCGGCGTAGACCGACGTGGCGGCCGCGTGGGTGACCGTGTGCATCGTGGTCACCAGCCAGGAGACCGGGAGGTCGGTGCGGAAGCTGCCGCGGTCGCGGCCGTGGTCGAGCAGCCGCCGGGCCCGCTCCCGCGGCTCGCTGTGGGCCGCGGCCATCTCGGCGGCCGGCATGCTCTTCTCGGCGGCGACGACCAGGGCGCCGTACCGGAGGGTGACCTGCCACGTCGCGTCGATGAGCCGGACCAGGGCGGCGGCGGGGTCGCCCGACAGGTCGACCCCCCGCAGCGAGGCCTCGGACTCCCGCATCGCCCGCTCGACGACGGCCGCCACGAGGACGGCGCGGTTCTCGAAGTGACCGTAGAGCGTCACCCGGCCGACGCCGGCGGCCTTCGCGATGTCGTTGATGCTGGCGTCCGGGTCGCGGGCCAGGGTGCTGGTGGCGGCATCGAGGATCGCCTCCACGTTGCGGCGCGCGTCGGCACGGCGTGGACGAGTGGTCACGAGGCCATCATCGTGGATGCCCGGTCGGCCCGGGCGCGGCGCGAGTGGCAGCCGGCGTACTCCTCCCAGCGCCAGGCCATCGCGGCCAGCATCAGCACGAACATCGCGACGTGGCCGATCAGCATCAGGCCGCCGGCGTCGAGCACGCCGGCCCAGTACAGCGGCAGGGCGATCGCGAAGCCGACGTACATCACCGCGCACATCTCCGTGATCGGTGCCCACCGGTGGCCGCGGAACCGCATCCAGCCGGCCATCGGGAGCGCCATGGTGGTGGCCATCACGAGCGACTCGACGCTCGCCGAGCGCAGCCAGGAGGATCCGTCCGCGGCTCCGGTCGCGAGCGTCCAGACCGGCCAGAGCAGCATCATGCCGATCAGCATGGCCGCGATCATCTCGCCGTAGTGGAGGGCGAACCTGCGGACCTGTCGGATGTTCAGCCTGGTGTTCATCAGTGGAGACCTCCGGTCGGGTGCGTGGGGCCGGCTGTGCGGCCGGGGACGGAGACGAGGCAGAGCAGTGCGGCCGCGGCCGCGACCCCGCCGGCCACGGCGAAGCCGTGGACGTAGCCGGAGGTCGTGGTGCCGGCGATGCTGGCCGCGGCGACGCTCGAGATCACGCCGGCTCCGAGGGAGGCGCCGAACTCGTGGAAGGTGCTGACGATCCCCGAGACGATCCCCGACTCGTGGGGCTGGACGTGCCCCAGCGCGGTGGCGGAGGCGGCCACGAAGAGGGTGCCGAGGCCGAGCGCGGCGCCGGTGATGCCGAGGACCACGGCCGTCGACCCGTCGACCATGGCGGGTACGGCGAACCCGGCCCCCGCCACGACGAAGCCCGCCGTCGCGAGCACCCGGGCGCCGACCCGCCCGATCAGGTGTCCCCCCGCCGTGGCGCCGACGACGGTGGCGACCGCGATCGGGAGGAAGAGCAGGCCGGTCACGAGGGCGCCACGACCGGCGTGGTGCTGGAGGTAGAACGTGCCGAGGAAGAAGCCGGCGACCATCAGCGCCGTCGCGGCGACCACCAGCAAGGTGCCGCTCGCGACCGGACGCCGGGTGAGCAGGCGCAGGTCCATCAGCGGGGAGGCCGCGGTGTGCTGGCGCAGCCCGAAGAGGAGGTAGAGCGCAGCGGCGCCGGTCAGCAGGCCGAGCGTGCGCCCGCCGAGCCAGCCGTGGTCACCGGCACCGATCAGGGCGTAGATCGCGGTCCCGGTGGCCGCGGTGACGAGGACCGCCCCGGGCAGGTCGAGACGGGCGGCGCTCGGCCCACCGCTGCGTGCGCTCGGGCCCGGCGGGAGCCGCCGGGCCAGGCCGACGGCGACGACGAGTCCGATGGGGACGTTGACGAAGAACACCCACGGCCAGCCCGGCCCGGCGGTGAGCAGGCCGCCGAGGAGGACGCCGAGGGCCGCTCCGCCGCCGCCGAGCGCGGACCACACCCCGAGGGCGCGGTTGCGCTCCTCGCCCTCGAACAGGCGCAGCACCGCCGACAGGGCCGCGGGGGAGAGGAGCGCGGCGCCGAGGCCCTGGGCGACGCGGCTGCCGACGAGGACCTCGGAGGATCCGGCCAGGCCGGCGGCGAGGGAGGCGACGGTGAACAGGGCGAGCCCGGCCAGGACGACGGGGCGCGAGCCCAGCAGGTCCGCGACCCGACCGCCGAGCAGCATGAGGCCGCCGAACGCGAGCGTGTAGGCGCTGACCACCCAGGTCGTCGCGGCCCGGGACAGGTCGAGGTCGGCGCCGAGGTGCGGCAGCGCGATGGCGACGACCGTGACGTCGACGATGAGCATGAGCTGGGCGGCGCCGAGGAAGGCGAGCGTGCCCCAGCGGCGGGGGTCGGGCTCGTGCGTGCCCGCCGCGGGCGGGGTGGCGGCGAGGTGCGACATGGAGACTCCTAAGTCGAACAATGATGTCCGAAATATTAAGTCGAACATGCGTGTACGACAAGAGGGTGGGCGTGCCGCGCCTTGAGTTGCCCTCGGTGCGGGTCGGTGCGGGTCGGGGTCCGCGGCGTGCCCGGTGGCGTCGGCGGCGGGGAGGGTGGGGCGTGGAGAGGCGGGCCGGAGGCGCCACGGCAGGGCCGTGAAGCGCGTTCCCGGGTGTCGGGACCGCATCCTGGGTCCCGCTGCGGTCAAGCCGACACGCCGTGCTGAGAAAGTTTCACTGGCGAATCTCTTCCCCACGAGTCACATCTGGCTCTATTGTCACGCAAGTGGCGTCCGGTGTTCACAGCTGGGGAAGGCGGTGACGGACGCTCACAGAAAGCGTGGTTGGTCATGGCTCCTACGTCGCGCGAGCGCGCCGAGTCCCTCCCGGACCCGAAGTTCCTCACGATCGCCGAGGTCGCCTCGGTCATGCGCGTCTCCAAGATGACGGTCTACCGCCTGGTGCACAGCGGCGAGCTGCCGGCCGTCCGGGTCGGTCGCTCCTTCCGGGTCACCGAGGAGGACGTCAACGAGTACCTGCGCAAGTCCTTCTACTCGGCCGGCTGAGTCGGCGCGGTCCGGGCCCGCGTGGTCGACCGACGGCGCAGGAATCACCGGTCGACCGGTTGTTCCTGCACTCGTCGGGCGTTGCAATGGCCGACAAGTGCAGGTTTCGCCGGTCGACCGGTGATTCCCGCACCCGGACGGACCGCCCCGCGCGCGGTGCGATCTTCGTCCCATCTCCGGCGCTGATTCTCCGCGCTCACGCGGGTCCGGATAGGCTGACCGATGCTCCGGGGTCTCCCGGGGCGTCGTACGTCACGCCGGGAGCGACCGCCCCCGGCGCTCTGGAGAGGTTCCACGTGGGTTCTGTCATCAAGAAGCGCCGCAAGCGCATGGCGAAGAAGAAGCACCGCAAGCTGCTCAAGAAGACGCGCGTCCAGCGTCGCAAGCTCGGCAAGTGACCCGAGCGAGCCAGTAGCTCACGCAGTCTCGCCTCGTCGGCGCCCGGGTGCGCCGACCTGATCCGAGGAGTCGGTGGAGATGGGCGCCGGACGCACGGTCCTGGTCACAGGGGTCTCGCGAGACCTCGGCCGTACCCTTGCGCGCACCCTGGCCACCGATCCCGGGATCGACCGGGTCATCGGAGTCGACGTCATCCCCCCGCGGGGTGACCTCGGCGACGTCACGTTCGTGCGCGCCGACATCCGCAACCCGGTCATCGCGAAGGTCATCGCGAAGGAGGACGTCGACACCGTCGTCCACATGAGCGTGATCGCGACCCCCGGCTCCGCCGGTGCCCGCGGCACCATGAAGGAGCTCAACGTCATCGGGACCATGCAGCTCCTGGCGGCCTGCCAGAAGGCCGAGGGGCTGCGCACCCTGGTGGTGAAGTCCTCGACGACGGCCTACGGCGCCAGCAGCCGTGACCCGGCCATGTTCACCGAGGACATGGAGCCGCGACGCCCCGCGCGGACCGGCTACGGCAAAGACGTCGTGGAGGTCGAGCAGTACGTCCGCGGCTTCGCCCGACGGCGCCCCGACGTCACCGTCACCCTGCTGCGCTGCGCCAACGTGATCGGCCCGCGGGTGATGAGCCCGCTGGCGTCGTACTTCCGGCTGCCGGTGATCCCCACCGTCCTGGGCTTCGACCCGCGCCTGCAGTTCCTCCACGAGACGGACCTCTACCGCGTGCTGCGCCACGCGGTCCAGGAGGACCGCCCCGGCACGTTCAACGTCGCCGGCGACGGCCTGCTCATGCTCTCCCAGGCGCTGCGCCGGGCCGGCCGGCCCAACGTCCCGGTGCCCGGCTTCGCCTTCGGCAGCCTCGGCTCGGCCCTCAAGCCCGTGCGCCGTGCGGACCTGTCGCCCGAGCTGGTCGCGTTCTTGACCTATGGCCGCGGGGTCGACACCACGCGGATGCGCAGCGAGCTCGGCTTCGAGCCGCAGTACACGACGTCGTCGGCGTTCGCCGAGTTCGCGGCGTCCCTCCCGCCGGCGGCGCGGCGCACCGAGCGTCTGCTCGGCTCGCTCGCCGAGCGGCTCCCCGCGGTCGACGAGGACCGTCCCGCCCAGCTCACCCTCGCTGGAGGAACGGATGGCTGACGCCGAGATCATCCCGATCGGCACCCGCGGCCAGCCCGGCCGCGGCACCGGCAAGCGGCCCTCCGCCGCGGCCCGAGGCCTGGCCTCGAAGTCCGGTACGCCGCGCCGGACGCCGGCGCGCAAGCCCGCCCCCGACACGCCCGAGCCCGAGGCCGGGGAGGCGCCGGGCGCCGACCCGACCGCGGGTCCGCCGCCCGCCGGTCCCGCCGCCGGTCTCGCCGACGGTCTCGCCGACGGTCTCGCCGACGGTGCGAGCGACGGTGCGGGCGAGCCGCCGGCAGCGGACGCTACTCCCGACCCCGCCGGCGACGCCACCCGCGATCCCGCGCCGGGCCCGGCACCGGCGGCGGCCGACCCGTCCGGGACCGCGGCGCCGACCGGCCTGCCCGGCGCCGTACCCACCGCCGTGGCGGCCGCCCGCACCGAGGACCGCGGCCTGAGCCCGCTGGCGGGCATCCCGGTCGGTGACTGGCTCGCGGCCTTCCAGCACGCCAGCAAGGAGCTCTTCGGGGACCAGTGGGAGCCGCAGCTGGCCCGGTTCCTCGCCTTCCTGCGGCGCCGCCTGACCGGCGAGTACACCGTCGACGAGTACGGCTTCGACGCCGAGGTCACCGAGCGCTTCTTCATGGCGGCGCTGCGGCCGGTGGCGCAGAAGTGGTTCCGGATCGAGGTCCGGGGCATCGACAACATCCCCGTCGACGGCGGTGCCCTGGTCGTCTCCAACCACTCCGGCACGATCCCGGTCGACGGCCTGATGACGATGGTGTCGATCCACGACCACACCGGTCGCTTCCTGCGCCCGCTCGGTGCCGACCTGGTCTTCCGCCTGCCCCTGGTGGGCTCCGTGGCCCGCAAGGGCGGCGCCACCCTGGCCTGCGCTGAGGATGCCGAGCGGATGCTGCGCGGTGGCGAGCTGGTGGGTGTGTGGCCCGAGGGCTTCAAGGGCATCGGGAAGCCGTTCTCCGAGCGCTACAAGCTCCAGCGCTTCGGCCGGGGTGGCTTCGTCTCCGCCGCGCTGCGCACCGGGGTCCCGATCGTGCCGCTCTCGGTGGTCGGCGCCGAGGAGATCTACCCGTTGGTCGGCAACATCCCGTCCCTGGCCCGCCTGCTCGGTGTGCCGTACATCCCGATCACCCCGCTCTTCCCGCTCCTCGGGCCGCTGGGCCTGGTGCCGCTGCCGTCGAAGTGGCTGCTCGAGTTCGGCGAGCCGATCCGCACCGACGAGTACGACGCGGGGGCGGCCGAGGACCCCATGCTGGTCTTCGACGTGACCGATCAGGTCCGCGAGACCATCCAGCAGACGCTCTACAGCCTGCTCATGCAGCGCGAGTCCGTCTTCCGCTGAGCCTTCCTGCGCCCGCGGAGGTCAGGGCGTGGTGGTGCCGAGGAGGCCGCCCAGCAGGGCGCCGAGGCCCCCGACCAGACCGCCGACCAGACCGGGGTCGGTCGTGCCGTCGGTCGGCTGCGGCTGGCCGTCGAGGCCGAGCGCGCCGGTGACGCCGCGGGTCACCTCCTCGACCGTCTTGCCGACGGTCTTGGTGGGCTTGGTGGCGTCGGGCGGGTTCGGCTGCGTCGTCTCCGGAGGCGGTGGCGGGGTCTGGCCCGGCGGCGGGGTCGAGGCGGCCGGCGGCGGAGTGGTCGCGGCGGGCGCGTCCTTCTTCTTGGCCGGCGGCGGCAGCACCTGGGTCGCCGACGCGGCGATGTCGCCGCTGAGGACCGCGCTGAGCGGCAGCGTCACGAAGTCGGGGACCTGGGCGATGTCGCCCTCGGCGCAGCCGGGGCAGGCCTCCCACGCGGCGGCGTCGATCTGCCGGATCGTCTGGGTGGCGGTGATCAGGATCGATCGGCTCTCGGCCGGGACGGCGGGGCCGTGGGCGCCGAGCACGTCCATGCTCTCGCCCGCGAAGGCGCGCAGGTCGGCGATCCGGTCGGCCTTGCCGGTCGCGGCGTAGTCGTCGAGCGCGAACTCGGACGCCTGGCGGGCCTGCTCGGTGAAGTCCTGGAGCGTCTCGCTGATCGCGTCGGCGCTCGCGTCGCGCGCCACGAGGGAGCGGAACTCGTCGAGTCGGGACTCGGCGTGGGAGCGGAGGGCCTCGGCCTTCGCGGCGCCGTCGGGCTGCAGGTTGGTCTGGGCGTTCTCGATCGCCCGCTTGACCGGGTAGAGCACGTCGCCGGGCAGGGCGTCCTGGGCGGCCATCGCCATCGAGCCGGTGGCGGACACGACGGCGAAGCCGCCGATCACCGCGGCCAGCCGGCGCTCGCGGGAGCCGCGACGCTGCCGGGGGGTCAGCCGGACGGCCAGGGCCTCCTCGGCCCGGGCGGGCTCGCGCTCGGCCGCAGCGACGAGCTGCGCGCGCAGCGAGGTGACGAACTCGGGCCGGGCGGTGGCCGGAGGCACGGCGCGCAGGGCGGCGACCAGCTCGAGCAGCTCGGCCTGGGTCTCGTCACCGGTGGCGAGGCCCTCGCCGCGCCCGGAGACCAGCGCGTCGAACTCCTCCGCGCCGCGCGACCAGCCGTTCCCCCGCATCACAACGTCCGTCCTCGTGTCGAGAGGGTCGCCACGACCCTCGAGCTCTCTCGAACGTCCAACGACGGGTCGGTCCCGCTGGTTACGGTCCACACGGGTGGACGGGCATAGTCCGAATTGACCAGGCGCTCGATCATCGGATCCCCTCCGGCATCAGCTTGGCGAGGTTGCGCACGCCGCGCAGCTGGAGCTGCTTGATGGCGCCGTCGCTGCGACCGAGGGCGGCGGCCGTCTCGGCGATGCTCAAGCCCTGCAGGAAGCGCATGATGAGGCAGTCGCGCTGCTCGTTGGGGAGCTTGGTGAGCGCGTCGAGGAGGATCTCGTTGGTCAGGCTCGCGAGGACGGCGTTCTCCGGACCCTCGGTGGCGTCGTCGTGCTGCCCCATGTCCTCGGTGGTCAGCTCGAGGCGGGTGCGACCGGCCTTGAAGTGGTCGGTCGCGAGGTTGCGGGCGATGGTCATCAGCCAGGCGCCGAAGTCCTTGCCCTGCCAGCGGAACGACGACATGTTGCGCAGCGCGCGGAAGAACGTCTCCGAGCAGAGGTCCTCGGCGACGACGACGGAGCGGGTCCGGTAGTAGAGGAACCGGTAGACCGAGGGCTGGTAGTGGTCGTAGAGGAGGCCGAACGCCTCGGCGTCGCCGCCGCGGGCCAGCTCGACCAGGCCGATCAGTCGCTCGCGGGCCTCGGCGGAGTCCTCGGAGGAGGTGGCGAGGGTGGCGTCGCCGAACGAGTCCCCGCCGTCGCGCTCGAAGCCGCCGGAGCCGGGGGCGCCCGCCGGGTCGGCGGAGGTCTCGGCACTCGCCTCGCTCCACAGGTGGTGGTCGGTGCGGGACGCGCGGGAGTCGCGGGTGGGCGGCGCGGCGAACGGTCCGCCGAAGGGCCCGGCGCCGGCCGGTGCCGGGGGTGGGAAGGGGGTCAGCGCGGCGACGACGGCCTCGCGCAGGGCGTCGAGCCCGCGCGTCAGGTCAGCGCGCTGCCAGGTCATGCGGGTCCCTCCCTCCTGCCCCCCGGAGGGGATCCTACGGCGGATCCGCCTGCGGTGGTACCGGAACGCGAGAACCGGTCGGGCGACACCCGGTCGCCCGCGGTCGACAGGTTACCGTCCGGTAGGGCGCATCGCCATCGTGCGTCGCGCCGCTCAGGGGCGATGCCGCTGGCGGCGTACGACGGCCCCGGCGATCGCGGCGCCCGCCGCCGCCGAGCCCACGACGATCCCGGCGCGGGCGGCCTTGCGGCCGGTCCGGTAGTCCCGGATCCGCCAGCCGTGGGCGCGGGCGTGGGCGCGCAGCTTCGCGTCGGGGTTGATGGCGCACGGGTCGCCGACGAGGCTGAGCATCGGCAGGTCGTTGGCCGAGTCGCTGTAGGCCGAGCAGAGGGACAGGTCGAGTCCCTCCCGCTCGGCGAGCGCCTTCACCGCCACCGCCTTCGCCGGCCCGTGCAGCATGTCGCCGACGAGCTGGCCGGTGTAGACGCCGTCGACGTGCTCGGCGACCGTGCCGAGGGCTCCGGTGAGACCGAGCCGCCGGGCGATCAGGTTCGCGATCTCGATCGGCGCGGCGGTCACCAGCCAGACCCGCTGCCCGCGGTCGAGGTGCATCTGGGCGAGGGCGCGGGTGCCGGGCCAGATCCGGTGCGCCATCGCCTCGTCGAAGATCTCCTCGCCGACGTCCTCGATCTCCCGCACGGTGTGCCCCGCGATGAAGGCGAGGGCGGAGTTGCGGGCCTCGGCGACGTGCTCGGGGTCCTCCACGCCGACGACGCGGAAGTACGCCTGCTTGTACGCCGCCCCGAGGATGTCGCGCGTCGTGAAGAACTTGCGCCGGTAGAGCCCCCGCGCCAGGTGGAAGATGCTCGCGCCCTGCATGACGGTGTTGTCGACGTCGAAGAAGGCCGCCGCGCGCGGATCGACGGGATGGGCCAGGGCGGACTCCACCTCGGCGGCCGCCGCGGCCGCCTCGCCCGCCAGGCGCGACCGTTGCTGCAGGTTCAGCCGGCGGGGACGGTCGGCGGGCGGCACCATGCGCCGCAGCCTAGTGACAAATGCGCCCGCGTAGGATCCCTCCATGTCGTTGTCGGACGAGACGAGAGCTGTCCCCGACGTGGCTGCCCTCGTCGCGTCCGCCGCCGCCGAGCACCCCGAGCGGCTCGCCGTCGTCGAGGCCGGCGGCCGCGGCCTGACCTGGGCCGAGCTCGAGGACGAGGTCGGCCGCGTCGCCACCGGCCTCGGTCGCGCGGGCGTCCTCGCCGGGCACCGGGTGCTGCTGGTCCTCGGCAACCGGCTGGAGTTCGTGACGTGCTACCTCGGTGTGCTGCGCGCGCAGGCGGTGGCGGTCCCGGTGAACCCGGGATCGACGCCCAGCGAGCTCGCGGCGATGCTCGTCGACTGCGGCGCCCGGCTGGTGGTCGCCGACGCACAGACGGTCACCGCCGTGCGCGACGCCACGGTGCGGCCCGAGGTCGCCACGGCCGCCCATGACGAGCAGCGTCCCGAGCCCCGGATCGTGCTCGTCGGCACGGACCCGCACGACGGCGAGGGCGCGTACGACGACCTCCGCGCCGAGCCCGCCGTGCCGGTGCCGCCGCTCCAGGACCCCGAGAAGCTCGCCGTCCTGCTCTACACCAGCGGCACCTCGGGGCGCCCCCGCGCGGCGATGCTCACCCACCGGGCCCTGCTGGCGAACGTGGAGCAGGTCGCCGCCGTACGCCCGCCCATGATCCACTCCGACGACGTCGTCCTCGGGGTGCTGCCCCTGTTCCACGTCTACGGGCTGGGCGCGGTGCTCGGTGGGGTGCTCCGGCACCGGGCGAAGCTGGTGCTCGCCGATCGCTTCGACCCCGAGGGCACCCTCGACCTCATCGAGGACGAGGCGTGCAGCGTCGTCCCGGTCGCGCCGCCCGTGTTCGCGGCCTGGCGGGGAGTGGACGCCCTGGCCGAGCGGCTCGGTCCGGTCCGGATGATCCTGTCCGGCTCGGCGCCGCTCGCCGCCGAGACGGTCGAGGAGTTCGGCGCGCTCGCCGACGTGGCCGTCCACCAGGGCTACGGGCTGACCGAGGCGTCGCCGGTGGTGACCAGCACCCTCCGCTCCGCCGAGATCAAGCCCGGCTCGGTGGGCGCCGCGCTCGACGGCATCGACATCCGTCTCGTCGACGACGAGGGCCGGCCGCTCGAGGAGGCGGCGGCCGACGACCCCGGCGAGATCCAGATCCGAGGCCGCAACCTGTTCAGCGGCTACTGGCCCGACGGCCAGGACGGCCCCGCCGACGACGGCTGGTGGTCCACCGGCGACGTCGGCTTCCTCGACGCCGACGGCGACCTCTATCTCGTCGACCGGGTCAAGGAGCTCGTCATCGTCTCCGGCTTCAACGTCTATCCCACCGAGGTGGAGGCGATCTTGGAAGAGGTCCCCGGCGTGCGCCAGGCCGCAGTCCTCGGCGTGCCCGACGACCAGACCGGTGAGGCCGTGGTCGCCTACGTCGTGCCCGACTCCGGCGCGATCGCCGGACCCGACGCGGAGGCCCTGGTGCGGGCCGTCGGCGCCACGGCCGAGGAGCGGCTGGCGCCGTACAAGCGGCCGGTCCGGGTCGAGGTCGTCGACGCCCTGCCGCGCACCGTGACGGGCAAGATCCGCAAGGGCGTGCTGCGGGGCGCCGAGCGGCGCAAGGCGCTGGGGATCCTGGAATGACCCGAACGAGTGGAACGAGTGGAATGAGCGGTGTGCCGACCCCGCGGGTCACCCTCTACAGCCGTCCCGGCTGCCATCTGTGCGACGACGCCCGCGCGGTCATCGAGGCGGTGTGCGCCGAGCTGGGGGAGAGCTTCGTGGAACTGTCGATCGACGACGATCCCGCGCTCGCCGACCGATTCGCCCACGAGATCCCGGTGACCTTCGTCGACGGCCGCCAGCACGACTTCTGGCGCGTCAGCCCGGACCGGCTGCGCGCGGCGCTGCGCGGCTGATCTGGTTTCTGCGGTTCAACTACCGATTTTGTCGTCAACCCGCGCGCACGACGACAAATTCGGTAGTTGAACCGCGGAGCGACCCGCCCCGAGCGCGTCCCGGTGTGACGTAGCAGTCGCGCCGTCGAGTTGCGCTTTCGCCCATTTTGTTCTCACGTTCACAAACTCCTACAGTGATCGAGCCGCGCCACTGACGTCCGGTAGAGCGGCTGGAAAGTGGAGCTGTGACCACACGTAGTTCGACGGATGCCGCCCGGGTCATCCCGGAGGCCACGGTCGCCCGCCTGCCTGTCTACCTGCGGGCGCTGACGGCGCTGGCCGACAACGGGATCCGCACCTGCTCGAGCGAGGACCTCGCGACCGCCGCGGGCGTCAACAGCGCCAAGCTGCGCAAGGACCTGTCCTACCTCGGCAGCTACGGGACCCGCGGGGTCGGGTACGACGTCGACTACCTCCGCTACCAGATCGCCCGTGAGATCGGGGTCACCCAGGACTGGCCGGTCGTCATCGTCGGCATCGGCAACCTCGGTCACGCCCTCGCCAACTACTCCGGCTTCCGCAGCCGCGGCTTCCGGGTGGTCGCGCTCCTCGACGCCGACGAGTCGGTCGTGGGGCAGAGCGTCGCGGGCGTCGTCGTCCGGCCCTTCGCCGACCTCGAGGAGATCGTCCGCGAGCACGACGTCGCCATCGGCGTGATCGCCACCCCGGCGGTCGCCGCCCAGGACGTCGCCGACCGGATGGTCGCGATGGGCATCACCAGCATCCTCAACTTCGCGCCCGCCGTCGTGGCCGTGCCCGAGGGCGTCGACGTGCGCAAGGTCGACCTGTCGATCGAGCTGCAGATCCTCGCCTACCACGAGCAGCGCAAGGCCAACGGCGCCGACGCCGCGGCCGCGGTCGAGACCGGGGGAGGCGCGGCGTGAGCGAGCGAAGCGAGCGAGCCATGTCACGCCGCGCGTCCTGCACCTCATCGACTTCCGAAGCGAAGCGAGGACGTCGATGAGCGTGCTGGTCGTGGGCATCTCCCACAACTCCGCGCCGGTGGCCCTGCTCGAGCGGGTCGCACTCGACCACGACGGCGTCCAGAAGCTGATCGCCGACGCCGCGTCGTGCGAGCACGTGAGCGAGGCGACGGTCATCGCCACCTGCAACCGGCTGGAGATCTACACCGAGGTCGAGCGCTTCCACGGCAGCATCGAGCAGATCTCGCGCCTGCTGGTCGACCGAGCCGGCGAGTCGACCGAGGCCATGCTCCCGCACCTCTACGTCCACTACGACGACGGTGCGATCTCCCACCTCTTCCAGGTGGCGGCCGGGCTCGACTCGATGGCCGTGGGCGAGGGCCAGATCCTCGGCCAGACGCGCGAGGCGCTGCGCCGCGGCCAGGAGCTCGGTACCGTCGGGCCCGCCCTCAACCTGCTCTTCCAGCAGGCCCTGCGGGTCGGCAAGCGCACCCGTGCCGAGACCGAGATCGACCAGGTCGCGCCGACCCTCGTCAGTGCCGCGCTCGACGAGACAGCCGGCGTCGTCGGCCCGGTCGAGGGCAAGCACGTCGTCGTGGTCGGGGCCGGGGCGATGGCCGGGCTCGCGACCGCGACCGCCAGCCGCCTGGGCGCCGGGCGGCTCTCCATCGTCAACCGGTCCGTCGACCGGGCCGTGCGGCTCGCCGTGCAGTACTCCGGCGAGGCCGTCCGCCTCGCCGACCTCGGCGACGAGCTGGCCCGCGCCGACATCGTGATCAGCTGCACCGGATCCTCCGGCACGATCATCGACCGCGCGCTGGTGGAGCGGGTCCGCGACACCGAGCGCCCGGTCGCCCTGATCGACCTCGCCCTGCCGCACGACATCGCCCCCGACGTCGCCGACCTGCCCGGTGTGCGCCTGGTCGGCCTCGCCGAGCTCGCCGAGCTGCTCCACGGCGGCGTCACCGGCCGCGAGGTCCAGGAGGTACGCCGGATCCTCGGCGAGGAGGTCACCGCCTTCCTCGCCGCCCGCCGCCAGGCCAGCGTCACGCCGACCGTCGTCGCGCTCCGCTCGATGGCCACCAACGTCGTCGACGCGGAGATGACCCGCCTCGAGGGCCGGCTGCCCCAGCTCGACGACGCGACCCGCGACGAGATCCGCCAGACCGTGCGCCGGGTGGCCGACAAGCTGCTCCACGAGCCGACCGTCCGGGTCAAGGAGCTCGCCAACGAGCAGGGCGCCGTCTCGTACGCCGCCGCGCTGGCCGAGCTCTTCGCGCTCGACCCCGACGCGGTCGACGCCGTCACCCGTCCCGTCGTCGGCGAGGAGGGCCGGTCATGAGCGTCACCGCACCCCTGCGCATCGGCACCCGCCGCAGCGCCCTCGCGACCACCCAGTGCGGGCACGTCGCATCGGCGCTCGCGGACCTCGGCACCGCCGCCGAGCTCGTCGAGATCACCACCGACGGCGACCGCAGCCAGGCCACCGGCATCCCGCTCGCCGGCGGCTCCTCGACCGGAGTCTTCGTCAGCGCCCTGCGCGACGCGCTGCTCGCGGGCGAGGTCGACGTCGCCGTCCACTCGCTCAAGGACGTCCCGACCTACGCCACCGAGGGCATCACGCTGGCCGCCGTACCCCCGCGGGAGGACCCGCGCGACGTCCTCGTCGCCCGCGACGGACTCACCCTCGGCGAGCTGCCGCCCGGCAGCAGGGTCGCCACCGGGTCGCCTCGCCGGGTCGCCCAGCTGGAGGCGCTCGGCCTCGGCATCGACCTGGTCGGTGTCCGCGGCAACGTCGACACCCGGATCGGACGCATCCGCGAGGGGGTGTACGACGCCGTGGTGCTCGCCCGGGCCGGCCTGGCCCGCCTCGGCCGGCTCGACGAGGTCACCGAGGTGCTCGACCCGCTGCGTGTCCTCCCCGCTCCGGGCCAAGGGGCCCTGGCCGTGGAGTGCCGCAGCGACGACAGTGCCACCCTGGCGCTGCTCGCCCGGCTCGACGACGGTGCCACCCGTGCCGCCGTCACCGCGGAGCGCCGCCTCATGGCCACGCTTGAGGGCGGTTGCACCGCGCCGATCGGCGCCCTCGCCGAGATCGCCGAGGGCGACGAGGGGCCCGAGCTGTGGCTGCGCGCGGTGATCCTCTCCGAGGACGGAGCCCTCGCCGTACGCCGCTCCGCCTCGGTCGCCCTGGCGGCCGACCCGGCGTCCTGGCCCGGCACCGCCGCCCGGCTCGGCGACGACCTCGGCGCCGAGATGCTGGCCGACGGCGCCGCCGAGCTGATGGCCCAGCTCAACCGCTCCACCGACTCGAACGCCCACCCGTCCGCACGATCTGCAGAGGTGCCCAACCCATGACGCGAGCCACGCCAGCCAAGAAGGCTGCTTCGACTCCCGCCGCCGCCCAGGTCCACCCCGGAGGCCCCGGATTCACGGCCTTCGTCGGCACCGGTCCCGGCGACCCCGACCTGCTGACCGTGCGTGCCGTCCGGCTGATCCAGGACGCGGACGTCGTCATCACCGAGGAGCCCCGCCACGCCGACCTGGTCGCGGTGGTGCGGGCCCGGGCGGAGCGGGTCGGTGACGAGCCCGTCGCCGAGCCGGAGATCGTCGACGGCGGCTTCGGCGAGGACGGCCAGCCCCTCACCCACGCCGCGCGCGCGAAGGTCGTCGTGAAGCAGGCCAAGCGCGGCCTGCGGGTGGTCCGACTGCTCGGCGGAGACCCGTTCCTCTACGCCTCCGGGCCCGAGGAGGCCCAGGCGGTGGCCAAGGCGAACCTCGCGTTCGAGGTCGTCCCGGGCGTCTCGTCGGTGGGCGCCGTCCCGGCGTACGCCGGCATCCCGCTGACCACCAAGGACCACCGGGAGATGGCCGTGGTCACCTGCGGCGAGAAGGTCGACTGGACGCGGTACGCCGACACGCCGACCCTGGTGCTGCTCTCGGCCGTCGGCCAGATCGGCGACATCGCCAAGCAGCTGATCGCGATCGGCCGCTCCCCGCAGACCCCGGTCGCGATGACGCGGGTCGGCACCACGACCGAGCAGCAGACGATCACCTCGACCCTCGAGCGGATCGCTGCCGACGCCCGCGCGGCCCGGATCTCCCCGCCGGCGATCACCGTGATCGGCGCCGTCGTCGACCTGCGTGAGAAGCTCTCGTGGTTCGAGACCAAGCCGCTGTTCGGCTGGCGGGTGCTGGTGCCGCGCACCAAGGAGCAGTCCGCGTCGCTGTCGGAGCGGATCCGCGAGTTCGGCGGCGTGCCGGAGGAGGTCCCGACGATCTCCGTCGAGCCGCCGCGCAACCCGCAGCAGATGGACAAGGCCGTCCGCGGTCTCGTCGAGGGTCGCTACGAGTGGATCGCGTTCACCTCGGTCAACGCCGTGAAGGCGGTGCGGGAGAAGTTCGAGGAGTACGGCCTCGACGCGCGTGCCTTCTCCGGGCTCAAGATCGCCGCCGTCGGCGACAAGACCGCCCAGGCGATCGCCGACTGGGGTCTGCGCGCCGACCTCGTCCCGTCGGGCGAGCAGTCCGCCGCCGGGCTCCTCGAGGACTGGCCGGAGTACGACGAGCAGCTCGACCCCATCAACCGGGTCTTCCTGCCGCGCGCGGACATCGCGACCGAGAACCTCGTCGCCGGCCTGATCGACCTCGGCTGGGAGTGCGACGACGTCACGGCGTACCGCACCGTGCGGGCGGCCCCGCCGCCGGCGCCGACCCGCGACGCGATCAAGACCGGCAAGTTCGACGCGGTCGTGTTCACGTCGTCCTCGACCGTGCGCAACCTGGTCGGCATCGCCGGCAAGCCGCACCCGTCGACGATCATCGCGGTGATCGGTCCCGCCACGGCCAAGACCGCCGAGGAGCACGGCCTGCGCGTCGACGTCCTGGCCCCCAAGCCGGACGTCGAGCTGCTCGTCGAGGCACTCGCCGGCTTCGGCGCCAGCCGCCGGGTCGCGATGCTGGAGGCCGGCGAGCCGGTCACCAAGCCCAGCGACCGGAAGCCGTCGTCGCGTCGCAAGAAGGCCTGACCCGGCGCAGATTGAATCGCAGACAACGCCGACCCGGCGCAGATTGAAGTCTTTGTGTTCAATCCGCGCCGGGTCGGCGTGTCTCGTTGTTCAATCTGCGCCGGGTCGGCGAATCCGTGCAACCTGGACGGGTGGTCACTGCGTTGAGGCGGTCATGGAGCGGATGACCGATGCGTGACGAGGACGAGTTCGTCGCCTTCGCCCGAGGGGCGCGCGACCGGCTGCGCCGCACGGCGTACCTGCTGTGCGGCGACTGGGACCGGGCGGCGGACCACGTCCAGGACGCGCTGATCCGGGTGTACGTCGCCTGGCCCCGGCTGACCCGGGCCGGGCGTGAGTACGCCTATGCACGCAAGGCCCTGGTGAGCGTCGTACTCGACCATTCCCGACGGCGCTCGAGCACCGAGCTGGTCGTGGAGGCCGATCCCCAGCGTCCGGACGGCATCGACGTGGCCGAGCTGGTGAGCGCCCGCGCGACCCTGCTGCAGGTGATGGACGAGCTGCCGCCGCGGCAGCGGGCGTGCGTGGTGCTGCGGTACTTCGACGACCTCAGCGTCGCCGACACCGCGCGGGCGCTGGGCTGCAGCGAGGGCACCGTCAAGAGCCAGACCGCGCGTGCGCTGGACCGGCTCCGCTCCGTGTTCGAGGACTCGTCGTTGGGCGAGCTGACCCTGGGAGCCGGAAAGTGGTGACGACCGTGGAGCTGACCGTGGAGATGACATGGTGAACGAGATGCGGGCCCTGCTGCGCGAGGCGGCGGCGACCCCGCCGGCCGACGACATCGACCTGGCCGCGGTGCTCACCGGCGGCCGGCAGCGGGTACGCCGCCGCCGGGCCGGGCTCGCTGGTGGTCTCGCCGTCGCGGTGATCGGGGTGGTGGCCGCCGGCAGCCTGGTGCAGCAGGGCACGGACGGCCGGGACGCGCCGGCCGCGAGCGTCGTACCCCGCCCCGAGGGGCCGGTGGTCCGGCTCTCCGACGCGCGGCAGGCGAAGGAGGGGGCCGACTACGACCTCCTGACGAGCTACACCAACGAGGACCTCGACGCGGCGAACGGGCAGTACTACGACGGCGTCACCGACGACGGGCTGATCCTGTTCCGCGACGGCCCGCACGGTGCGCGCAACAAGATCCGCTACGCCCTGCTCGACCCCGCCACGGGCGAGAAGGACTGGCTGCCGCCGATGGGCTTCGCCGACCAGGTCTGGCCGGCCGAGCTCGGCGCCGACCGGCTGGTGCTGACCTCCACCCGGGCCGGCGACGGCGCCGATCTGAAGGGCCGGCTCCAGGCGCACGTCTACGATCGCTCGACGCGTTCCTGGTCGACCGTCACCTGGCCCGGACTGCCCGACATCACCGGGCTCCGGAGCCCGGTGATGGGTCCCGACGGCCGGCTGTACGTCGGCGCGCCGGCGACGGAGGGCGCGCCGCCGCCCGGCGGCTGGCCGATGGGGCCCGACGGCGAGGCGGACGACGCGGGCGCGGAGGGCGACACCTACGACCTGTGGTCGGTGTCGCCGACGGACCCGGCCGACGTACGCGACGAGGGGCTGCGGGTCGGCGCCGTCGCGTTCACCGACGACGCGATGGTCTGGAGCGCCCGGACCAACGGCAGGAACGACCGGATCCATGTCCGCGACCTGGCCACCGGTGCCGAGCGGGACTTCGACCCGCGGTCGGGGGAGCGGTGCAACCTGCTCGGCTTCGGGGCGCTCGACGACCGGATCGTGCTCAGCCAGTACTGCGGCACCTACGACAACGGCCGCGACGACCGGATCCAGATCCTCACGACGGACGGCGACCTGGTCGCCACGATCCAGGACGACGGCATCAGCGGCTGGGTGACCGGCGGTGTGGTGAAGGTGAGCTCCTACCACCGCGGCCGGGCCGGGACGTTCGTCTACGAGCCCGACAGCGGGAGGTTCGCGCGCGTGTCCGACGCCAACTCGTCCTACGGGCTCGGCGGACCGACACCGGAGGGCTACCTCCTGTGGGACACGCCCGTCGGCGCGGCGGGCAGCCCCCAGGAGCCGATCCCCGGCGCCACCCAGTGGCTCGCCCGCTGGCGCTGAGCCCGCGCCGAGGGGCCTGCGCGACAATGGGGAGGTGAATCACCCCACGAAGCTCCGCGCCTCCGCCGCCGCGCTCCTCCGCCGCACGATGTCGCCGGGACCGCGATGAACGAGATCCTGCGTCCGATCGTCCGACCCCGGCGCCTGCGGACCACGGCGGCCATGCGGGACCTCGTGGCCGGGAGCACCCTGCGCCCCAGCCAGCTGGTGCTCCCGGCCTTCGTCCGGGAGGGTGCGACCGAGCCGATCCCGATCAGCTCGATGCCGGGCGTCGTGCAGCACACCCGCGACTCGCTACGGCGGGCGGCGGTCGAGGCGGCCGAGGCCGGGCTGCGCGGCATCATGCTGTTCGGCGTACCGGAGACCAAGGACGCCACCGGCACCGGCGCGACCGACCCCGACGGGATCCTCAACGTCGCCATCGCCGACATCGTCGAGGAGGTCGGCGACGCGCTGGTCGTGATGGGCGACCTGTGCCTCGACGAGTTCACCGACCACGGCCACTGCGGCGTGCTCGACGCGACCGGTCGGGTCGACAACGATGCCACCTTGGAGCGGTACGCCGACATGGCCGTCGTCCAGGCGCGCGCGGGTGCCGGCATGGTCGGCCCCAGCGGCATGATGGACGGCCAGGTCGCCGTCGTCCGCGACGCCCTCGACCGCGCCGGGTTCACCGACACCGGGATCCTCGCCTACTCGGCGAAGTACGCCTCCGCCTTCTTCGGCCCCTTCCGCGAGGCCGTCGACAGCGCGCTGCAGGGCGACCGCCGCACCTACCAGCAGGACGGCCGCCGGGACGCCGGCGAGGGCGTCCGGGAGGCGCTGCTCGACATCGAGGAGGGCGCCGACGCCGTCATGGTGAAGCCGGCCCTGGCCTACCTCGACGTGCTGCGCCGCGTGGCCGACGCCGCGTCCGAGCTCGGTGTGCCGACAGCGGCGTACAACATCTCGGGTGAGTACTCCATGCTCGAGGCCGCCGCCGCCCACGGCTGGATCGACCGGGAGCCCGCGATCCTCGAGACGCTCACCTCGATCCGCCGCGCCGGCGCCGACATCATCCTCACCTACTGGGCCACGGAGGCCGCAGAGCTGCTTGTCTAGGCCGAGCGGGTCGGATATCGAGCTCGCCGCCCGGTCCTCGCTGCGCTCGGACCGCGGGCGTCGCTCGATGCGGCTGCGCCGCCGTCCGCCCCGCTGCCGGCCACGCGGTCGAGTCGCGTAGGTCCACCGTCCGCCTCGCGGCAAGACCCAGCCGTTGGGGCCGAGCGGGTCGGATATCGAGCTCGCCGCCCGGTCCTCGCTGCGCTCGGACCGCGGAACGGCAAGAGCCCCGGGCTGGGGGGCAGGGTCCGGGGCTCTTGCGGGTCGTGCGGGGTGACTACGGCGTCTTGAGGCCGTAGCTCAGCAGGCAGTTGAGCAGCTGCACCGTCTGGGTGAGCTTGGGGAACTCCTGCTGGCAGGCGGTGGCCGCCTCCTGCTTGGTGAGCAGGCCGAGGACGCCGCTGATCAGGTTCGAGGTGACCGCGCCGACGCCCTCGTCGACGCCCGTGACGACATCGTCGAGCGGGGCCGGGAGGGTGGGTGCGACGCCGCCACCGCCGCCACCGCCGTCGCCCTTGCCGCCGCCACCGGTGTTGCCGCCACCCGTGCTGCCGCCGCCACCGGTGTTCCCGCCGCCGGTGCCGCCGGTCGCGCCGGTGGTCGGGTCGGCGCTGGGCGTCCCCGTGGTCGTCGAGCCCTTCGAGCCCTTGTCCTTCTTGATCGCGCCGGGGCTGCGGACGTCGAAGCTCGGCGGCTCCGGCACCACATAGCCCGCGGCGGTCGCGTTGTTGGGGACCGAGGTGAAGTCGCCCTCGAGGTAGGCGTTCATGATCTTGAGGACCAGGTCGACGTAGGCCTGGCTGTGGTTGTAGCGGTAGACCGCGGCGCGCTGGCCGACCACCGTGGAGAGGTCGCCGTCGCCGGAGCAGAGGTAGACCGCGGCAGCGAGGGCCGCGTCGTCGATGTCCTGCGGGTTGCGGGCCGCGTCGTCGTCGGCGTCGACGCCCACGACCTGCCAGGTCGACGGGATGAACTGCATCGGGCCGACCGCGCGGTCCCACTGGGTGTCGTTGTCGTAGACGCCCGCGTCGGTGTCGGAGATCGCCTTGACGCCGTTCTGGCCGTCGAGCGCCGGGCCGTAGATGCCGGGGGTGGCGACGCCGTCGTTGTCGAGGACGTTGCCGCCGACGCGGCCGTGGTTGGACTCCACCCGGCCGATCGCGGCGATGAGCTGCCAGGTGATGTTGCAGGACTCGTCGGCCGAGTTGATGACCGTCTCGGCGCGCTGGTAGGCCGCGAGCGCGGCGGCGGGGATCGCGTTGGTCGACGCGGCGGAGACGATGCCCGCCTCGTTGCCGTCCTCGAGGCCCTCGACGGCGGACGGGTCGGAGAGGCTCGCCGGGTCGTCGATCGACTCCTCGGGCACGCTGGTGCCGTCGGTCACCTGGCCGGGCGTCTCGGCCGCCTGAACGGGCGAGCCGACGCCACCGATGCCCGCGACCGACGCGGTCCAGGCCGCCGACAGCAGAGCGAGCGGGATGATGGTGGCGACGCGCTGCAGTCGCCCCAGACGCTTCCTCGACATGTCCTGACTCTCTCCCCTGGCCACGAGTGGCCCCGTCGCGTGGGCTCTCCCTCAGTGCCCACCTGTGCACTGAGTCAACGAATCGTGACACACCGACGTTACGGGTGTCACATGATCCCGCGCACAACTCGGTGGACGTGCTATGGGCCCGACGCACGAAGACCGACGGCGATGACGGGTCGTTGGGACCCATCGGCGACAATGGCGCGGTGTCCGCACTTCCGACATCCAGCTCCGAGGCCCTCTTCGCCCGGGCGCGTGGGGTGACCCCCGGCGGCGTCAACTCCCCGGTGCGAGCGTTCAACGCGGTCGGCGGCACGCCCCGCTTCATCCGGTCGGCGACCGGGCCGTGGCTGACCGACGTCGACGGCAACGAGTACGTCGACCTGATCTGCTCCTGGGGCCCGATGCTGCTCGGCCACGGGCACCCGGCGGTCGTCGAGGCGGTCCAGGCGGCCGTGAGCCGCGGGACGTCGTACGGCACGCCGACGGAGGGCGAGGTGGCGCTCGTCGAGGCGATCGTCGCCCGCACGCCGGTCGAGCGGCTGCGCCTGGTCTCCTCGGGCACCGAGGCGACCATGTCGGCGATCCGGCTCGCCCGCGGGTTCACCGGCCGCGACGTGGTCGTCAAGTTCGCCGGCTGCTATCACGGCCACGTCGACTCGCTGCTCGCCGCGGCGGGCTCGGGGCTGACGACCTTCTCCATCCCCGGTACGCCGGGCGTGCCCGCGAGCTCCACCGAGCTCACCCTCGTGCTGCCCTACAACGACCGCGAGGCGGTGACCGCGGCGTTCGCCGAGCACGGCGACCGGATCGCCTGCCTGATCACCGAGGCGGCCCCGGGCAACATGGGCGTGGTCCCGCCGGCGCCGGGCTTCAACCGGTTCCTCGCCGAGACCTGCCGGTCCCATGGCGCGCTGTTCGTCAGCGACGAGGTGATGACCGGCTTCCGGGTCTCGAAGGCGGGTCAGTGGGGCACCGACGGCGCCGTCGAGGGATGGGTCCCCGACCTGATGACGTTCGGCAAGGTGATGGGCGGCGGCTTCCCCGCCGCGGCGTTCGGCGGCCGCGCGGACGTGATGGCCCACCTCGCCCCCGAGGGCCCCGTCTACCAGGCCGGCACGCTCGCCGGGAACCCGGTCGCCACCGCCGCCGGCCTCGCGACGCTGACCGCCGCGACCGACGACGTCTACGCCCGCCTCGACGTCGTCGCCGACGCCCTGCGGGCCGGGATCGCGGAGTCCTTCGCCGCGGCCGGGCTGCCGCACGTCATCCAGTCGACCGGGTCGATGTTCTCGGTGTTCCTCACCGCCGACCCGGTGACGGACTTCGCGCAGGCGCAGGGCACCAGCGTGCCGGCGTACGCGGCCCTCTTCCACGCGATGCTCGACCAGGGGGTGCACCTGCCGCCGTCGGCGTTCGAGGCCTGGTTCGTCTCCTCGTCCCACGACGACCGCGCCGTCCAGCAGGTCCTCGACGCGCTGCCCACGGCGGCCCGCGCGGCGGCGGAGGCGATCCGATGAGCACGCCCGACACGATCGTCCACCTCGTCCGCCACGGCGAGGTCCACAACCCCGAGGGCATCCTCTACGGCCGGCGCGACGGCTTCCATCTCTCCGACCGCGGCCGCGCCATGGCCGACCGGGTCGCCGAGGCGCTCAAGGGCAACGACATCACCGTCCTCCGGTCCTCCCCGCTGGAGCGCGCGCAGGAGACCGCCGCGCCGCTGGCGGCGGCCCTCGGCCTCGAGGTCGGGCGCGAGGCACGGGTCATCGAGTCGGAGAACCGGTTCGAGGGGATGACCTTCGGGCGCGGCAACAACGCCCTGCGCAACCCGCTGCTGTGGCGCCACCTCTACAACCCGTTCCGACCGTCATGGGGCGAGCCCTACCGGGCGATCGTCGAGCGGATGATGGCCGCGGTCCACGACGCGCGCCGGGATGCCGCGGGCCACGAGGCCGTCCTCGTCTCCCACCAGCTCCCGATCTGGACGACGCGGCTCGCGGCGGAGAAGCGCTCCTTCCTCCACGACCCGCGCAAGCGCCAGTGCACGCTGTGCTCGATCACGTCGTTCGGGTTCGCGGGGGAGGAGCTGGTCGAGATCTCGTACGCCGAGCCGGCGATCGACCTCATCCCGACCGGTGACATCGCGGCGCCGTTCTCGGCCGGCGACGCGCCCGAGGAGAACCGGCCCGAGGGGACGCCCTCGGCATGAGACGCGTGTTCGCCGCCGCGGTCCTGGCCGGCGTGGTCGTCTCGGCCTCCGCCTGCTCCACGATCGGCGGGACGGGCGATCTCGACTACATCTCCGGAGACGGCAAGGTCGTCCTCGTCGACGAGGGCGACCGCGAGGATCCGCTCGACATCAGCGGTACGACGGTGCAGGGCGAGCCGCTGGACGTCACCGACCTGCGGGGCAAGGTCGTGGTCCTCAACGTGTGGTGGTCCGGTTGCGGCCCGTGCCGCACCGAGATGCCGATGCTCGTCGACGCCGACAAGGAACTGGCCGAGGAGCAGCCCGACCAGGTGGCCTTCGTCGGCATCAACATCCGCGACCTCGCCGCCGAGACGGCGGCGGCGTTCGAACGGGACCGGGGCGTCGACTACCCGTCGCTCTACGACCCCGGCAGCGAGACCCTGCTCGACATGGGGCGCTACGCGCCCTACGCGCCCCCGGCGACGCTCGTCCTCGACCGCGAGGGCCGCGTGGCCGCGCTCATCAACGGGGCCATCCCGTCGAAGACGACGCTGACGGCGCTGGTCGAGGACACCCTGGCGGAGACCGATGGTTGAGTGGTTCCAGGAGCAGGCCGTCGCCGGCTCGCTCGGGCTCGCGGTGCCCATCGCCGTCTTCGTGGGCCTCGTCTCCTTCTTCTCCCCGTGCGTGCTCCCGCTGCTGCCGGGCTATCTCTCCTACGCGACCGGCCTCTCGGGCGCCGACATCGTCTCCGGTGAGGTCGGCCGGCGACGGGGCCGCATGCTGCTGGGCTCCGTGCTCTTCGTGCTCGGCTTCGCCGTCGTCTTCGTGCTCATGGGCGCCGCCTTCGGGTCGGTCGGACGCTCGTTGCGGCGCTGGGACGACGAGATCCAGATGGGACTCGGGGCGATCCTGATCGTCCTCGGGCTCGTCTTCGCCGGCGCGCTCCCGTGGCTGCAGCGCGACCTGCGGGTCCACCGGATCCCGGCGGTCGGCCTGGGCGCCGCGCCGGTGATCGGTGCGCTGTTCGCGATCGGCTGGTCGCCCTGCGTCGGGCCGACCTACGGCGTCATCGTCAACCTGACCTACGTCGACGCCACGGCCATGCGCGGCGCCCTGCTCTCGCTGTGCTACGCCCTGGGGCTCGGCATCCCGTTCATCGTCGCCGGGCTGGCCTACCGCCGTACCCTCGCCCTCACCGGATTCGTCCGCCGCCACCAGAAGTGGGTCGCGCGGATCGGCGGGGCCTTCCTCATCCTGATCGGCCTCCTCATGCTCACCGGCTGGTGGGCCGA
The DNA here is from genome assembly GCF_051390595.1 of Nocardioides segetis. Lineage (NCBI taxonomy): Bacteria > Bacillati > Actinomycetota > Actinomycetes > Propionibacteriales > Nocardioidaceae > Nocardioides > Nocardioides segetis. The sequence continues at coordinate 298,134 of NZ_JBNINR010000003.1, read as the reverse complement.
GCTGGTGCAGTGGCTGCAGATCCAGCTGGTCCAGAACTTCGAGGTCTCCGTATGACCACCCGACGTCCCGACCCCGCGCGACGCCCCGGTGAGCTGACCGCCCGCGAGCTGCTGCGGTGGGCGTGGCGGCAGATCACGTCGATGCGGACGGCGCTGCTCCTGCTGCTCCTCCTCGCGCTAGCGGCCATCCCCGGCTCGGTGATCCCCCAGGCCGACGTCGACTCGCTGGCCGTCACCCGGTGGAAGGAGGAGCACCCGAAGCTCACTCCGATCTACGAGAAGCTCGACCTGTTCTCCGTCTACAGCTCGCCGTGGTTCTCCGCGATCTACCTGCTGCTGGTGCTCTCGCTCGTCGGCTGCATCATCCCGCGGCTGTTCGTCTACTACCGCGCGTTGCGGGCCCAGCCTCCGCCGGCGCCGCGCAACCTGAGCCGGATGCCGGTGCAGGCGTCGTACACGACCGACCTGGCCCCGGCGGAGGTGCTCGAGCGGGCGCGCACCGTGCTCGGCCGCCGGCACCGGATCCGGGTGAGGGGCGACGGGGACGACTACGTCGCCGCCGAGCGGGGCTACCTCCGCGAGGCCGGCAACCTGGTCTTCCACCTGTCGCTGCTGATCGTGCTCGCCGGGGTCGCCATGGGCGGCCTGTGGGGCTACCAGGGCGGCGTGATCATCGTGCAGGGCAAGACCTTCAGCAACAACCTCACGCAGTACGACGACTTCAAGCCCGGCGGCCTGTTCCGGCAGAGCCAGCTGGCGAACTTCCGCTTCAGCGTCGACGACTTCTCCATCGACTGGCTCAAGGAGGGCCCGCGCTTCGGCCAGGCCCGCAAGTTCGAGGCGGCACTGACCTACCAGGTCGGCGACGGCGAGCCCAAGGAGTACGGCCTGAGGGTCAACCACCCCCTCGAGCTGAACGGCACCGACGTCTTCCTCATCGGCCACGGCTACGCCCCGGTCATCACGGTCAGGGACGGCACCGGACAGGTCGTCCACACCGGTCCCACGGTGTTCCTGCCGCGCGACGCTAGCTTCCTGTCGTACGGCGTCGTGAAGGTCCCGACGGCGAAGCCGGGGCAGATCGGGCTGGACGGGCTGTTCTTCCCGACCTTCGAGATGGTCGACGGCAACCCGGTCACGGTCTTCGGCGACGACCTCAACCCGACCCTGTCGATGCTCGCCTACACCGGCGACCTCGGCCTCGACGACGGCCGGTCGCAGTCGGTCTACGTCCTCGACAAGGCCAAGGCGACACCGATCACCCAGGCGGACGGCAAGCCGCTGCGCATCGACCTGCAGATCGGCGACACCGTCACCCTGCCCGACGGCCTCGGCTCGGTCACCTTCGAGCGCGTCGACCCCTGGATCCGGGTGCAGATCAGCCAGACGCCCGGCAAGGAGGTCGCGCTGCTCGGCGTGATCCTGGCGCTCATCGGCCTGTGCGGCTCGCTGTTCATCCGACCGCGCCGGGTGTGGGTGCGGGCGGTCCCGCTCGGCCCCGGCGACCCTGGTGACCCCGGGGCGTCGGGCGCAGGCACAATGGACGGAACCGGCGGCACTCGCGTCGAGGTCGCCGTACTCGATCGCTCCGGCAACGGTGAGATGGACGAGATCCTGACCGCCGTCGTGTCGCAGCTCCAGGAGGCATCCGAGATCGTGAGGCAGTCGTGAGCAACACCGCGTGGGAGACGCTGAGCAACCAGGCCATCGGGGCGGCCGGCATCGTCTACTTCGTCGCCCTGGTGGTCTACCTGGCGGAGTGGGCGGCGCTGCGCCAGCCCGCCGCGGAGCGGGTCCTGGTCCGTGCGGGCGGCGCGGAGGACGCGACGCCGGACGACGAGGGTGCGGCGGACACGGCGGCGCCGGCGCGGCGCGGCGAGCGGGTGGCCTTCCTCGGCCGGCTGGGGCTGCTGCTGACCGCGATCGCCTGCGCGGCCCACTTCGTGGGCCTGGTCGCGCGCGGCATGGCCGCCGACCCCAACCGGGTGCCGTGGGGCAACATGTACGAGTTCACGCTCTCCGGCACCTTCGTCGTCGCGCTGCTCTACCTGGTGCTCTACAAGAGGTTCTCGCTCGGCTGGATGGGTCCGCTCGTCGTCGGCTTCGTCGTCGCCACGCTCATGGTGGCCGTGATCTGGCTCTACGACGCGGTCGCGCCGCTGACCGAGTCGCTCAACTCGCCGTGGCTGGTCATCCACGTCGTCTCCGCGGTGATCGCCACCGGCGCCTTCACGCTCGGCGGCATCGTCTCGATCGTCTACCTCGTCCGGATGCGTGCCCAGCGTCGCGCCACCGCCGCGGGCACCGAGCTCGGCGGTTGGCTGGCCCGCGTCCCCGAGCTCGACGCCCTCGACCGCCTGGCCTACCGGGTGCACGCGTTCGCGTTCCCCGTGTGGACCTTCGCGGTCCTCATCACCGGGCCGATCTGGGCGCACGAGGCCTGGTCGCGCTACTGGAACTGGGACCCCAAGGAGGTGTGGGCGTTCATCACCTGGGTCGTCTACGCCGGTTACCTCCACGCCCGCGCCACGGCCGGCTGGAAGGGCCGCAAGGCCGCGATGCTCGCCCTCGTCGGAATGGCCACGCTGTGGTTCAACTTCATCGGGATCAACTACTTCTCGACCACCAGCCAGCACTCGTACGCCGCCGAGCGGGTGGTCGACGCAACGACCGGATCTGTCGCAGAACCCCGGTTCTGAGGGCGAATTCGGCAGGCGAACCGTCGGCCGGCCGGCTCAGGCGTCCGGGTTGTCCGGGGGCTGCGGCTGGTCCTTGTGCCGCTCCTGCTGCCGGCGCCGCCACTCCAGGTCGCGCAGGAAGCTCTCGTCGTCGTCCGGCGCCACCGGACGGGTCGGCGGCTGGGGGCGCGGGGAGGACCGGCGGGCGGGCTGGTCGCCGTAGCCGCGGTCCTGGAGCCAGCGGACCGCGAGATAGGTCAGCGCCGCGAACACGAGGACGACGAGCAACAGCTTCACACCTCCAGGGTAGGCGGTGACCGGTTGCCTCGGGGTGGGTCCCGGTGACCGTGGACGGGCCGCTCCGACCTAGGCTGGAGGAGTGAAGGAGTTCTGGATCTACACCGGCCTGCGGGCCGGCCTGTTCATCGGCGCGTTCTGCCTGGTGGCCGGTGTGTGGTTGCTCGTCGCCGACTCGGTCAACGTGCTGTGGACCATCGTGATCGCCTTCCTCGTCAGCGGCGTCGCGTCGTACGTCCTGCTCGAGCGGCAGCGCTCCGCGTTCGCCGCCAAGGTCGAGGGGCGCGCGGACCGGATCTCCCGCAAGTACGAGGAGATGCGGTCCAAGGAGGACGACGAGGACTGAGCTGGAGGGCGCGAGCGGTTCGCTCGTTCCTCGCTCCTCGCTTCCCGCGCTCCGTCGGCGTCGCTTTCCCGCGATGGCCGGTGCGTGAGAGACGCAGCCTCAGCCGACGACGAGCCCGACGCCGGCCAGCACCGCCCAGGCCAGCTCGGCGACGCCGGTCCGCTGCAGCACCGGGATGAGCGCCGGGCCCTGGGCCCCGCCGAGCACGGCGCGTGCGGCCACGACGGCGGGCAGCAGGAAGCCGAGGCCGAGCAGTGCCCACCAGGTGGTGAGGGCCGCCAGCACCAGCACGGCCGTCGCCGAGCCGCCGACGAGGAGGGCGTAGAAGCCCCGGGTACGGCGATCGCCGAGCCGCACGGCCAGGGTCAGCTTGCCGGCGACCCGGTCGGTGGGGATGTCGCGGAGGTTGTTCGCGACCAGGATCGCGCAGGCGAGCGCGCCGACGCCGGCTCCGGCGGCGACCGAGGCCCACCCGGGAGTGCCCCAGGACTCGGTCTGGACCCAGGTGGTGCCGACCACCGCGACCAGGCCGAAGAACACGAACACCATCACCTCGCCGAGGCCGAGATAGCCGTAGGGCCTGGCCCCCCCGGTGTAGTACCAGGCCGCCAGCACGCTGAGCACGCCGACGACGAGCAGCCACCAGGAGGTGGTGGCGGCCAGCACCAGGCCGGCCGCGCCGGCAACGCCGAAGGACAGGAAGGCCGCGCGCTTCACGGCGGCCGGGCCGGCGAGCCCGGACCCGACCAGGCGCAGCGGGCCGACCCGCTCGTCGTCGGTGCCGCGGATCCCGTCGGAGTAGTCGTTGGCGTAGTTGACGCCGACCTGGAGGGCCAGGCTGACCACCGCGGCGAGCAGCGCCTTCCACCACACGCCGCGGTCGGCGTACATCGCGACCGCGGTGCCGACGACGACCGGCGCGACCGCCGCCGGGAGGGTGCGGACGCGGGCGCCCGCGATCCAGTGCGCTGCTGTGGCCATAGCCGTCGATTCAAGCAGGCGGACGCGCGGACGCGCTCGGTCGGGTGGCGTGCGGGCCGCGTTCCCGTCCTCGCCTCGGTCCGTGCCGCGCCGCCGACGAGCCGGGCGATAGCGTCTGTCGGGTGGATCCCTGGACCGTGCGTGGCGGGCCCGACGAGGTCGTCGACCGGACCCGGCGCTGGCTGTCCGGGGACGCCGACGTCCCCCTCGTCGTCGAGACGTCCGGGTCGACGGGGACGCCGAAGCGGGTGGTGCTCGCCCGAGCCGCGGTGCTGGCCTCCGTCCAGGCCTCCGCGGCCCGCGTGGGCGCGACCGGTCCCTGGGTGCTCGCGCTGCCCCCGACGTACGTCGCGGGCCTGCAGGTCATCGCCCGCTCGCTCGTCGCGGGCCACGCCCCGACCCTGCTCGAGCGCGACGGCTGGCCGTCCGGCGAGGGCTGGTTCGCCTCCCTGGTGCCGACCCAGCTGACCCGGATGCTCGCCGATCCCGCCGATGTCGCCGCCCTGCGGCGCGCGCACACCGTGCTGCTGGGGGGCGGACCGATCGGAGCCGGCCTGCGGGCGCGCGCGGCGGAGGCGGGCGTGCGGGTCGTGGCGACGTACGGCTCGGCGGAGACCGCCGGCGGCTGCGTCTACGACGGACTGCCGCTCGACGGCGTCGCCGTCGCGGTGGGCGAGGGCGGCCGGATCCGGATCGCGGGGCCCACCCTGTTCAGCGGGTACGACGGCCGGCCGGACCTGACCGCCGAGGCGCTCGTCGGCGGCTGGTTCCTGACGTCCGACGCGGGGCGGCTCGACGAGGACGGCCGGCTGGTCGTCCTCGGGCGGGTCGACGACGTGATCGTCACGGGCGGGCTCAACGTCCCCGGACCGGCCGTCGCCGAGCGGCTGCGGCAGCACCCGGCGGTGGCGGCGGCGGAGGTGCTCGGCGTACCGGACCCGGAGTGGGGGCGCCGGGTCGTCGCGTTCGTCGTGGGCCCGGTCGGCCTCGACGAACTGCGCGACTGGGTCGCCGAGGCGCACCCTCGGGCCTGGGCGCCGCGCCAGCTCGTCCGGCTCGACGCCGTTCCGTTGCTCGCCAACGGCAAGCCCGACCGGCAGGCGCTGGTGCGGGCGGCGACCGAGGCCGGTGCCGGATGAGGGTCGTCTCCGTCCCGATGCGCACCCGCTTCCGCGGGATCACGGTCCGCGAGGTCGCGCTCCTGCCCGGCGCCGCCGGGTGGGGGGAGTGGAGCCCGTTCCTGGAGTACCCGCCCGAGGTCGCGGAGCCCTGGCTGCGCTGCGCCGAGGAGGCCGCCGCCGGCGACTGGCCGGCGCCGGTCCGCGGGCGGGTCCCGGTCAACGTGACCGTGCCCGCGGTCGACCCCGAGCGCGCCCGCGAGATCGTCCTGGCCGGTGGCTGCCGCACCGCCAAGGTGAAGGTCGCCGAGCCGGGACAGTCCCTCTCCGACGAGATCGCCCGGCTCGAGGCGGTCCGCGACGCCCTCGACGCCGGGGGCCCCGGCGGCCGGATCCGCGTCGACGCCAACGGCGGCTGGTCGGTCGATGCCGCCGTCGCCGCGATCGGCCGGCTGGACCGGGCCGCCGGGGGCCTGGAGTACGTCGAGCAGCCGGTCGCCACCGTCGAGGAGCTCGCCCTCGTCCGGCGGCGGGTGGGGGTGCCGATCGCGGCGGACGAGTCGATCCGCCGCGCCGAGGACCCCTACCGGGTGCGCGAGCTGGAGGCCGCCGACATCGCGGTGCTCAAGGTGCAGCCGCTCGGCGGTGTCCGGGCCTGTCTCGAGATCGCCGAGCGGATCGGACTGCCGGTGGTGGCGTCGAGCGCGTTGGAGACGTCGGTCGGGATCGCCGCGGGCGTCGCCCTCGCCGCGGCGCTGCCGGAGCTCCCGTACGCCTGCGGACTCGCGACCGTGCAGCTGCTGACGGCCGATGTGGTGGATGCGCCCCTGCTGCCGGTCGACGGCGCGCTGCCCGTCGCCCGGCCGCAGGTGGTCGACGCGTCGCTCGACGCCCTCGCCGCCGATCCGGAGCGGGTGGCGTACTGGGAGGCCCGCCTCGCCGCGGTGCGGGAGGTGCGTGCGGTACGCGCGACGCGGGCGGTGCGGAAGGATCAGGGTCCATGACGGACAGCTCGTTCGCGCTCGCGGAGGCCCTCGTCGACCGGCTCCGGCGGGCCGGCGTGACCGAGGCTGTCGTCGCGCCCGGCTCCCGCAACGCTCCCGCCGCGATGGCGCTGTGGGCGGCCGCGGAGGCCGGCGCCCTCCGGCTGCACACCCGGATCGACGAGCGCACCGCCGGCTTCCTCGCGCTGGGCCTGACGAAGACCGGGGCGCGCGCGGCCGTGCTGACCACCTCCGGGACCGCCGTCGCCAACCTCCACCCCGCCGTCCTCGAGGCGGCCCATGCCGGGGTCGGCCTGGTCGTCGTCTCCGCCGACCGGCCCGCGCGGCTGCGCGGCACCGGCGCGAACCAGACGACCGATCAGGTGGGCATCTTCGGTCCCCTCGTCCCGTCGTACGACGTAGCCACGGTCGCCGAGCTCGCCGCCGTCCCCGCTCCGGCGGACTCCGTCGTGCACGTCAACCTGCAGCTCGACACCCCACTCGTGCCGGATGCGCCCCGCGCGATGGTCCCTGCCCACAACCACCGGGACACGTCGCGATCCGGTGCTTCTGGGCAGGGACCATCGCGCGGAACCCCGCTGCCGCAGGGGCCGCGGACCGTGGTGGTGGCGGGGGACGACGCCGGCCCGCCCGCGCGGCAGCTGGCGGAGGCGGCGGGCTGGCCGCTGCTGGCCGAGCCGTCGAGCGGGGCGCGGACCGGCGACCACGCGCTGCGCACGTACCGACTGCTCCTGGCGACGGATCTCGGTGCGCGGATCGAACGGGTCGTGGTCTTCGGGCGGCCGACCCTGTCCCGGCCGGTGACCCGGCTGCTGGAGCGCGCCGATGTCGAGGTCCTCGTCGCGCCGGGGCGCGGCGTGTGGCCGGTCCGCCCGGAGGGGTCGCACCCGGTCGAGGCACCCGCGTGGGCGGGCGCGGGACCCGACGACCCGGCCTGGCTCGACGCCTGGCGCACGGCGGACCGCGAGCTCGGCCGCCGGGTCGACCGCCTCCTCGCGGAGCAGCCCGCCCTCACGCCGTACGACGTCGCGGCGGCCACGCACGCCGCCCTCCCGGCCGGGGGCCTGCTCGTCGCGGGCGCCTCGAGCCCGATCCGGGATCTCGACATCATGGTCCGCCCCCCGGCCGTCGGCACCCGCCGCAAGGTGATCGCCAACCGCGGTCTCGCCGGCATCGACGGCACGATCAGCACGGCCGTGGGCGCCGCACTGGGCCGGCGCGCGTCGGCCCGCAGTCTCGCCCTGATGGGCGATCTGACCTTCCTCCACGACCAGACCGCGCTCGTGCTCGGCCCCGAGGAGCCGCGGCCGGACCTGACGATCGTCGTGCCGAACGACGACGGGGGCGCCATCTTCTCGATGCTGGAGCAGGGCGCGCCCGCGCACGCGGCGTCGTTCGAGCGGCTCTTCGGCACCCCCCACGGTCACGACCTCGCGAGCCTGTGCGCCGCGGCGCGGGTCCCGCACCTGCGGGTCACCTCGCGCCCGGAGCTCGAGCAGGCCCTGGCCAGCCCGAACGGCGGCATCGAGGTGATCGAGGCGGCTGTCGGCCGCGCCGATCGCCGCGAGCTGGACCGCCGGATCCGCGCGCTTGCCACCAACGAGGAGGATGGAGCCATGGTCCAGTGCTGGCCGCCGACGACGCGGCGCCCGTCGACGGATCGGGGCTGATCCCGTGGAGATCGCGCTGCTGCTCGTCGCCATCGCGGTGGTCGTCCTGACGGTGACCGCGCTGTCCGAGCGGGTCGAGATCCCGGCGCCGCTGACCCTGGTCGTCGTCGGCGTCGCGGCGTCGTACGTCCCCGGTGTGCCGGAGCTGCACCTCGAGCCCGAGGTCGTGCTCCTCGGCCTGCTCCCACCGTTGCTCTACTCGGCTGCCGTCACCACCTCGCTCGTCGACTTCAACGCCAACCGACGGCCGATCCTGCTGCTCTCCGTGGGCCTGGTCGCGTTCACCACGGTCGGCGTCGCGGCCGTCGTGCGGCTGGTGATCCCCGAGATCAGCTGGCCGCTCGCGCTGGCGATCGGCGCGGTCGTCGCGCCGCCCGACGCGGTCGCCGCCACGGCGATCGGCCGCCGGATCGGCCTGCCGCGACGGGTCGTCACGATCCTCGAGGGCGAGTCGCTGCTCAACGACGCCAGCGCGCTGGTGGCCCTGCGGACCGCCATCGCCGCCCTGGGTACGACGGTCGCCGCGTGGGAGGTCGGGCTCGACTTCGCCGTCGCCGCCGGTGGTGGCGCGGCGGTCGGGGGACTCACCTTCGTGGTGGTCGGGTTCATCCGCAAGAAGGTCACCGACCCCTTGCTCGACACCGCGATCTCGCTGGTGGTCCCGTTCGCGTCCTACATCCTCGCCGAGGAGGTCCACGCGTCGGGCGTGGTCGCCGTGGTCACCGCCGGCCTGCTCCTCGGTCACGTCGCGCCGGTGCTGCAGTCGGCGCAGTCGCGGATCGCCGAGCGCACCAACTGGCGCACGATCGCCTACGTCCTGGAGAACACCGTCTTCCTCCTCATCGGCCTCCAGGCCGACTGGCTGCTCGGCGAGGTCGGCGAGAGCGAGTTCCCGGCCGCCCGGATAGCGACGGCGTGCGCGGCGGCGTTCGCCGCCTGTGTCGTGCTGCGGCTGGTCTGGGTCTTCGCGGCGAGCGGTCTGCTCCTGCGGCGAGCCGACGCGGCGCGGGGGGAGGAGCCGATGCTGTGGCGCAGCTCGTTCCTGATCGGCTGGGCGGGCATGCGCGGCGTGGTCACGCTGGCCGCGGCGTTCACCGTGCCCGAGGACACGCCGCACCGCGAGGTCCTGCTGATCATCGCCTTCACGGTCGTCGCCGGCACCCTGCTCGGCCAGGGCACGACGCTGCCGCTGCTGGCCCGCCGGCTCCACGTCGCGGGGCCCGATCCGCACGACGACGCCCTCGCGCGCGCCACCCTCCTCCAGCAGGCGGCGAAGGCGGGGCTCCATCGCCTCGACGAGCTCGCCGCCGACTGCGACGACCCGCACGACGTGCGGAGTCTCATCGTGCAGCGCATCGAGCAGCGCAACTTCGCGGCGTGGGAGCGTCTCGGCACCACCGAGGGGCAGGAGAGCCCGAGCGACCTGTACGCCCGCTGGCGCGGCGACATGATCGAGGCGGAGCGCCGGCGGGTGCTGGAGATCCGGTCCACCGGCTCGGTCCCCTCGGAGATCGTGAGCGAGGTGCTCGCGATGCTGGACGTCGAGGAGTCCATGCTCGATGCCGCCGAGGAGGCGCGCGCCGACCTGCGCACCACCGACCGCCGGATGCAGCGGACCGACGGCTGCGAGCACCTCGCCACCGCGCCCTTCCGCGATCCGCCCGAGGAGCTCGCCTGTGCCACCTGCCTCGCGGAGGGCACGCGATGGGTGGCGCTGCGGATGTGCCTGTCCTGCGGGGAGGTCGGCTGTTGCGACTCGTCGCCCGGACGCCACGCCACGGCCCACTTCCGCGCCACCCAGCACGCGGTGATGCGGTCGGTCGAGCCGGGCGAGGACTGGCGCTGGTGCTATGTGCACCACCAGACGGGCTGAGCCTGGGCCCGGACTACGGTGGGGCCATGCGCCTCACCAAGTTCGGTCACTCCGCGGTCCGGATCGAGCACGGCGGGACGACGCTGGTCGTCGACCCCGGGGTCTGGAGCCAACAGGAGTCCGTCGAGGGCGTCGACGCCGTGCTGATCACGCACGAGCATCCCGACCACTACGCGCCGGACCTCCTGCGTGCGGGGGACGCCCCGATCTACACCATCGACGCGGTCGCGACGCAGATCCGGGAGGGCGCCGCGGACCTGTCGGAGCGGGTCACCGTGGTCGCGCCGGACGAGACCTGGACGATCGGCGGCATCGGCGTCCGGGCGGTGGGTGAGCTGCACGCCGTGATCCACCCCGAGCTGCCCCGCTTCCACAACAGCGGCTATCTCCTCACCGCGGGGGACACGACGCTCTTCCACCCGGGCGACGCGCTGACCGCGCCGGACGCCGCCGTCGACGTACTCCTCGCGCCGGTGTGCGCGCCGTGGATGCGCGTCTCCGAGGGCGTCGACTTCGCCCGCCGGGTCGGCGCGGCCCGCAATGTCGCCATCCACGACCGCGTCTTCTCCCCGGAGGGACTCGGGGTCGCCGACGCCCAGTTCCGCCGGTTCCTGGAGGCGGCGGGCCAGGAGTACGTGCGGCTGGCCGACGGCACCGACCTGTGAGCGGCCGCTGAGCCGCCGGTGAGCCACCGGTGGTCTCCGGTGGCCGCCGGCGGCTCGGGGCGGGCCGGTCAGCCGGCTCTCAGCTCGACCGGGCATGATGGCCCGATGCCGATCGCTCGATCCACCGTCGTGGGCGCCACCACCGGCGTCCTCCTCCTCGCCGGAGCCGTGGGCTTCGGTGTCGGCCTCCCCAAGGTCGTCGACGACCCGTCGGCGCCCACCGCCGCCGACCTCCCGACCCTGCCGGACCGGCTCGACGACCGCATGGTCGCGCTGTCCGCGGTGACCGCCGAGGACGCCGGCCTCACGGACCCGGCCGACCTCGAGGCGATCGAGCAGGTCAGCGATCGCGCCGCGACGGGCGACACCGAGGCGTCGAGCGACCTGTCCGCCATCTACGGCGCCGCGCGCGTGCGCGCCTATGTCGACGCCAAGGTGATGGGCCAGTCCGACGCGCAGGCGGCGCCGGCACAGATCGCGGTCACGATCAGCTCGGGCGGCGCCGGCCTGGTCATCCCGAGCGGCCCGTTCAAGATCGAGCAGCAGGGCGGCTCGCATTACGAGCTGCGCGCCATCGACGGGCACCGCTGCGCCGTCGCCTGGCAGGAGGGAGCCGACCCCACCACCGGCATGCCCACCGGCGGCGAGGTCCCCGCGGCGAACTACCAGGCCGAGTGCCGCGCCGAGCGCGACGGCCTGAGCTACGACGTCTACGCGACCGGCCTCGCGCCCGAGGAGGTCGCGTCGTACGTCGACCGCGTGCTCGAGCTCACCGAGGAGGGCTGAGCGCCCCGATGGCCCGCGCCGAGCTCGACAAGCAGCCTGCCGACGTCCGCCGCATGTTCGACGCCGTCGCCCGGCGCTACGACCTGACCAACGACATCCTGTCCTTCGGTCAGGACCGCCGGTGGCGGCGCGAGGTGCTCGCCGCGGTCGACCCGGCGTACGGCGACCGGGTGCTCGATCTCGCCGCCGGCACGGGCACCTCGAGCCAACCGTTCCGCGACGCCGGGGCGGAGGTCGTGCCGTGCGACTTCTCGATCGGCATGCTCCAGGTCGGGAAGCGGCAGCTGCCGCACCTGCCGTTCACCGCCGGCGACGGCACCCGGCTGCCCTTCCGTGACGGCACCTTCGACGCCGTCACGATCTCCTTCGGGCTGCGCAATATCGTCGACCCGCTGGCCGGGCTCGCGGAGATGCGCCGGGTCACCCGGCCCGGTGGCCGGTTGGTCGTGTGCGAGTTCAGCCACCCGACGTGGCGCCCGTGGCGCACGGTCTACATCGAGTACCTCATGAAGGCGCTGCCCGCGGTGGCCCGCGCCGTCTCGTCGGCACCCGACGCCTACGTCTACCTGGCGGAGTCGATCCGGGCCTGGCCCGACCAGCGCGGTCTGGCCGACCTGATCTCCGCGGCCGGCTGGGAGCGCCCGCAGTGGCGCAACCTGTCCGGTGGGATCGTCGCGCTGCATCGCGCCACCGCCTGACGAGAACCGTCACCGGCAGGTCGCCAATTGCCAGCGGCGAGGGAGCGACGAACCTGCTCGTGAAGGTCCGACGAAACCGCTAGTAGATGCGCGACGAAACCGCTAGTGTCGGGCCGACGAAACCGCCACTCTCGGCGAGACGACGATCCCGCGCCGGGATCCTTCATCCTCGCTGGCTCGGTCGAGCCCGAGGCCTATGGGCCGACCTATCCCCTGACCGGCCGTGGCGTCCGGATAGCGCTGCGGCCCATGTCGCGGCGGGAGCTCGACGGGGGTGGGGCCGGGCCGCTGTGGCTCGAGCGACTGACGGCGGGCGAGATCACCGTGCCGGGCCGCCGATGTCCTCGGCTGGAGATCGAGGACCTGGCGATCACCGGCTTCCCGGCCGCCTCGGGACTGGCGTCGAGCGCGGAATGGCTGCGGTCATACGCCGGGACGATCGCCGAGCGCAGCGTCGAGGACCGGCGGGACCCGGTCCGGGTCCACCGGCTGCTTCGGGTTCTGGCCGAGTCCGAGTCGCAGGCCGTTCCCGACGAGCAGCTGTGGCGCTCGGCCGACATCAACCGCGCGACGCTGGCGGCCTACGACCAGATGCTGACGCGCACCCACATCAGGGCGGATCTGCCGGCGTGGGAGAGCAATCGACTCAAGCGCATCACCACCTATCCCAAACGGCAGTACGTCGACGCCGCGCTGGCTCTCGCGCTCGCGCGAATCGGGCCCGACGAGCTGCACCGCGACCCCGCGCTCGCCGGGCGCTACCTGGAGTCCTTCGTCGCCGCCCAGCTTCGTCCGGAGTGCGACCGGATCGGTGGAGTCCTGCACCACCTCCGGACCAAGGGCGGCGAGCACGAGGTCGATCTGCTGGTCGAGCTCGACGACGGCATCGTGGCGGCCGAGGTGAAGGCCGGCGTCGTGCCGCGGCCTGCCGACGCACGACACCTCGTCTGGCTTCGCGAGCAGTTGGGTGACCGGGTCCGTGCCGCGGTGGTCCTGCACCGGGGCGAGGCGACCTTCGAGTTGGTGGACGGTGTGTGGGCGGTCCCGATCACCTCGTTCTGGACCTGACCGAGGCTGATCCCGCCGAGCGTCAATTACGCAATCCCCGCGTGCGCTAAATGCGCAGGTCAGCGGCGGTTTTGGCCTCGGCAGGCGGGCTGGCGACCGCTTTGCCGACCCCCCTGTGACGCGGCCCCACCCGGGTGGCAATATGTGCTCCACGCCACTAGTGATTCTGTTCACAAGATCACGAGAGGGAGGCTCATGGAGCTCTACACGCCGGTACTGGTGCTGGCGGCGCTGGCCGCGCTGTTCGCGGTCGGGTCGGTCGCGATGAGCGCCGTGGTCGGGCCGCGGCGCTACAACCGCGCCAAGTACGACTCCTACGAGTGCGGCATCGAGCCGACGCCCCAGGCGCTGACCGGCCGCTTCCCGGTGAAGTACTACATCACCGCGATGCTCTTCATCGTCTTCGACATCGAGATCATCTTCCTCTACCCGTGGGCCGTGCGCTTCGACGCGATGGCCTGGTTCGGGCTGATCGAGATGGTCCTGTTCATCGCCACCGTCTTCGTCGCCTACGCCTACGTCTGGCGCCGCGGCGGGCTCGACTGGGATTGAGGACCACGATGCACTGCGGCGGATCGCGACCCTCAACGGGAGGAAACTGATGGGTGTCGAGGAGAAGCTCCCGAGCGGAGTCCTGCTGAGCACGGTCGAGGGGCTGGCCGGCTACATGCGCAAGGCCAGCTTCTGGCCGGCGACCTTCGGCCTCGCCTGCTGCGCGATCGAGATGATGACCTCGGGCGGCCCGAAGTACGACCTCGCCCGCTTCGGCATGGAGGTCTTCCGGGCCAGCCCGCGTCAGGCCGACCTGATGATCGTGGCCGGCCGGGTCAGCCAGAAGATGGCCCCGGTCCTGCGCCAGATCTACGACCAGATGGCCGAGCCCAAGTGGGTGCTGGCCATGGGCGTGTGCGCCAGCAGTGGCGGCATGTTCAACAACTACGCGATCGTCCAGGGTGTCGACCACGTGGTCCCCGTCGACATGTACCTCCCCGGCTGCCCGCCGCGCCCGGAGATGCTCATCGACGCGATCCTCAAGCTCCACGACAAGGTCCAGGCCACTCCGTTCGGCGTCAACCGCCAGGCCCAGATCCGCGAGCTCGAGGCCGAGGGGCTCGCCGCGCTGCCGACCAGCGACATGAGGGGGATGCTCCGGTGAAGCGCCTGACGACCTCGAGGGGACCGCGATGAGCGACGAGAAGGCCGAGAAGCCGGAGCCCGCCGTCGAGCAGCCCGCCGTCGAGCAGCCCGCCGTCGAGCAGTCGCCCGAGAACGCCCCCGAGGCCCTCGGGGAGCCGGCCCTGGAGGTCCGTGCGGTCGGCGAGCGCCAGGGCATGTTCGGCGTGAAGGGCACCGGCGACACCAGCGGGTACGGCGGCCTGGTGGCCCCGGTCGTGCTGCCCGGCGCCGCGCAGCGGCCCTACGGCGGCTGGTTCGACGCCGTGGCCGACCGGCTCGACCCGCTGATCGAGCAGGTCGTCATCCACCGCGGCGAGATCACCTTCCACATCCACCGCGACAACCTGGTGGCCGCGGCCCGCAAGCTCCGCGACGACCCCGACCTGCGCTTCGAGCTGCTCTCCGGCGTCAGCGGCGTGCACTATCCGGGCGACGCCGGCCGCGAGCTGCACGCCGTCTATCACCTGATGTCCTTCACCTGGAACCGCCGGATCCGCGTCGAGACCGCGGTGCCCGACAGCGACCCGCACGTCCCCAGCCTGGTCCCGGTCTACCCCGCGGCCGACTGGCACGAGCGCGAGACCTGGGACATGTTCGGCATCCAGTTCGACGGCCACCCGGCGCTGACCCGGATCCTGATGCCCGACGACTGGCCGGGCCACCCCCAGCGCAAGGACTACCCGTTGGGCGGCATCCCCGTCGAGTACAAGGGCGCCAGCGTGCCGCCGCCGGACCAGCGGAGGAGCTACAACTGATGGTTTCGACAAGCTCAACCACCAACGAGGACTTCTACGCCGACGCCAGCGAGACCGCCGAGGGCAGGGTCTTCACCGTCACCGGCCAGGACTGGGACGAGATCGCCGCCGACATGGGCGACAGCGACGCCGCGGAGCGGATCGTCGTCAACATGGGCCCCCAGCACCCCTCGACCCACGGCGTGCTCCGGCTGATCCTCGAGATCGAGGGCGAGACGGTCACCGAGGCCCGGTGCGGCATCGGCTACCTCCACACCGGCATCGAGAAGAACATGGAGTACCGCTCCTGGACGCAGGGCGTCACGTTCTGCACCCGGATGGACTACCTCAGCCCGTTCTTCAACGAGATGACCTACGTGCTCGGCGTCGAGCGCCTGCTCGACATCGAGGACGACATCCCGGAGAAGGCCCAGATCATGCGGGTCCTGCTCATGGAGCTCAACCGGATCTCCTCCCACCTGGTCTGCATCGCGACCGGCGGCATGGAGATCGGCGCGCTGACGGTCATGACGATCGGCTTCCGCGAGCGGGAGCTGGTGCTCGACCTCTTCGAGCTGATCACCGGCCTGCGGATGAACCACGCGTTCATCCGCCCCGGCGGCGTCGCGCAGGACCTGCCGCCCGGCGCCCTCGATGAGATCCGCTCCTTCGTCGCGCTGATGAAGAAGCGCCTGCCCGAGTACGCCGCCCTGTGCAACGCGAACCCGATCTTCAAGGCCCGCTTGGAGAACGTCGGTCACCTCGACCTCGAGGGCTGCATGGCGCTGGGCCTCACCGGACCGGTCCTGCGCAGCACCGGCTACGGCTTCGACCTGCGCAAGGCGCAGCCCTACTGCGGCTACGAGACCTACGACTTCGACGTGCAGACGTGGGACACCGCCGACTCGTACGGACGCTTCCGGCTCCGCCTCAACGAGATGCACGAGTCGCTGAAGATCATCGAGCAGGCGGCCGACCGGCTGGCCAAGCTCGAGGGCGCGCCGGTGATGGTGGCCGACAAGAAGGTCGCCTGGCCCAGCCAGCTGTCCATCGGCAGCGACGGCATGGGCAACAGCCTCGACCACATCCGCCACATCATGGGCGAGTCGATGGAGGCCCTGATCCACCACTTCAAGCTGGTCACCGAGGGCTTCCGGGTCCCGGCCGGCCAGGCGTACGTGCCGGTCGAGTCGCCGCGCGGCGAGCTCGGCGCCCACGTCGTCTCCGACGGGGGCACCCGTCCCTTCCGGGCGCACTTCCGTGACCCGTCGTTCAACAACCTCCAGGCGATGGGCGTGATGAGCGAGGGCGGCCAGATCGCCGACGTCATCGTCGCCATCGCGAGCATCGACCCCGTGATGGGAGGCGTCGACCGATGAGCACCACCGCCCCGTTGGACGACAAGACGATCGCCGAGCTCCGTGAGATCGCGGCCCGCTACCCCGAGCCGCGCTCGGGCCTGCTCCCGATGCTCCACCTCGTGCAGTCCGCCCAGGGCCGGATCACACCCGAGGGCATCGAGACCTGCGCCGCGATCCTCGAGATCAGCGCCGCCGAGGTCAACGGCGTCGCGACCTTCTACACGATGTACAAGCGCCACGGCGTCGGCGACTACCACGTCGGCGTGTGCACCAACACCCTGTGCGCGGTGATGGGCGGCGACGCCATCTTCGCCCGGCTCAAGGACCACCTCGAGATCGGCAACGACGAGGTCGCGGTGCAGCGCCAGGGCGACTCGCACACGGTGAGCCTCGAGCACATCGAGTGCAACGCCGCCTGCGACTACGCGCCGGTGATGATGGTCAACTGGGAGTTCATGGACAACCAGACCCCCGAGTCGGCGGTCCAGCTGGTCGAGGCGCTGCGCGCCGGCCACGAGGTCAGCTCGACGCGCGGTCCGAAGCTGTGCACGTGGCGGGAGGCCGAGCGCGTGCTCGCCGGCTTCCCCGACGGCCGGGTCGACGAGGGCCCGTCCGCGGGCCCCGCCTCGTTGGCGGGCCTCGAGATCGCGCGCGAGCGCGGCTGGAGTGCGCCGGACCCGGCCGCGACGCCCGCGGTCGAGGCGCGGAAGGAGAGCGAGGCGTGAGCGACGTGCTGACCCCGGTCCTGACCGACATCTGGGACGCGGAGCAGTCCTGGAAGCTGGCCACCTACGCCGCCAGGGGCGGGTACGCCGCCCTCGACGCCGCCTTCGCGATGAGCCCCGACGACGTGATCGCGGCCGTCAAGGACAGCGGCCTGCGCGGCCGCGGTGGCGCGGGCTTCCCGACCGGGATGAAGTGGTCCTTCATCCCGCAGGACAACCCCAAGCCGAAGTACCTCGTCGTCAACGCCGACGAGTCCGAGCCGGGGACCTGCAAGGACATCCCGCTGATGATGGGCAACCCCCACGTGCTCGTCGAGGGCGTCATCGTCAGCTCCTACGCCATCCGCGCCAACAAGGCCTTCATCTACATCCGTGGCGAGGTCGTCCACGTGATCCGCCGGGTGCAGGCCGCGGTCGAGGAGGCGTACGCCGCGGGCCACCTCGGCAAGGACATCCACGGCTCGGGCTACGACCTCGACGTCGTCGTCCACGCCGGCGCCGGTGCCTACATCTGCGGCGAGGAGACCGCGCTGCTCGAGGGCCTCGAGGGCCGCCGCGGCCAGCCGCGGCTGCGACCGCCGTTCCCCGCCGTCGCCGGCCTCTACGCCAGCCCGACGGTCATCAACAACGTCGAGTCCATCGCCTCGGTGCCCGCGATCGTCAAGAACGGCGCCGCCTGGTTCGGCGCGATGGGCACCGAGAAGTCCAAGGGCCACGGCATCTTCTCGCTCTCGGGCCACGTCGCGAGGCCGGGGCAGTACGAAGCGCCGCTCGGCATCACCCTGCGTGAGCTGCTCGACCTGGCCGGTGGGGTCCGTGAGGGCCACCAGCTGAAGTTCTGGACGCCCGGCGGCTCCAGCACGCCGCTGCTGACGGCCGAGCACCTCGACGTGCCGCTCGACTTCGAGGGCGTCGGCGCCGCGGGCTCGATGCTCGGCACCCGCGCCCTGCAGATCTTCGACGAGACGGTCTGCGTGGTGCGCGCGGTGCTGCGCTGGACGGAGTTCTACAAGCACGAATCCTGCGGCAAGTGCACGCCCTGTCGCGAGGGCACCTGGTGGCTGGTGCAGGCGCTGAGCCGGCTCGAGAACGGGCAGGGGGCCGAGGACGACCTCGACCAGCTGCTCGACCAGTGCGACAACATCCTGGGTCGCTCGTTCTGCGCGCTCGGAGACGGCGCGACGAGCCCGATCTCCAGCTCGATCCAGTACTTCCGCGACGAGTACCTCGCGCACCTGCAGCACGGCGGCTGCCCGTTCGATCCGGCGCGGTCGACTGCCTGGGCCGGGCAGGAGGTGTCGGCATGACGGCCTCGACCGGCTCGACCGGCACGAGCGTCGAGCGGACCGACCTGGTCACCGTCACCATCGACGGCGTACAGGTCAGCGTCCCCAAGGACACCCTGGTGATCCGCGCGGCCGAGCAGATCGGCGTGCAGATCCCGCGCTTCTGCGACCACCCGCTGCTCGCACCGGCCGGTGCCTGCCGGCAGTGCCTGGTCGACGTACCCGACGCCGGCAACGGACGCGGCTTCCCCAAGCCGCAGGCCTCGTGCACGCTGCCGGTCGCCGAGGGGATGGTCGTCGAGACCCAGGTGACCAGCCCGGTCGCCGACAAGGCGCAGCAGGGCGTGATGGAGCTGCTGCTGATCAACCACCCGCTCGACTGCCCGGTCTGCGACAAGGGTGGCGAGTGCCCGCTGCAGAACCAGGCGATGTCCAACGGCCGGGGCGAGTCGCGCTTCTCCGACGAGCGCAACCGCGGCGTGAAGCGGACCTTCCCCAAGCCGATCAACCTCTCGCCGACCGTGCTGCTCGACCGGGAGCGCTGCATCGTGTGCCAGCGCTGCACGCGCTTCGCCGACGAGATCGCCGGCGACCCGTTCATCGCGCTCGTCGAGCGCGGCGCGCAGCAGCAGATCGGCATCGCCGAGGATGCGCCCTTCCTGTCGTACTTCTCGGGCAACGTCATCCAGATCTGCCCGGTCGGCGCGCTGACCTCCGAGCAGTACCGCTTCCGCTCCCGGCCCTTCGACCTGGTCTCCACACCGGGCGTGGCCGAGCACGACGCGTGCGGCGCGGCGATCCGGATCGACCACCGCCGCGGCACGGTGCTGCGCCGCCAGTCCGGCGACGACCCGGCGGTCAACGAGGAGTGGATCAGCGACAAGGACCGGTTCGCCTTCGCCTACGCGCAGGCCGACGACCGGCTGACCTATCCGCAGGTCCGCGACACCGACGGCGCCCTGCGGCCCGCGTCGTGGCCCGAGGCCTTCGCGGTCGCCGCCCGCGGGCTGGCCGCCGCCACGCAGGCCGGCGGCGTCGGCGTCCTGACCGGGGGCCGGATCAGCGCCGAGGACGCCTACGCCTACAGCAAGTTCGCGCGGGTCGCTCTCGGCACCAACGACATCGACTTCCGCGCCCGGCCGCTCTCGTCGGAGGAGACGGGCTTCCTGGCCGGCTCCGTCGTGCTGACCGGCCCCGAGGCCGGCGCGGTGACGTACGACGACCTGGAGTCGGCTGCCAAGGTCGTGCTCGTCGGGCTGGAGCCCGAGGACGAGGCCGGCACCATCTTCCTGCGCCTGCGCAAGTCGGTCCGCGCCGGAGGCACCGAGGTCGTCGCGCTCGCCCCGTTCACCACCCGCGGGCTGGGGAAGCTGGCGGGTCGCCTGATCCCGACGGCGCCCGGCGACGAGCCGGCCGCGCTGCGTGCGCTCGCCGGTGAGCTGGACGCCACCGCCGTGCTCCTGGTCGGCGAGCGGATGGCCACCGTCCCCGGCGCGCTCGGTGCCGCCGCCGAGGTGGCCGCGACCAGCGGCGCCCGGCTGGCCTGGGTTCCGCGGCGAGCCGGCGACCGCGGTGCGCTCGAGGCCGGCTGCCTGCCGACGCTGCTGCCCGGCGGCCGCCCGGTCGCCGATGCCGGCGCCCGGGTCGACATCGCCACCGCCTGGGGCGTGCCGGGGCTGCCCGAGACGCCCGGGCGGGACGCCGACGCGATCGTCGCCGCCCTCGGTGCCGGCGAGCTCGCGGGACTGGTCATCGGCGGCGTCGACCCCGACGACACCGCGGACCCGGCCGCGACCCGGGCCGCGATCGACGCGGCCGGCTTCGTGGTCGCCTTCGACCTGCGCCGCACGGAGGTGACCGACCGGGCCGACGTGGTCTTCCCGGTCGCGCCGACCACCGACAAGTCCGGGACCTTCGTCAACTGGGAGGGCCGGGTCCGCACCTGGGAGGCCGCCTTGCACAACCCGGCCTCGCTGCCGGAGCTGCGCGCGCTCGCCGGCGTCGCCGACGAGCTGGCCCGACTCGGTCAGGGGAGCCCGCTCGGGTTCCGCACGGTCGACGAGGTCCGGGCCGAGATGGTCCAGCTGGGGCCGTGGGACCGGACAGACCGTGAGCGGAGCGAGGCTGGTCCGTCCGGAGCAGAAGGGCGCCCGAGCGCAGCGAGGGACGACGCACGTGGCGCCGAAGGCGCGAGGCGGCTCGCGACCTGGAAGCAGCTGCTCGACAACGGCTCCATGCAGGACGGCGACAAGTACCTCAAGGCGACCGCACGGACGCCCGTCGCCCTGGTCACCGCGGCCGACTACGACCGCTACGGGCCGACGGTCACCCTCACCGGCGACCGAGGATCGATGACGCTGCCGGCCGAGATCGGCGACGACCTCGTCGCCGGCGTCGTCTGGGTGCCGGCCAACTCCGTCGGCAACGGCGTCCTCGCCGACCTGGCCTCACCGGGCACCACGGTCACGATCGCGGGAGCGGAAGGAGTGCACGGATGAGCAATCCGCTGAGCATGTTCGGCAACGACCCGTGGTGGGTCGTCGGCCTCAAGACGCTGCTGATCTTCGTCCTCCTCGTGCTGCTGACCCTCTTCAACATCTGGTGGGAGCGCCGCGTCGTCGCCCGGATGCAGCACCGGATCGGGCCCAACGTCAACGGCCCCTTCGGCCTGCTGCAGTCGCTGGCGGACGGCGTCAAGCTGGCGTTCAAGGAGGACCTGATCCCCAAGGCCGCCGACAAGGTGGTCTTCATCCTGGCGCCCGTCATCGTCGTGGTGCCCGCGTTCGTGACCTTCAGCGTCATCCCGTTCGGGCCCGAGGTGAACTTCTTCGGGCACCAGACGCCCATGCAGCTGACGGACATGCCGGTGGCGGTGCTCTTCGTCATGGCGATCGCGTCCATCGGCATCTACGGCATCGTGCTCGGCGGCTGGTCCAGCGGCTCGACGTACTCGCTCCTCGGCGGGCTGCGCTCGAGCGCGCAGATGATCTCCTACGAGGTCGCCATGGGCCTCGCCCTCGTCGCGGTGTTCATGTACGCCGGCTCGATGTCCACCAGCGAGATCGTCGCGGCTCAGGACGACCTGTGGTTCGGGCTGATCCTGCTGCCGTCCTTCGTGATCTACGCGATCGCCATGGTCGGTGAGACCAACCGCGCGCCGTTCGACCTCCCCGAGGCCGAGGGCGAGCTCGTCGGTGGCTTCCACACGGAGTACTCCAGCCTGAAGTTCGCGCTGTTCTTCCTCGCCGAGTACATCAACATGGCCACCGTCTCGGCCCTGGCCACCACGCTGTTCCTCGGTGGCTGGCACGCGCCGTTCTGGATCGACGAGGTCTGGGCCGGCGCCAACGAGGGCTACTGGCCGGTGCTGTGGTTCTTCGGCAAGGTGCTGTTCTTCATCTTCCTCTTCATCTGGCTGCGCGGCTCGCTGCCGCGGCTGCGCTACGACCAGTTCATGGCGTTCGGGTGGAAGCGGCTCATCCCGATCTCGCTCGTGTGGATCGTCGCCGTCGCCACGATGCGGGCCGCCCGCAACGAGGGCGTCTTCGACGAGGGCTTCAGCGGGAACCCGCAGTTCTGGCTGATCGTCGTCGGCGTCGTCCTCGCGGTCCTGCTGCTGACCTTCCTCGTCCCCGAGAAGGGTTCGAAGGAGGCCGGCGAGGAGGACCTCGCGACCGCCACGCCGCGCACCGGGGGATTCCCCGTCCCGCCGATGCCGGCCGGGGGTGCGGTCCGGGGGGCCGCCGCGCCGCTCGTGTTCCGTTCGGCCCAGGACACCGTCAGTGAGACCGTCCGCGATTCAGGGGTGAGCAATGGCTGACCAGCAGGGTTCGTCGAGGGCAGGGGACAAGGGCCCGTCCCTCAAGGAGCAGCTCTGGGACCCGGTCGCCGGGTTCGGGGTGACCTTCCGGACCATGTTCCGCAAGGTCGTCACCGAGCAGTACCCCAAGGAGAAGCTGCCCACGGCACCGCGCTTCCACGGACGTCACCAGCTCAACCGCTGGCCCGACGGCCTGGAGAAGTGCGTCGGCTGTGAGCTGTGTGCCTGGGCCTGCCCGGCCGACGCGATCTACGTCGAGGGCGCCGAGAACCGCGACGACCTCCCCGACGGCGAGTCGGGCCGCTACTCGGCGGGCGAGCGCTACGGCCGCGTCTACCAGATCAACTACCTGCGCTGCATCCTGTGCGGACTCTGCATCGAGGCCTGCCCCACCCGGGCGCTCACGATGACCAACGAGTACGAGCTTGCCGACGACAGCCGCGCCAGCCTGATCTACGAGAAGTCCGACCTGCTCGCTCCGCTGCTGCCGGGCATGGAGCAGCCGCCGCACCCGCAGCTGCTCGGCAGCGACGACGACTACTACCGCGGCACCCACGGCGGCTCGGCCCCCGTGGACTCCCGGACCGCGGGCACCGGTGGTGAGGCATGACCGCCTTCTGGATCCTGGCCCCGATCATGGTGATCGCCGCCCTCGGCCTGCTGTTCGTCCGCAAGGCGGTCCATGCCGCGCTGCTGCTGGCGGTCGTGATGATCAGCCTCGCCGTGCTGTACGCCGTCCTCGAGGCGCCCTTCCTCTTCGCGGTCCAGATCATCGTCTACACCGGCGCGATCTTGATGCTCTTCCTGTTCGTGCTGATGCTGGTCGGCGTCGATGCCTCCGACTCGCTGGTCGAGACGATCAAGGGCCAGCGGGCGCTGGCCTGGCTGATCGGCCTGGCGTTCGTCGTGGTGCTCGTCGTCGGCCTGTCCCAGCTGACGCTGGGCACGGCCGTCGGTCTCGACGAGGCCAACCGGGGCGGCAACGTCCAGGCACTCGCCGACCTGCTCTTCTCGCGCTATGTCTTCATCTTCGAGGCCGCCAGCGCCCTGCTCATCACCGCCGCGGTCGGCGCGATGGTGCTGACCCACCGCGAGCGGCTCACGCCGAAGCGCACCCAGCCGGTCCTCGCGGCCGAGCGGGTCCGGGCCTACGGCGAGACCGGGGCCCACCTGGGTCCGCTGCCGCCGCCGGGTGTCTACGCGCGGCACAACGCGGTCGACACGCCGGCGCTGCTGCCCGACGGCAGCCCGGCGGCCGCCTCGGTCTCCCGGGTGCTCGCGGCGCGCGGCACCATGCGCCCGGCCGGTCTCACCGACATCGAGGCGATCAAGGAGCAGCTCGGCGTGGATCCCGCGGAGATGCCCGAGGAGGCCGGGAAGTCCGGCGCCACCGCATCCAGCGAGGAGGATGTGAAGTGACCGAGTACGTCGTCCTCTCCGCGATCCTCTTCACCATCGGCGGCATCGGGGTGCTCACCCGTCGCAACGCGATCGTGGTGTTCATGTGCGTCGAGCTGATGCTCAACGCCTGCAACCTCGCGTTCATCGCGTTCGCCCGCCAGCACGGCAACCTCGACGGTCAGGTGGCCGCCTTCTTCGTGATGGTGGTCGCCGCCGCCGAGGTCGTGGTCGGGCTCGCGATCATCATGACCATCTTCCGGACCCGCCGGTCGGCCTCGGTCGACGACGTGAGCCTGCTGAAGTTCTGAGGACGAGACGATGAACGCACTCACCGCGCTGACCCTCAAGGCCAGCGAGACCACCGTCCCCGTCGTCACGCCGACCGACGCCGACGGCCCGTTCACCCTGTTGTGGCTGATCATCGCGCTGCCGCTGCTCGGTGCCGCCGTCCTGCTGCTCGGCGGCCGCTACACCGACAGGTGGGGCCACCTCCTCGGCACCGCGACCTCCGCGACGTCGTTCGTGATCAGCCTGGTCCTCTTCGTCAACCTGCTCGGCCGTGACGAGGGCGAGCGCCAGATCAGCCAGCACCTCTACGACTGGATCGAGGCCGGCGGCCTCCACATCGAGCTGGACCTGCTCTACGACCCCCTGTCGGCGCTGTTCCTGCTGCTGATCACCGGCGTCGGCTCGCTGATCCACGTCTACTCGATCGGCTACATGGCCCACGACCCGCGCCGCCGCAGGTTCTTCGCCTACCTGAACCTGTTCGTCGCGGCGATGCTCATGCTGATCCTCTCGGAGAACTACGTCGGCCTGTTCCTGGGCTGGGAGGGCGTCGGCCTCGCGTCGTACCTCCTCATCGGCTTCTGGCAGCACAAGCCGTCCGCGGCCGCCGCCGCCAAGAAGGCGTTCGTCATCAACCGGGTCGGCGACATGGGCCTGGGGCTCGCCATCTTCTTGATGATCGTCACCTTCGGCACGACCAGCTTCAGCGGCATCAGCGCGCTCTCGGGCGGCGCGACCGAGACGACGCTCAACTGGATCGGCGTGCTGCTGCTCGTGGGTGCCTGTGGCAAGTCGGCCCAGGTCCCGCTCCAGGCCTGGCTCCTGGACGCGATGGAGGGTCCGACGCCGGTGTCGGCGCTCATCCACGCCGCGACGATGGTGACCGCCGGCGTCTACCTGATCACCCGCTCCAACTTCGTCTTCGAGCTGGCCCCGACCGCCCAGACCGCGGTCGTCATCGTCGCCACCGTCACGCTCCTGTGGGGCGCGATCATCGGGTGCGCCAAGGACGACATCAAGAAGGGCCTGGCCGGCTCGACGATGAGCCAGATCGGCTACATGATGCTGGGCGCCGGTCTCGGCGTCGCGGGCTACGCCTTCGCGATCTTCCACCTGCTGACCCACGGCTTCTTCAAGGCCAACATGTTCCTCGGGGCCGGCTCGGTGATGCACGCGATGGACGACGACGTCGACATGCGGCACTACGGCGCGCTCAACAAGATGCTCCCGGTCACCTTCTTGACCTTCGCGATGGGCTACCTCGCCATCATCGGCTTCCCCGGCTTCTCCGGCTTCTGGTCCAAGGACAAGATCATCGAGACCGCGCTGGTCGAGAACCCGATCGTCGGCGTGTGCGCCCTCCTGGGTGCGGGCATCACCGGCTTCTACATGACCCGGATGATGCTGATGACCTTCTTCACCGACAAGCGCTGGGAGAAGGGCGTCCACCCCCACGAGAGCCCGAAGGTGATGACGATCCCGCTGATCGTCCTCGCCGCGCTGTCGGTCCTCGGCGGCCTGATGCTCGCCGGCGACTGGATCGTCGACTGGCTGAGCCCGGTCGTCGGCCACGCCGACCACCACGAGCCGCCGGTGCCGGTCATCGTCCTCACCCTGCTCACGGTCGCGGTGGTCGCCGTCGGCGTCGCGGCGGCCTGGCTCCTCGTCGGCAAGCGGGAGGTGCCGCGCGTCGCCCCCACGGACGTCTCGATCGCGACGAGAGCCGCCCGCGCCGACCTCTACGGCGACGCCATCAACGAGGGCCTCGTCGTCACGCCCGGCAGGGCCGCGGTCAGCGGCCTCACCGCCGGTGACCGCTCGATCGTCGACGGCCTCTTCACCGGCGGCACGACCGTCCTGGCCGGCACCGGCGAGCTGCTGCGGCGGCTCCAGAACGGCTACGTCCGGTCCTACGCGCTCGGCATCCTCGGTGGCGCACTGCTCGTCGTCCTGACCCTGGTGGTGGTGAACTGATGGTGTTGTCGCTGCTCGTCTGGCTGCCGATCGCCGGCGCGGTCGCGGTCGCGCTGCTGCCCCGCACGCTCAGCAAGACCGTCGGCCTCGGTGTCGCGCTCGCGACCCTCGTCGTCGGCGTGGTCGTCGCGGCGTCGTACGAGCTCGACGGTGGGCGACAGCTGACCGAGGAGCACGAGTGGATCGAGGCGTTCGGGGTCCACTACGCCCTGGGCGTCGACGGTCTCGGCCTGCTGCTGGTGCTGCTGACGGTGCTGCTCGTCCCGCTCGTGCTCGGCGCCGAGTGGTTCAAGTCCGACGCCCCGGGCTCGGCGGGCGCGCGCTCGTTCGTCGCCTGGACGCTGGCGCTGGAGGGCCTCTCGCTCGCGGTGTTCTGCGCGACCGACGTCTTCTTGTTCTACGTCGTGTTCGAGGCGACGCTGATCCCGGCGTACTTCCTGGTCGGTGGCTTCGGCCGCGACGGCCGCGGGGCCGCCGCGCTCAAGTTCTTGATGTTCCAGCTCGCGGGCGGGCTGGTCCTGCTGGCGTCGGTGATCGGGCTGTACGTCGTCTCCGCCCAGCAGGGCGAGCCGTCGTACCTGCTCTCCGACCTCGAGAAGCTCGACATCGGCACCGAGGCCGGGCGCTGGCTGTTCTTCGGCTTCTTCATCGCCTTCGCGGTCAAGGCGCCGTTGTTCCCGCTGCACACCTGGCTGGCCGACACGACCGAGAAGGCGACGCCCGGCACCGGGGTGCTGCTCGTCTGCATCCTCGACAAGATCGGCACCTTCGGGATGATGCGGTTCTGCCTCGGCATCTTCCCCGAGGCCTCGCAGTGGGCGACGCCGCTCGTGATCACGCTCGCGCTGATCTCCGTGGTCTACGGCGCGCTCGTCGCGATCGGGCAGGACGACATCTTCCGCCTGATCGGTCTGACCTCGCTGAGCCACTTCGGTCTGATCACGCTCGGCGTCTTCACGATGACCAGTCAGGGCGGCACCGGCGCGATCCTCTACATGGTCAACCACGGACTCGGCACCGCCGCGCTGTTCCTCGTGGCCGGGTACCTCTACGACCGAAGCGGCACCGCGTCGATCCGGGAGATGCGCGGCGTCGAGAAGGTCGCCCCGATCCTGGCCGGCCTGCTCCTCGTCGCCGGCCTGGCCACGCTGGGCCTGCCCGGCCTGTCGCCCTTCATCAGCGAGTTCCTGGTGTTCGTCGCGGCCTTCGACTACGGCTGGTGGGTCGGTGCGATCGCCGTCACCGCGGTCGTGCTCTCCGCGATCTACGTGCTGTGGATGTACCAGCGCACCATGACCGGCCCGACGCCTCCGGAGATCGAGGGCACCCGTGACCTCGGCGTCCGCGAGATCGCCGCGGTCGCCCCGCTCATGGTCGCGCTGGTGTTCTTCGGGTTCTTCCCCGCGCCGCTGCTCGACGTGAGCAACCCGATGGTGGGCGACCTGATGCAGCAGGTCGGGGTGCACGACGAGGCGCCGACGGTCGTCCATGCCGGGTCCGAGGGAGAAGGTGACCACTGATGGAGTTCGTGAAGCCCGAGCTCGAGTACGCCGAGCTGCTGCCGCTCCTCATCGTCTTCGGCGGCGCCTGCATCGGTGTCGCGCTGGAGGCCTTCCTGCCCCGCGGGGCCCGTCGGGTGCCGCAGGTGGGCCTGGCCCTGGTCACCGTGGTCGCGGCGCTCGTCGCCACGGTGGTCGTCGGCATGAACCTCGACGAGCACACCGGCGCGGCCGGCGCCGAGGGACGTGGCCTGGTCGGTGCGATGGGCAGCGTCGTGGTCGACGGACCGACCGTCTACCTGTGGGGCCTGCTGCTGGTCTTCGCCCTGGGCGGCGTCGCCCTCTTCGGCGAGCAGCGCCTCGAGGGCGGCGTCTCGGCCTTCACGGGCCAGGCGGCCGCGCTGCCCGGCACCGAGGGGGAGCGGGCCGCCTCGACCCGCGGCCTGGAGCACACCGAGGTCTACCCGCTGCTGCTGTTCGCCGTCTTCGGCATGCTGCTCTTCCCGGCCTCCGGCGACCTGCTCACCATGTTCGTCGCGCTCGAGGTGCTCTCCCTGCCGCTCTACCTGCTCTGCGGCCTGGCCCGCCGCCGTCGCCTGCTGAGCCAGGAGGCGGCGATGAAGTACTTCCTCCTCGGGGCGTTCGCGTCCGGCTTCTTCCTCTACGGCGCCGCGCTGGTCTACGGCTACGCCGGCTCGGTGAGCTTCGCCGGCATCAACGAGGCGGTCCGTGCGGGAGCGGCCAACCACGGCCTGCTGCTGGCCGGCATCGGTCTGCTCGCGGTCGGCCTGCTGTTCAAGGTCGGTGCCGCGCCGTTCCAGGCCTGGACCCCGGACGTCTACCAGGGCGCACCCACCGCGGTGACCGCGTTCATGGCGGCGGGCACGAAGGTGGCCGCCTTCGGTGCGCTGCTGCGCCTGCTCTACGTCGCGTTCGGCGGGGAGCGGTGGAGCTGGCAGCCGATGCTCTGGGTGATCGCGATCGCGTCGATGATCCTCGGCGCGGTCCTGGCCATCGTCCAGAACGACGTGAAGCGGATGCTGGCCTACTCCTCCGTGGCCCACACCGGGTTCATCCTGGTCGGCGTGCTCGGAGTGCAGAGCGCCGGTGAGCTCGCCGACGGGCAGTACACCTCGCTCGAGGGCGTTCTCTTCTACCTCACCACCTACGGCTTCGCCATGATCGGCGCCTTCGCGATCGTCACGCTGGTGCGCGACGCGGGCGGCGAGGCGACGGCGTACGAACGCTGGGCCGGACTCGGGCGGACCTCGCCGCTGGTCGCGGGCGCGTTCGCCTTCTTCCTGCTGTCGATGGCCGGGATCCCGCTCACCGCGGGCTTCATCGGCAAGTGGGCGGTGTTCACCTCGGCACTCTCGGCCGGAGCCTGGCCGGTGGTCCTGGTGGCGATCGCCTGCAGCATCCTGGCGATCACGTTCTACGTGCGCCACATCCGGCTGATGTTCTTCACCGAGCCCAGCCAGGACGGCGCCGGCGTCGTCACCCGGTCCTCGCTGCTGACGTCCGGCACCATCGTGGTGTGCCTGGTGGCGACGCTCGTCCTGGGCGTCGTGCCGGGCCCGGTTCTCGATCTCGTCACCGGTGCGGGAGACTTCATCAGGTGACCTCCGCTGCGCGTCCCGCCGACCTGGCCCTGCCGATCGACGACCCTGCCCTGGCCGACCGGCTGAGGGCTCGGATGGCCACGGTCGAGGAAGCGCTCTACGCCCACGCGTCGAGCCGCGCGCCGTACGTCACGGAGGCGGCGCGCCACCTGCTGGCCGCCGGAGGCAAGCGGTTCCGGCCGCTGCTGGTCCTGCTGGCGGCCGAGGCGGGACCCAGGCCCGACGCCGAGGAGGTGCTCACCGCCGCCTGCGTCGTGGAGATCACCCATGTCGGCTCGCTCTACCACGACGACGTCATGGACGAGGCCGCGCTGCGCCGCGGCGAGGACTCGGCCAACGCCCGCTACGACAACCTGGTCGCGATCCTCACCGGCGACTGGCTGTTCGCCAAGTCGTCGGAGCTGACCTCCCAGCTCGGCCCGGAGGCCGTGCGCATCCAGGCCGAGACCTTCACCCGGCTGGTCGAGGGGCAGATCCTCGAGACCGTCGAGCCGGGACCCGAGGACGACGCGCTCGCCCACCACCTCGAGGTGGTCGCGGGCAAGACCGGATCCCTGATCGCGACGTCCGCCCACTACGGCGCCCTGTTCTCCGGTGCCTCGCCCGAGGTCGTCGCCGCCCTGACGGCGTACGGCGAGCTGGTCGGCACGGCGTTCCAGCTCTCCGACGACATCCTCGACATCGCCTCCGAGAGCGAGGAGTCGGGCAAGACCCCGGGCACCGACCTCAAGGAGGGCGTCCCGACGCTGCCGGTGCTGATGGCGCGCGCCTCCACGGACCCCGCCGACGCCCGGCTGCGCGAGCTCCTCGACCCCGCCCGCACGGACCTCGCCACGGACGCGGGTCTCCACGCCGAGGCGCTCGACCTGCTCCGCAAGCATCCCGCCATGGAGCAGGCGCGGGCCTATGTCGTCGCGCGCGCCCAGGAGGCCAAGCGGCTGCTCGAGGCGCTGCCCGAGGGCTCGGTACGCTCCGCGCTCGAGGCCTTCGCCGACGTCGTGGCGATCCGGTCCGCCTGATCTCACGGACCTGGGCCGGGCCGCGGTGCCGGCCTCCTCAGACGGCGCAGGACTCCGCGGCGAGGGCGAGCTGGCGGCGGCGGTGACGCAGGGCGTCGACGGTGAACGCGACGAGCGCCAGCCAGACGAGCCCGAACCCGACCCACCGCCCGGCCGGCATCGCCTCGCCCACGACCGTGATGCCGAGCGCGAACTGCAGGATCGGGGTGAGGTACTGCAGCAGCCCGAGACTGGTCATCGACACTCGGGTCGCCGCGGCGCTGAAGCACAGCAACGGTACGGCGGTGACGATGCCGCTCGCGACCAGGAGCGCGACGTGGCCGGCCCCCTCGCCGGCGAAGTGCCCGCGCCCGGCCGCGCCCAGCCACACGAGGTAGGACAGGGCGACGGGCGCGATCACCGTGATCTCGAAGGCCAGGCTCTCGATCGCGCCGACGCCGGCGGACTTCTTCGCGAGGCCGTAGGTGCCGAACGACATCGCCAACGCGAGCGCGATCACCGGTGGCCGGCCGTAGTCCACGGTCAGGACGACGACCGCGACGGCCCCGACGGCGAGTGCCGCCCACTGGACCGGCCGGAGCCGCTCCCCGAGCACCAGCACGCCCAGCAACACGGTCACGAGGGGGTTGATGAAGTAGCCCAGGGATCCCTCGACGACGCGGTCGCTGTTGACCGCGTAGATGTAGATGCCCCAGTTGCCGGTGATCACGACGGCCGCGGCGAGGAGCAGAGCGGTCCGGCGCCGGTCGCGCAGGACGGCGCGCAGGGCGGACCCTCGGCGCAGGGCCAGGACGAGCAGTCCCATCACGACCACCGACCAGACGATGCGATGGGCGAGGATCTCCACCGCCCCACTGGGTTTGAGCAGGGGCCAGTAGAGGGGAAAGGCACCCCAGAGCAGGTAGGCGAGGAACCCGAGAGCGAGCCCGCGACGCTGATCCGTCACACTGGGACCCTAGCGGCGTGTTCCGGCTCGTTGAGGGTGAGGTGGTTTCAGGCCGCGCCCACGCGGGCACGAAGGCCGTGTCCACCAACGATCCTGATCACGAGGGGGAGTCCCTATGCGATTCGTTCGCACCATCTCCGTCCTGGTGGCCGCCTTCACGGCTGCCCTGCTGGGACTGACGCTCGCACCGACGGCCGCCCAGGCCGATTCCATCCAGGTCCAGCCGGGCCAGGTCGTCGCCGCCAAGGGCGTCACGCCGCGCACCGTCCTGATCGGCGACTGCGGCCCGCACCCCGAGGCCGGCTGCTACGGCAAGCGTCTCTGGGCGAAGTTCGCGACCGACCCGCTCGCCGCGGGCGTCAAGATGAAGGTCTACGTCAAGCGCAACGGCCGCTGGGTCCGCATCGCCAAGGTCAAGACCAAGGGCGACGGTCTCACCAAGAAGGTCTTCGTGCGCGCCGAGAAGGGCAAGAAGACCAAGTACAAGGTCGTCGCCAAGGGCGACGCGGTCTACGCCAAGGCCAGCTTCAAGTTCACCGTCACCCGCCGCTGACCGCGGTGACACACGAAGCGCCGCCGAGCAGCTGCTCGGCGGCGCTTCGTCTTTTGTCCGCTGGTGGCGGGACCGGCCCGCCGGCCCGCACCGTCAGTCGACGGTCCAGGTGTCACCGGCGCCGATGAGCGCGGCGAGACGCTCCTCCGGGGTGCCTCGGTCGGCGACGGCGTCGGTTGCGGCGCTGACCTGGGCGCGGGCCTGGTCGTCGTAGGTGGGGCGGTCGACCTGGCGGAAGATGCCGATGGGGCTGCGGTTGAGGTAGCCGGCGTCGGTGAGTCGGCTGATGGCGAAGGCGGTCGAGGGGTCGGGGTGGTGGGCGTCGTGGACGAGGATCGCCTCGCGTGCGACGGAGGCCGTCTCGACGACCTCGACGCCGCCGGTGGCGGCGCGGACCAGGGCCTTGTCGCCCAGGCCGGTGGCCTCGTCGCGGGTGCCGAAGGTGATCGGCTCGCCGTGGACCAGCGGGATGATGGCGTGGGCCTTGGTGTCGTTGTCCTTGATCGCGTCGAACGCGCCGTCGTTGAAGATGGGGCAGTTCTGGTAGATCTCGACGAGCGAGGTGCCGCGATGGGCGGCGGCCGCGGCGAGCACCGCGGTCAGGTGCTTGCGGTCGGAGTCGATGGTGCGCGCGACGAACGTCGCCTCGGCGCCGAGGGCCAGCGAGACCGGGTTGAACGGGTGGTCGATCGAGCCCACCGGGGTGGACTTGGTGACCTTGCCGGTCTCGGAGGTGGGGGAGTACTGACCCTTGGTGAGTCCGTAGATCCGATTGTTGAACAGCAGGATCGTCATGTTCACGTTGCGGCGCAGCGCGTGGATCAGGTGGTTGCCGCCGATGGACAGCGCGTCGCCGTCGCCGGTGACGACCCAGACCGAGAGGTCCTCGCGAGCCGTGGCGATGCCGGTGGCGATCGACGGCGCGCGGCCGTGGATCGAGTGCATGCCGTAGGTGTCGAGGTAGTACGGGAAGCGGCTGGAGCAGCCGATGCCGGAGACGAAGACGATGTTCTCGCGGCGCAGGCCCAGGTCGGGGAGGAAGGACTGGACGGCTTTGAGGACGGCGTAGTCACCGCAGCCGGGGCACCAGCGGACCTCCTGGTCGCTGGAGAAGTCCTTGCCGGTCTGGGTCTCGCCCTCACCGAGCGAGGGGACCAGTTCGGTGCCGGAGCGCAGGGACGGGTTTCCGAGGTCGATGGTGGTCACTTGACCGGAGCCTCCTCGTGGTCGGCGGGGGCGTTGGTTCCGTGCTCGCCGAGGTCGACGTCGCGACCCTCGGCCTGGCCGACCAGGGCGCCGACGGCCTCGGCCAGCTCGGCGGCCTTGAGGGGCAGGCCGTAGACGTGGTTGTAGCCGATGGCGTCGACGAGGTACTCCGCGCGCAGCATCTTGGAGAGCTGGCCGAGGTTCATCTCCGGGACCAGCACCTTGTCGTAGCCCTTGAGGATCTCGCCGAGGTCCTTGGGGAACGGGTTGAGGTGGCGCAGGTGCACCTGGGCCACGTTGTAGCCGGCGCGCCGCACGCGGCGGCAGGCGGCGCCGATCGGGCCGTAGGTGGAGCCCCAGCCGATGACGAGGACCTTCGCCTCACCCGAGGGGTCGTCGACCTCGAGCGGGGGGAGGGAGTCGGCGATGCGCTGCACCTTCTCCTGGCGGATCCGCACCATCTTGTCGTGGTTGGCAGGGTCGTAGGAGATGTTCCCGTGCCCGTCGCCCTTCTCGAGCCCGCCGATGCGGTGCTCGAGGCCGGCGGTGCCCGGGATCGCCCAGGGGCGGGCGAGGGTGTCCTCGTCACGCAGGTAGGGCCAGAACTCCGCGCCCTTCGCGCCCTCGTGGTTGGTCTCGGTGGCGAAGTTCGCCTCGATCTTCGGCAGCTCGTCGACCGACGGGATGGCCCACGGCTCCGAGCCGTTGGCGAGGTAGCCGTCGGAGAGCAGGAAGACGGGGGTGCGATAGGTGATCGCGATCCGGGCGGCCTCGACCGCCGCGGCGAAGCAGTCGCCCGGCGACTGGGGCGCCACGATCGGGACCGGCGCCTCGCCGTTGCGGCCGTACATCGCCTGCAACAGGTCGGCCTGCTCGGTCTTGGTGGGCAGGCCCGTCGAGGGGCCGCCGCGCTGGACGTTGACCACGACGAGCGGCAGCTCGGTCATGACGGCCAGGCCGATGGCCTCGGACTTGAGCGCGATGCCGGGCCCGGAGGTGGTGGTGACGGCGAGCTGGCCGGCGAACGCGGCGCCGATCGCGGCACCGATGCCGGCGATCTCGTCCTCGGCCTGGAGGGTGGTGACGCCGAACCCCTTGTGCTTGGACAGCTCGTGGAGGATGTCGGAGGCCGGGGTGATCGGGTAGGAGCCCAGGAACACGGGCAGCTCGGAGCGCACGCCCGCGGCCACGAGGCCGTACGACAGGGCCAGGTTGCCGGTGATGTTGCGGTAGGTGCCCGCCTGCATGCGGGCAGGCTTGATCTCGTACTGGACGACGAAGGTCTCGGTGGTCTCGCCGTAGTTCCAGCCGGCCTTGAAGGCGGCGATGTTGGCGCCGAGGATGTCGGCGACCTTGGCGAACTTCCTCTCCAGGAACGCGATGGTCGGCTCGGTCGGCCGGCCGTACATCCACGACAGCAGGCCGAGCGCGAACATGTTCTTCGCGCGCGCGGCGTCCTTGCGGGAGAGGCCGAAGTCCTTGACCGCCTCGACGGTGATGCCGGTCAGGTCGACGGGCTGCACCTGGAAGCCGGCCAGGATGTCGTCGACCTCGCCGAGCTTGTCGAGGGGGTTGGAGGAGTAGCCGGCCTTGTCGAGGTTGCGCTTGGTGAAGTCGTGGGTGTCGACGATGATCGTCGCGCCCTTGGGCAGGTCGCCCAGGTTGGCCTTCAGCGCCGCGGGGTTCATCGCCACGAGCACGTCGGGGCGGTCGCCCGCGGTGAGGATGTCGTGGTCGGCGAAGTGGATCTGGAACGACGAGACACCGGGGATGGTGCCCTGGGGCGCCCGGATCTCGGCGGGGAAGTTGGGCAGCGTCACCAGGTCGTTGCCGAACACGGCCGACTCCTGCGTGAACCGGTCACCGGTCAGCTGCATTCCGTCGCCGGAGTCCCCGGCGAACCGGATGATCACCCGGTCCAGCTGCTTGACCTGCTTGGTCTGGCTCACACCTGCTCCACTTCTCTCGACATCGACCGCGATCGCGCGGGCGATGACAGCCTCAGGTGGGCCGATTCTAGAGCGAATCTAGAACACGTTCCACTTTTGGCCGGACGCCTGTCCCGTTCGCGCCGACCGCGCTGGACGACGCGGCTCGACGAACGCTCACCACGATAGTCCGCCGCCGTGAGGACGCGGCGGCTGAGCCGCCTGATGGGCGCCCTCGGCCGGTCGGGTCGGCGCCGCCGCGCTTGTAACTACCTGTTCGTGCCACTGCCGTACCGGTAGACGGGTGAGGTAGTGGCGCGAACAAGTAGTTGCAGGCGCCGCCTCGCTCGGTGACTCGTCGATTTGTCTGAGAGCGAGTCTCCTAACTCGCTAATATGTATTATTCCGATCTAGTTTGACTGGAACGGGCCCCCGAGAGGCCCGCCCGAACAGCAAGGAATGAGAGCGATGAAGCGAGTCATCAAGGCCGCGGCCCTGGCGGTCACGGGAGCGTTGGCGCTGACGGCCTGCGCGAGCGCCGACGGCGGCAGCGGCAGCGACGACGGGGAGACGGTCAACATCGTCGGCTTCGCCGTCCCGGAGGCGGCCAACAAGGCGGCCGCCGCGGAGTTCAACAAGACCGACGCCGGCAAGGACGTGACCTTCTCGGGCTCGTACGGTGCATCGGGCGACCAGAGCCGCAAGGTCGTCGACACCAAGGGCAAGGACGTCGACTACGTCGTCTTCTCCCTCGAGCCGGACCTGACCCGCCTGGTCGATGCCGGCCTCGTCGCCGACGACTGGAACGCCGGCCCGACCAAGGGCATCGTGTCCAGCTCCGTCGCCGTGATCGCGACGCAGGCGGGCAACCCGCTCGGCATCGAGGACTGGGACGACCTGACCCGCGACGACGTCACGATCGTCACGCCGGACCCGGCCAGCTCCGGATCGGCGAAGTGGAACATCCTCGCGCTCTACACCTATGCCAAGCAGAACGGTGCGACCGAGGAGGAGGCGGACGCCTTCTTGAAGAAGGTGTTCTCCAACGTGACCACCTGGGCGGCCAGTGGCCGCGAGGCGACCGAGGCCTTCAAGAAGGGCGTCGGCAACGTGCTGCTCACCTACGAGAACGAGGCGATCCTCGCCAAGCAGAACGGCGAGGACCTCGACTACATCGTCCCCGACCACACCTTCCTCATCGAGAACCCCGGTGCGGTCCTCGAGGACGCCAGTCCCGTGGCCCAGGACTGGCTGGACTTCATTCTCAGCGACGAGGGCCAGACCGCGTTCGTGAAGAAGGGCTTCCGTCCCGTCGGTGACCTGGACATCTCCGGCATCGAGGTCGAGGGCGCGAACGACCCGTCCGCGCCGTTCCCGGTGCCGGCGTCGCTGAGCACGGCCGCCGACCTCGGCGGGTGGAGCGCCATCAACGCGGAGTGGTTCGGCAAGGACGGAGAGAAGCTCCGCTTCGACCAGCTGTATGCCGAGGCGACCAAGCAGTGACCGACACCCTCGTCGCTCCCACTGGGCCGGCTCGCACCACGAGCCGGCCCAGCGGGCTGTTCCGCCTCACGCCCACCTCGGGCGTGGGTCTGGGGGTCGCGCTGGTCTGGTTCAGCGTCCTCGTGCTGCTGCCGCTCGCCGCGGTCGTGGGGGCTGCTGCGGAAGGCGGCTTCGACCGCTTCTGGGGCACGCTGACCGACGCCCAGACCTTCGCGGCCCTGCGACTCACGGTCGTCGAGGCGCTGCTGGTGACCGCGGTGAACGCCGTGATCGGCACCATCGTCGCGTGGGTCCTGGTCCGCGACCAGTTCCCGGGGAAGCGGGTCCTCGACGTCGTCATCGACATCCCGTTCGCGCTGCCGACCATCGTCGCGGGCCTCGTCCTGCTGAGCCTCTGGGGCCCCGAGAGCCCGGTCGGGATCAACATCGTGAACACCCGTCAGGGCATCTTCCTGGCGCTGCTGTTCGTGACCCTGCCCTTCGTCGTACGCACGGTGCAGCCGGTCCTCATCGAGCTCGACGCCGACGTCGAGGAGGCCGCGGCCTCGCTCGGCGCCTCGCGGGTCACCACCTTCCGGCGGATCATCCTGCCCAGTCTGGTGCCGGCGATCGCGGCCGGCTCGTCGCTCGGGTTCGCCCGGGCGATCAGCGAGTTCGGGTCCCTCGTCCTCATCTCCGGCAACACGCCCTACGAGACCGAGGTCGCGTCGCTGAAGATCCTGAAGTTCCTCGAGGGTGACAACCAGGCGGGTGCGGCGGCCGTCGCCGTCCTCCTGCTGGTCGTGGCGATCGTGACGATCGTGATCCTCGACCTGATCTCGAGGCGGGTGGCGCGCCGTGGCTGACACCCGATCGATCCGGAGCCGCAAGGGGCCGGTGACCTACGTCCTGCGGGCGTTCGTGATCGCCTACCTCGCGGTGCTGGTGATCTGGCCGCTCTTCGAGGTCGGCAAGCAGACCTTCGCCCCGGCCGACCGGGGCGCCGAGGGCGGGTTCGCCGCCTTCTGGGAGCGGCTCAGCGACCCGTCGGTGACCTATGCCTTCAACCTGACCGTCACGGTCGCGTTCTGGGCCGTCGTCATCAACACGCTGTTCGGCGTGGGCATCTCGCTGCTGCTCGTCCGCTACCAGTTCCCCGGCCGGCGCATCCTCTCGGTCCTCATCGACCTGCCGATGTCGGTCTCCCCGGTCGTCGTCGGCCTGGCCCTCGTACTGGCCTACAGCACCGGCAAGGGCTGGTTCGGCGAGGCGCTGGAGTCGGTCGGCTTCTACGTCATCGGCACCACGCCCGGGCTGATCATGGCGACCGCCTTCGTCAGCCTGCCGCTGGTGATCCGCGAGATCGTGCCGGTACTCGAGGAGATCGGCACCGATGCCGAGCTCGCGGCCAGCAGCCTCGGGGCGAGCGGATGGCAGACCTTCCGTCGGATCACGCTGCCCAGCATCAAGTGGGCGGTCGTCTACGGCGTCGTGCTCAGCATGGCCCGCTCGCTCGGCGAGTTCGGGGCGGTGAAGATCGTCAGTCCCGGCGCCGAGTTCCGCGGTGAGACCGCCACCCTTCTGATCCAGAACCGCTACAACAACTACGAGGAGCCCACGGCGTACGCCGCCGCGTTCGTGCTCGTGCTGGCCTCCGTGCTGGCCCTCGTCGTGGTGTCCCTCATTCGCAAGGAAGATCATTCATGAGCATCGAAGTACGCGGTGTCGGCAAGCGCTACGGCGACTTCGTCGCGCTCGACGACATCAACGTGTCCCTGCCCACCGGTCAGCTGACCGCCCTCCTGGGGCCCAGCGGCGGCGGCAAGTCCACCCTGCTGCGGATCATCGCCGGCCTGGAGTCCGCCGACGGCGGCTCGGTCGAGATCGAGGGCGTGGACGCCACGAAGCTGCCGCCGCAGAAGCGCAACGTCGGCTTCGTGTTCCAGCACTACGCCGTGTTCAAGCACATGACGGTCGCGAAGAACGTCGCCTTCGGGCTGGAGATCCGCAAGCGGCCCAAGGCCGAGGTGAAGGCGAAGGTGGCCGAGCTGCTCGAGCTCGTGCACCTCTCCCAGTTCGCCCATCGGCTGCCCTCGCAGCTCTCCGGCGGCCAGCGGCAGCGCCTCGCGCTGGCGCGGGCACTCGCCGTCGAGCCGTCGGTGCTGCTGCTCGACGAGCCGTTCGGCGCGCTCGACGCGAAGGTCCGCAAGGAGCTGCGCGACTGGCTGCGCCGGCTGCACGACGAGGTGCACGTGACGACCGTCTTCGTGACCCACGACCAGGAGGAGGCCCTCGAGGTCGCCGACGAGATCGTGGTCATCAACGAGGGCCGGATCGAGCAGATCGGTAGCCCCGACCAGCTGTACGACGAGCCGGCGAACGACTTCGTGATGGGCTTCCTCGGCGCCGTGACCCGGCTCGGGCCGCTGCGGCTGCGTCCGCACGACATCGAGGTCGCGGTCGCGCCCGGGGTCCCCGGCTCGTCGGCCGGCGTCGTGCTCCGCGCGCTGCGGGTGGGCTTCGAGGTGCGCCTCACCGTCGAGGTGGAGGGACAGGAGGAGCCGGTGCTGGTCGTCCTCTCCCGCACCCACGCGCGGGCGCTCGACCTGGAGCTCGGCAGTCGGGTGTGGCTGAGCCCGACCACGGGGGCGACGGCCGTGCCGGTGCTCGGTGTCGCCACCGCCTGAGGCCACGTCCGCCCCTTGTAACTAAGTGTTACGTCATCTACCCGGGTGCTGTGGTGCCGAAAATGGCGCAACAGCGCCCGGGTGGATGACCGAACACGTAGTTACAAGTGCGGGTCCGTCCGGTGCCGTCTCCTAGTCTGGGCGCGTGAGCTATCTGCGGGCGACCAGGGTCCTGTGCTGGCTGCTCGGGATCGCGGTGCTGGTGTCGGTCGTGCACTACGTCGACAACTACGTCAACTACGACGACTACCCGGTGCCCGATCCCGACGCGGCGGTGCCGGCCCCGTCCGCGACCCTGGTGGCGGTCGGCTGGTTCGTGTTCACGGCCTTCGGCGCGGTGGGGCTGCTGCTGTGGTTCCGCCGGCACATCACGAGCGCCGCGATCGCGCTGACCGGATACTCCCTGTCCGGCCTGGTCGGCATTGCGCACTACACCGTGCCCGGGGCGACGGACATGGCCTGGTGGCGCCAGACCCACGTCGTGGTCGACATCGCCTGCGGCGCCGCGGTGTTCGGGTTCGCGCTGTGGTCTGCGAAGAACGCCTCCGAGCTCATCCCTCCCGCCGCGAAGCAGCAGTCCGCTCCGCCCTCGCCTTGAGCCCTTCGGCGTGGCGACGGAAGCCGTCGGCCACGCGCCCCGGCCCGGCGAGGCGGACCAGCGGCCCGCGGAACTCCTCGACGGTCTCGTACGTCGTGGGCCCGCCCGGCCGCTGCGTGAGCCGCTGGTGGCGCACGCCCCTGACCAGGCCCAGCTTCGCGGGCAGGCCCTCGTAGACGTACGACATCAGCGCGGTCGTCGTACCGGTCGCGGGGTCGGTGACCGGACCGTCGAGGGCGGTGATCCGCTCGGGCGAGCGGGTGCGGCCGCCGTTCGCCCAGACCACGTGCAGCACGATCGGGTTGCCGACCGCGGGCGGCTGCGCGGTCTCGGCGCGCTCGACGAAGGGGTTCCACTCGGCGTACCGCTCGGTGTCGGTCATGACCGACCAGACGACGTCCAGGGGCGCGTCGATGTCGATCCGCGCGGAGGGGTTCATGGGCCCATCATGGCCGAGCCGTCGCGTCGGGGAGGATGGTTCCGTGGGTGCGGGCACGATCGGGATCGTCGGCGGCGGGATCCTCGGCCTCGCCGTCGGGCGTGAGCTGGTCCGTCGGCGGCCGGGCGTGCGGGTGGTGGTGCTGGAGAAGGAGGCGCGGGTCGGCGCGCACCAGACCGGCCACAACTCCGGCGTCGTGCACGCCGGCATCTACTACCGGCCCGGCAGCCTGAAGGCGGAGCTGTGCGCCCGCGGCCGGGCGCTGCTGCGCGAGTACTGCGCCGAGCACGCCATCGCGTACGACGAGTGCGGCAAGCTCGTCGTCGCGGTCGACGACGCCGAGCTGCCGCGGTTCGAGGCGCTGGCGCGAACCGCACGGGAGAACGGCGTACCGGGGCTGCGCCGGCTCGACGCCGCGGCGATCCGCGAGGTCGAGCCGCACGCCGCGGGCCTCGCCGCGCTGCACTCGCCGCGCACTGCGATCACCGACTACGTCGCGGTGGCCGAGGCGCTGGCCGCCGAGGTCGTCGCCGCCGGGGGAGAGGTGCACCTGGGCGCCCAGGTCACCTCCGTCGACCGGGTGCCCGGCGCTCTCGAGGTCGGTACGGCGACCGGGCGGCACCGGGTGGACGAGCTGGTGCTGTGCGGCGGGCTCCAGTCCGACCGGCTCGGCCGGCTCGTCGGAGGTCCGACGACGCCGCGGATCGTGCCCTTCCGAGGCGAGTACATGGCGGTCGCCCCAGCCAAGCAGGATCTCGTGCGCGGCATGGTCTACCCGGTGCCCGACCCGACGTACCCGTTCCTCGGGGTGCACTTCACCCGCCGCGTCGGAGGCGGACTGGAGGTGGGGCCGAACGCCTTCCTCGCCCTCAGCCGCGATCGCTACGGCCGCGCGTCGGTCTCGCCGCGCGATCTCGCCGACACCCTGGGCTACGGCGGCTTCTGGCGGTTCGCCCGCCGGCACTGGCGTACCGGGGTCGGCGAGCTGCGCGGCGTGCTGTCGCGCGCGGCGTACATGCGCGTGGCACAGCGCTACGTCCCCGCCATCGGCCCGGCGGATGTGACCCGCGCGGGGCTGGGCTTGCGCGCCCAGGCCGTCGAGGCGGACGGTTCGCTGGTCGACGACTTCGTCATCCACCGCGCCCATGGGGTCACCGCGGTCCGCAACGCGCCCTCGCCGGCGGCGACCTCCAGCCTGGCGATCGCGGAGTATGTCGTGGATCAGCTGGACGCGCGCGACGCGTAGACGTTCGCCAGGTCCGCGATGTCGGCGACATAGGCGTCGGAGTGGTTGAAGCTGAAGATCGCGCGGCGCCAGGTCTGGGGCGCGGCGAGGTCGCCGGCGTGGCACAGGTAGCGCGCGGCGGCGAGCGCCGCGTCGTCGATCTGGTTGGGGTCGGCCACGCCGTCCTCGTCGCCGTCGGCGCCCCAGCGCTCCCAGGTGGACGGGATGAACTGCATCGGCCCGATCGCCCGGTCCCAGGTACGGTCGCCGTCGAGGGCGCCGTCGTCGGTGTCGCGCACCGCCCCGAACGCGCCGCCGTCGAGGACCGGGCCGAGGATCGTCGGGCGTGCCACGCCGTCGTCGCCGAGGACGGAGTCGTGGACGCTGCCGTGGGTGGACTCGACCCCGCCGATCGCGGCGAGGCTGTTCCACGCCACCCGGCAGCCCGGCTGCTCGGCGGCGGCCCGCAGGTGGGCCCGCGCGTACGCCGTGAGCGCACGCAGCGGGATCCCCGTGCGCCCCGCCACCTCGGCCAGCCACACGTCGTCGGGCCGGTAGGGGTCCGGGGCCGTCGCCGGCCGGACGGGCGCGGCCGGCTGGGCCGGTGCGGCCCCGGTGACCGCGGGCGTCACCCCGGTGGCCTCCGCCAGCGGCGCGCGACGGGAGCCGGCGTCGTAGGCGAACGCCACGCCGACGCCGACCACCAGCGCGACCATGAGGACCGCGACCGTGATCGCGCCGACCAGGTAGCGGTCGGGACGGGGCATGGCGGGCCGACGTCAGCGGTAGTTGGTGAACTGCACCGCGAAGTCGTAGTCCTGCGCCTTGACCAGTGCCTGCACGGCCTGGAGGTCGTCGC
The DNA here is from genome assembly GCF_051390595.1 of Nocardioides segetis. Taxonomy (NCBI): domain Bacteria; kingdom Bacillati; phylum Actinomycetota; class Actinomycetes; order Propionibacteriales; family Nocardioidaceae; genus Nocardioides; species Nocardioides segetis. Next base: position 256,122 of record NZ_JBNINR010000003.1, on the reverse strand, counting down.
GCTTCTTGGACGAGATCCGCAGCTCGTCGCCCTGGATCTGCGCCTTGACGCCCTTGGGGCCCTCGTCGCGGATCAGCTTGGAGACCTTCTTGGCGTCCTCGGAGCTGATGCCCTCCTTGAGGGTGATGCCGATCTTCGACACCTGGCCCGACTGGCGCGGCTCGGAGGCGTCGAGGATCTTCAGCGACTGGTTGCGCTTGATCAGCTTGTCCTGGAAGACGCTGAGCACGGCGCTGGCACGGTCGTCGGCGGACGCGCTGATCTCGATCGCGTGCTCGCCCTTCCACTCGATCGTGGCGCCGGTGCCCTTGAAGTCGAAGCGGGTCGCGATCTCGCGAGCGGTCTGCCCGAGAGCGTTGTCGACCTCCTGGCGGTCGATCTTGCTCACGATGTCGAAGGAGGAGTCGGCCATGGGTGTCACCTGCGCTGTTTTCGGTCCGGCGGGTCTGCTGCGCTATTGTTTCGCGTCGTCGCCCGCGCGCCAACTCAGGGTCCTTCGAGGGTCCCGGAAGTGGCCGTGACGACAGCCCGGCAGGTTGCCCGAGCGGCCAAAGGGAGCTGACTGTAAATCAGCCGGCATTGCCTACAGTGGTTCGAATCCACTACCTGCCACGGCACGAGAAACCGCCCCCGACCTGCGCAGACAGCAGGAAGGGGGCGGTTCCTGCTTTCGGGGCGGATGCTACGAGCGTGCTGCCGCCAATCATCTGATGGCCGGTGGACAGGCCGCTGGCCAAGCCGTGCTTGCCATCGAGCTTGTCACGTGAGTGACAAGTTGACAGCGTTCTCGGGACGGCGGGTGAGTCTCCGCTCTACGTTCCGATCCCATGACCGACCCGTCGCCCCTCGGGCCGAAGCCCACTGAACCGCCGAAGGTCGTGCCGGCCACAGGACCCAGCCGCCGCAGCCGCCCGCTACTGCTCGTCAACCTCGGACTGGTCGCGATCATCGCCTCGATCGCCCTCGGGTTCGCGATCGGTCGCTCTACTGCACCCGACGCGGATTCGAGCAGCGAGACGCGGTCGACGAAGGCCAGCGATGACGTCTCGGACTACTGGGCAGCCAAGGAAGCCGATAGCGAGCCGGAGGAGGCTGAGGAGCCGACACTGGACCTCGGACCCGACGACTTCCAGCTCAAGGTGAAGATCGTCGAGAAGCAGTGCTTCGGCTCGGCGGGATGCAACATCCAGTACAAGGTCGAGCCCATCTACGCCGGCGAGCTCGCCGAGATCGAGGACGCACTGTTCGACATCACCTTCAGGGTGACTGGCGACGAAAGTGGACCGCAGCTCGGAACGCTCACCCTCGACGGCGGCTCCTACGACGTGGAGACACGTAGCGCCTCCACGTCGGGCAGCGGCGTCAAGCTCAAGGCCAGCGTCACCGAGGTCACCGTCTACTGAACAGCCGGCGTGCCGGCCCCCTGGCGTTGGCTGCCTAGTGGAGCCCGGTTCCACAGGCCGAGCTGGAGCGGCAGGCGCCGCTCGGGACCGATCGTCGCGAGCACGGTCCCCATCGTGGCCACCGGCACCCTGCTCGTCCGCGCCGCCGGCGTGGCCTTCGGGCCCCGTGCCAGCCGGTCACGGTCGCCGGGTGGTGCTCACGGATGGGTGGCCGGAGATCGGCCGCCAGCAGTTTGCGCGCGAACGTAATAGGCGCCTCGCCGCTCACCTCGCAACGCCAGCTCGCCCGCTTCTGTGAGTCGCTTGAGGACCGTTCGCGCCTGGCCCGGACTGAGGTGGCAGAGTTCGGCAGCCTTTCCGCGGGTGATGCTCCCGAACTGGTCCACGTAGGCGAGAATCATGTGCTCCTGTTGGATGGGATCGGTGTCCTGGAGACGTACGTACTCGCTGGATTGCGCCAGCCGATAGAACGCTGCGGTCAGGTGGTGACGGCGGTTGCGGCCAGAGCCCCGAGACTCGACCAAGCCCATCTCGATCAGACGCGCCAGGTGTGAGCGGGCCGCCGAGTCGGACTCGTGGAGGACCTCGGACAACTCGCCCGTGGTCTCAGGTCCCATCGCCTTGAGCTCGTGGAGAATCTGCAGTTGAGGAAGATCGAGGACGTTGCCCGTCGTCTCCTCGTACTCGAGGACGAACCGGACCATCTCCAAGTCGGCGTCGCTCGTGGTGATCTGGACGATGACGGCGTGATTGTTGGTGGCTGAGTAATCCGGACCACCGTGGCCGGCTCGGAGCAGTTGGAGGTACATCTCTCGGATGCCTCGACCAGCGCGGTCGACGATCCCGGCTCTCTTGAGAGCTTCGGCGAGGATGGGGCTACGGGGCTTGGAGTCGTCGAGGAAGTTCAGGAGCGTGATGCCCGGAGGGAAGCCGCCGGGGCTACTGACGCGGAAGCGATCGTCGGTCAGTTGGATCGCTACAGGCCCGCTCTCGGAGTAGTCGCGGTGAACCAAGGCGTTCGCGACCGACTCGCGGATGGTTCCCGAAGGCAGGCGCGGCACGCCGATCCGGTGCAGCCCGACCATGAGCTCCCGTTCGGAGTTGCGGACGTCGATGAGATCGAAGATGCGCTCGGCGGCTCGGAACAGGGGGAAGCGCATCGTCTCGTTCGTCGTAACTGCGCTGCCGCGAAGTTCCTGAAAGACGACCTCAGCCGTCGGCACATGACGCTCCAGGGACGTGGGCTTTCCGAACAGGAGGATGGCTCCCAGCGTGAGCTGATTGTCCTGCTCGGGGAGGACGAGGCGGAGACTCCTGAGGATCTCCGCATTGCCCAGCTCGGCGATCGTCCGGTCTCCCTTGCCGCGAGCGCACAAGTCGCGGAAGCGGTCGAACTCCGCCTCGTCCAGGTCGTCCAGGTGTGCCCCTCGCGCTGGTGTCGCTGCGTAGTCCCGCCCTTGAGCGGTCAAGCCGACCGAGAGCATCTCGTGGAGCGGATATCCCACGCATTCGGGCTTTCCGTCGACACGCAGGGACCGCCGCAGGTACTTGCCGGTCTTCGAGCCGACCGGAACGCTGGCCTTCGGCACATCGATGACGGCGACGGTCTGCTGTGCGAGCTCCACGATGTCGACCTTGGTTGGCACCGGGGCGTCGGTCCGGTTCAGGATCATCGCCTGGAGGAGGTTCGATCGCGTCACCGAGTCATGGCGCGGCTCCAGTCCGGTGATGGTGCCGTCGTCCTCGACACCCAGGAGCAGAACGCCTCCTTCGCCGTTCGCGAGGCAGACGACTGCCTCGACGATGTCGTTGTCACTGAGCGACGAGCGCGATCCACGTTTGAACTCCACCGTCAGCGACTCGCCACTGCGGATGATGTCGGCGAGTTCGTCCGGGCTCATGACACCATAGTTATGCATAGTTATGGATTTAACAAGCCTAGAAAGGCCAGAGCTTCATAGTTATGCATTCGCATGTGCATACGCGTCCCTCCCGCAGCAGCGTCGCTCTCCGTTGGCGCCTAGGGTGGGGCGGGGCACTGCTGGCACCGGGCTCTCGGCAGAGCTCGCGCGTGGCGGAGGACGGCGGCAGAGCGGATCCGCGACGGAGCCCGCGGATCCTCGCGGTCGCTCAGGGGCCTTGGAAGAGGAACATGGCCCGCGACGACCAGCCGGAGCCGGAGGGGAGGACCGGGGTGGCGGTGCCGGCGACGGCACCGTGGACGCCCCAGTCGGCCCGCATCAGGGAGCCGTTGCCGCCGGCGAACCAGAGCTTCCCGTCGGCCACGAACGCGCCGCGCATCGTGCCGTAGCCGACCCCGGCGACCGACGGCACCGAGAAGCGCTGCTGGCCGATGACGCCGGACTCGGGCTCGAAGCCGCGGCGGTAGAGAAGCGACGAGCCGGACTTGGTGAAGTAGATCCAGCCGCGGTCGTAGAACAGGCTCGTGATCGTGGGGATGTCGCCGTTGTGCCAGTCGTCCTGGTAGACGAGCTGGTCGGCGGCGTTCACGGTCGTCGGCGGGCCGTAGGTCACGCCGTCGAAGGCGCGCCGGGTCAGGGTGCGATTGGCGTAGGCCGTGTAGAGGTCGCCGTTGACCATGAACGCGCCCACGACGGTGCCCCAGCCGGTCCCGTTGGGTGCGTCGACGGGCGGGGCCGCCTGGGTGCCGTCGAAGGCGACCCGGAGCAGCTGCGCGGCGCCGCTGGCGACGCGGTACACGTCGCCGGGCAGCTTGCCGTCCTGCTGCGCGGGCAGGACCGCGCCGGAGGAGAGGGGGACGAAGGCGACACGACGGTGGGTCTCGCCGGCGAAGACGTCCGTGTCGGAGCCGACGAACAGTCCCTCGGGGGTGGCGATCATGTCCCGGACGCCGGCGCCGAGCGTGCGCGTCGGGTTCCACGAGTACGGCATGCCGGTGCGGGTGCTGAGCGCCGCGATGCCCGGACGGGACACGGCTCCCTCGTCGGCGGCGTCACCGCGCGCCGGGTTGTTCTGCCAGCGCATGTGACCGCCGGTGTAGACGACGTCGGCGGTCACCTCGACGGTCCAGGTGGTGTCGCCGCCGGTGTACGCCGTCCACGTGGGGCGGATGCTGGTGCCGGTGGCGCCGGTCTCGAAGCGGGCCACGACGTCGCACCCGCTGGTCCCGGCCATGCTGGCGGAGTAGCCGCCGTAGGCACCGGTCGTCGAGACCACGAAGAAGCTGCCGTCTGGGGCGAACTCGACGTCGGTCATGTAGGTCTCGAAGGACGCGCTGCAGGCCGACTGGAACAGGGTCGTGTAGTAGGGCGCGAGACCGAGTGCCGGGCCTGCGATGTCGAACACCGCGAACTGGTGGCGCTTGGTGCCGTTGACCGTGTCGAAGTTGCCGATCGCCACCAGCCTTCGGTTGCTCGGGTCGGTCGCGATCTTCTGCACATTGGTCGTCGTGCCGCGGTGCACGCCCGCCAGGACGGCGGTGTAGTACGGGTCCCGGGCGCCCGTGGTCGCATTCAGCGCACCGAGGGCGCGACTCGGCTGGCCCTGGAGGTGGGTGAACTTGCCGGCGACCCAGAGCCGGCCCCCGGTCACCGAGACGTCGCGCACCTGTCCGTTGATCGTGCCGGGCTGGAAGGTGGCGATCCGGGTCCCGGTGGCGACATCGGCCCGGTAGAGCCGGCTGACCGACACCGTCGCGCCGCCCGACCGGGCACTGGTGAACGCGCCGCCCACGTAGACCGAGGTGCCGTCGGCCGCCGGCTCCAGGGTGTAGACGCGGCCGTTGGGGTCGGGCACGAAGGTCGTGCTGACCTGGCCGGTGAAGGCGTCGAAGGCGAAGAGGTTCTGGCGGGGGAGGTCGGTCGTGCTGCCCGCGTTGCGCACCCGGGTGAAGGTGCCGCCGACCACGATCGTGTCGCCGACCCGCGTCATCGTGAAGACGTCGCCGTCCATGACGTGTGGGGTGAACCCGACCGGGTCGTCGTCGACGATCCGGCCGGTCTGGGGCGCCGGGTTGCCGGTGTCGGCCGCTCCGGCCGGAGGTGTGGGCGTGCCGGCCGGAGCGGCGGTCACGAGGATGCCGACGGCCAGCAGGAGTCCGATCTTCCGACGCACGATCATCTCCTCATCCGACCCGTTCCGCGGCGTGCGCGAATGACCCGTATTGGTGAATTCCCGAGGTCAGATGTGTTGGGTCAACGGGTCAGGACCGACGACTCGAGGCAGGACGGGAATCTCGCGGCCTAGTAGGCGCCACGGCCGCGGAGCACCGCGCCGGCGGTGCGCAGCAGGATGCGCGCGTCGAGGAGGAGCGACCAGTTGTCGACGTACTGCTGGTCGAGGCGCACGGCGTCCTCCCACGAGAGGTCGGAGCGCCCGGAGACCTGCCAGAGCCCGGTCATGCCGGGGCGGACGACGAGACGATGGCGGACGTCCGGGAGATAGGCCGCCACCTCCGACGGCAGTGCCGGACGGGGCCCGACCAGGGACATGTGACCGAGGGCGACGTTGATCAGCTGGGGCAGCTCGTCGAGCGACGTGCGCCGCAGCCACCGGCCGACGCGGGTGACGCGGGGGTCCTGCTGGATCTTGAACAGCGGCCCCGCGGCCTCGTTGAGGTCGAGGAGGTCGGCGACGACCTGGTCCGCGTCGCAGGACATCGTGCGCAGCTTCCACATCGTGAAGGGGACGTCGGCGCGACCGATCCGGGTCTGCCGGAAGAACGCGGGTCCGGGCGAGTCGAGACGTACGGCCGTGGCGAGGACCAGGAGCAGCGGTGCGAGGAGCAGCAGCGCCAGGGTCGCCGCGACCCGGTCGAGGACGTGCTTGACCAGATGGGACGGGCCGAGGCGGCGGGGCGCTCCGAGATGGAGCAGCGGGAGCCGCTCGCCGACGTCGAGGTGGAGCCGGCCGGGCGGAGAGCTGTGCAGCCCCGTCCACATGAAGATGGCGACGCCGGCCTCCTCCAGGCACCAGCACAGGCGCTGCAGGTCGGCCGCGGGCAGGGCGGCGTCCGGGGCGAGGATCACCGCGTCGGCGCCGCTGACGCGCGCCGTCGGGACGCACGCGGCGAGCCCGGAGACGACCGGGATCCCGCCCAGAGGCGGCCGATCGGCGGTGTCGCCCACGGCGACGCAGGCACCGACCACGGCGAAGCGGTGCGTGCGCGACTGGCCGAGGCGTTCGACCAGCCCCTGCAGCGTGTCGGCCGCGCCCGCCACCACGACCCGGTGGGTCACGCCGCTGAGCCGGATCCCGCGCCGCGCCGCGAGGGCGACCGCTCCGCGCGTGAGCCCGCCCACGGCGGCGCTGCCGACCGACACCGAGGTCACGACGCTGGCGGAGACCGCGTAGCCGATCACCTCGGCGGTCAGCAGCGCTGCGGTGGGCAGCATCAGCGCCGCGACGGCCAGCCGCCGGGCGTGCGCGGCGAGATGCCCGGGCAGCCGGTAGTCGCCGGTCGCGGACACGGCGGCGACCCACAGCGGCACGAAGAGGAAGGCCGGCCCCGCCCGGCCGACCGCACCGGGCAGCAGGATCGCCACGAGCACGGCCACCGTCGCGGCCGCGGCGTCCGCCGCCGCGAGGACCCGGCCGGTGCGGTGCACGGTCGCCCGACCGCCAGCCTCCTCGCGCCCGGTCGTGGCCACCGCGGTCGCGCGGGCCGAGAGGACGGTCATCGGTGGACCAGATTCTCGGCCAGGGCCTCGAATCGGGCGAGCGTGGTCGACGCCCGGTGCGTCGCGCCGATGCCACGGCCGGTGAGGACGGCGAGGGAGAGCCGCGCGGCGAGCTCCTGCTCGTCGTACGCCGTGACGATCAGGCCGGTCCGGGATAGGAAGCGCGCGAAGCGCTGCTGGTGGTCGTCGACGTGCTCGCCGAGTCGCGGGTCCCGGGGTACGACGACGGGCAGGTGGCCCCGCTCCCGGGCGTCCATGATCGAGCCCGGTCCGCCGTGGGTCACGACGGCGTCAGCTCGGTCGAGCAGCTCGGCGAGCTCCGTCGGGCCCAACAGCGGCGTCCCGCTCAGCCGGGAGGGCAGCGGCGTGGCGCCGTGCTGGACGTGGAACCGGAAGGTGCCCTGCTCCTGGAGCCGCCCGGTCCACTCGACGATGCGGTCGAACCGGTGGTGGTCGGTGCCGAGGAAGACCGCGACGAGCGGTGGCTGCCGCGTCACCACAGGCCTCCGACCAGGACGGAGGAGCGGTAGAGGCGCTGCTGCTCGGGCCACTGGACCAGGAACAGGTCGCTGGCCGGGCGGCACAGCCGGCCCGTGAGCGTCGGCGTCTCGACCCGGTCGTACACCTCGAGATAGATCGATGAGGTGTGCCGGCGGTGTCGCAACCAGAAGTACGGCACGGCGACGGCGGCGCCGGTGGAGACGACGAGGTCCGGCCCGAAGCGGGCGAGCACCGCGCGTGCCTGCTTCGCGTTGCGCCCCAGGTTGACCAGGTTGCGGGTGGTCGGGTGGTGTGCCCAGGTGACGTCCTCGCCCTGGAGCTTCGCGACGGCGTCCTCGGTGTCGAAGGTGACCCAGTGCCGCTCGTGCTTCTCCCACCACGGCCGCAGGCACAGCAGCTGCGCCAGGTGGCCTCCTGAGGAGGAGACGAGAAGCACCCGCATGACGCGCTCCTGGAGCTCGGTGGCTGATGGGCGCTCCCGACCCTAAGGAGGCGTCGCAGGCCTGACATGCCCCCAATGCGGTATGTCCGTCGTTGCCGTGTCCGGCGACTCAGCCCTGCGGTGGGTGCCAGCCGACCTTGTACGCCGCGCCGACCGCGGCGAGCTGGGAGCTCATCTCCAGCTTGGCCAGGATCGACTTCACCTGGGTCCGGACCGTCGCCTCGGAAACCACGCTGGCGCGGGCGATCTCGCGGACCGGGGCCCCACGCATCAGCGCGCCGAGCACCTCCATCTCACGGCGGGTCAGCCGATCGAGCCGGGCGCGGATCTCGCGGACCTCGTCGCGGTCCTGGAGGGCGAGCTCGATGAGCGAGCCGCGCTCCTGCGCGTTCATCAGCGGCAGCCCGTCCCGGGCCCGGCGCACGGTGGTGACCACCTCGTGCAGCGGGCAGGTCTTGACCAGCACGGCCTTGGCTCCACGGCGCAGGCACTCGCCCCGCCGCGCGCCCTCGCTGCTTCCGGTCACGACCACGACCGCGACCCCGGCCGCGGTGAGCGGCGTGATCAACCGCATGCCGTCTCCGACGTGGCCGAGGTCGAGGTCGAGGAGGACCACCCGCGGGGCGCTGCGCAGGGTCGTGGCGAGCACCGTCGCGAGGGTCGTGTGCTCGTCGGTCAGGTCGATCCGCCGGACCAGATAGCCCTCGGCCTCCAAGGTGAGGGACACCGACTCGGCGAAGAGCGCATGGTCGTCGACGATGGTGATCCGCATCGGACGCGGATGCCCGGGCGTCATCAGCGGGAGCCGGCGACGGCCGGGGTCGGACCGGGCGGACGAGCGATGGCCGGCACGTCGGCCGGTGTCCGCGGTGCCCTCGGCGACCCCGATTCCTTCGGGGTCGTCGGGGCCGACGTCGCCGCGCGCAGCGTGACGACGAAGGTCGCGCCTGCGTCGCCCGACGGTGGTCGCTCATGGCGCAAGGAGCCGCCCAGCTCGAGCATCAGCCGGTGGGCGCGCTGCAGGCCGATGCCCTCCCCGGTCGACGCGCTCCCGCGCGCGCCCCACTGGAAGAGCCGGTCCTCCAGTCCGGGCTCGACGCCGGGGCCGCGATCCGACACCCGCAGCTCGACGACGTCGCCGACCGATCGCGTCGTCACCGTGGTGGCGTGCCCGCGGGCATGGCGGTGGGCATTGGTCAGCAGCACGTTGAGGACCTCCGAGAGCGCGTCGTGCCGGCCCACCGCGACGTGACCGGTCGGCCGCCACGTGACCGGGTGACCCAGCGCGTCCTGGGCGACGACGAGGGGGCCGACCACCTCGTCGACGGAGAGCACGTCGAGCTCCTCGGGGCAGTCGGCGAAGCTGCGGCCCAGACGCGCCACCTCGGCGTCCACCATGTGACTGAGCGCGGTCCGGCGCGGCCCCGGCGGCACGGTGTCGCCGGTCAGGAGATGGACGCCGGCGACGATGCCGGCCGTCGCCGCCCGCATCTCGTGGACGACCTCGCGGTCGTGCTGCACCGTCGCCTCGGCCTGGGCCGCGCGGAGCATCAGTCGGGCCTCGCGCGCCGCGGTGTCGTGGAGCGTCGTGAGGAGGAGCCCGATGACGGTCGTGGCCAGGAGGGCACTGCACAGCACCACGCCGATCATCGCCAGCGGGGGCGGCTCCGCGGCTTCGAGGAGGGTCGACCACACGCGGGCGGCGAAGAGCGCGAACATGCCGCAGCTGACCCGAACGGCTGCCCAGCGCGGCAGCGGGGAGCGGAGCAGCGCCATGGCGACCAGCGCGATGCCGACTGTGATCACCACCAGGACGGCGACGTCGGGAGCCCATCGCACCGACAGGAAGGGCGACGGGTCGAGGACCAGCAGGCCCATCCGCACGCCCAGGACGAGACAGCCCAGGATGAGCCCGCCCAGCAGGGGGCTGAACCGCGGCGGGTGCTGGTCCCGGGTCCGCACGGTGATGACGAGGAGGACGACCAGCACGGTGGCCAGGTGCCCGGTCGTCAGGCGATAGCTGTGACCGCCGTGGCTCGGATCCGCCACGGAGATGACCAGCAGCGGGAGGTCCTGGACCGCGACCAGCGTGGCCGCGGTGGCCATGCGCGCGCGGATCAGACTGCGCCGCAGCCGGGCGTCGAACGACAGCACGAGAGCGCTGCCGAGCAGGACGAGATCCGCGAGGACCATGCAGATGTGACCGGCCGTCGTCATCGGGTCGATCGAGGGGTCCTCCATGAGGAGGACCGCGTACGGGTGCAGCATCAGTCCGGCCAGGAGCAGCGCCCACCACAGGGGCGCGCGCTCGGTCGAGACTTCCAGACAAGGCGATGACCGTCGAGTGACCGCCCGAGAAACTCCCCACGGGTGACGGGACTGACGGTCCGGTTGAGGACGCGTCATGACGCGATTATGCGCGGCGCTCCGGATTCTCGCCGGTGAAGGCGGGAACGTACCCAAATTTTGACTGCGGACGAGGGCTCCTGGTGGAGCATCACCACCTCGGAGCGACTCTCAGGGCGTCGTGACCACCACCTGCCGGGTGACGGTCGTCGCGGCGCCCCAGCCGTCGGTGACCGTCAGGGTCACGGTGTAGGTCCCGGCCGCGGGGAAGGTGTGGGCGGCGGAGGCCGACGTCGTGTTCGGCGTACCGTCGCCCCAGTCCCAGCGGTAGTTGATGGTGTCCCCGGTGTCGGGGTCGGCGGATCCGACCGCGGAGAAGTTGCACGACAGGTTCGCGCAGGCCGGCGGGTTGAGGACGGCGTTGGGCGGCCGGTTGGTGGGCGGCGTCGTGATCGTCACCGTCTGGGTGGCCGTGCCGGTGACCCCCCATTCGTCGCGGGCGGTGAGGACGACCGTGTACGTCCCGGCCGCAGTGTAGGTGCGGGTCGGGACCGGCCCGGACCCGCTGCCGTTGCCGAAGCTCCACGAGTAGGTCAGCGTGGTCGCGTTCTCGTCGGTCGAGCCGCGGGCGTCGAAGCCGCAGACGTTGTTCGTGCACGAGACCGTGAAGCTGGCGACGGGCGGGTTGTTGGGTGGGTGGACGACGGTCACGTGACGCTCGTAGACCACGCTGACGAAGTCGTGCTGGTCGATGGCGCGCACCCGCACGGTGTACGCGCCGGGCGGGATGACCGGGGTCGTGTAGGAGAAGTTCGACCCGGGCGTGCCGGGGCTGTTGAGGAATGCCGTGCGCCAGCTGGCGTTCGTGCTGGTGAACGTCCCGGACGAGCTCATGTACTGGCCGGCGGCGTTCACGATCCCGACCTCGACCTCCTGCATCGCCTGGTCGTCCTCCGCGCGGCCGCTGACGAAGATCTTGCCGTCGAGGAACTCCGTGCCCTCGATCGGGTTGAGCAGCGCCTCGTTCATGACGGGCGGCTGGTCACCCGGGTAGATCGGGTAGCGCGCGGTGGCGCCGGTCGTGGACGGATCCTGCTGGCCGGCGGTGTCCCACGCGTAGGCCGTCACGGCCCAGTCGCCCTGGGTGGGCAGCGCCACGGTCAACGTCCACGAGGTGCTCGTCGCGCCTGGCGCTGCGAGCGTGGCGTCGAGCGTCGCGAAGGCGGCCGACAAGGTGCCGTTCGGCTGGAGGTAGCGGCTGGTGTCGCGGTCCTGGACGGCGACGCCGACGCGGGCCACGCCCTTGTCGTCGGTGGCCGCTCCCGTGAGGTTGAGCGCCAGCACCTGCTGGCCGGTGATCGTGCCGGTCGGTGTGATCGTCGCGTTGGGCGGGCTGTCGCCCGGGATGGCGGCGTTCAGGGTGAGCCGGCCCTGGTTGGCCGAGGAGGTGCCGAGGCCGATCTGGTCCTCGGCGCTGACGGTGAACGTGTAGGTGCCCGGGCTGAGGCTGAACGGCGTCGTGTAGCTCCAGTTGTAGCTCGCCTGGTTCAGGTTGACCGGCGAGATCCGGTAGGACCCGGCGATCACGGTCGTGCCCCATGTGCCGTCGGCGGCGAGCCGCTCGCCCGTCGAGGTGTTGCGCAGCGTGATCGAGACCTCGCGCAGCGCCTCGTCGTCGGTCGCCGAGCCCGAGAACGTCAGCGGCTGGCCGGGCGTGACCGTCACCGGCTGGGCGGTCGTCGGCGGCACCATGATCGCGGGCTGCGTGATCGAGACGGTCGGTGCCTGTCCGTTCTCGGTCACGATCCAGCGCCGGTCGGCAGTATCGAGGTCGGACTGGCCGGCGGTGTCGGTGGCTCGGGCCTGCGCCCACCACTCGTCCTCGTAGGGGACGGTGATCTCGTAGGACCAGGTGGTGCTGGTCGCGCCGACCACGTCGGGATCGACCTGGAAGGTGTTGTAGGTCCCCGAGACGGTGCCGTCGTCCTGCAGGTAGCGGTTCTGGCTGTCGCGCAGCGTGAAGCTCACCCCGTTGACGCCGAAGTCGTCGGTCGCGCTGCCGGTGATCGTGAAGGTCAGCGACGCGACCGGGCTCCCCGGGCCGGTGACGTTGGTGTTGGGCGGCTGGTCGCTCGTGCCGAACGTCTCGAACTTCTTCGTCGCCTTGGTGTTGTCGGCCGTGCCGTTGCCGGCCACGCCGCGGGCACGGACGAGCAGCTCGCGGTTGGCGGTCATCGTCACGGGCAGCCGCCAGGTCCGCGTCGACCCCGTGCCTGCGTCGAGCGTCGCGTTGATCGTGTTGCTCGCGGTCGAGCCCCAGGTGGTCAGGTCGTCGTTGAGGTAGCGACCGGAGTTGCGGTCCATGATCTCGACCTCGACCCGTTGGATCCCCGTGGCCGCGGTCGCCGTCCCGGTGATGTCGAACGACTCGTCGACCGGCTTGATGCGGCCCTCGATCGGGTCGGTGATCACGGTCTGGGTCCCGTTCTGGGCGGGCACGTTGCCGAAGTCGAAGAAGGCGATCCGGCCGACGTTGTAGCCGCCCTTGGTGTTGCCGTCGCCTCCGACGAAGAGGCCGCGCGGGGTGGCTTCGATGTGCTTGTCGCCCTCGTAGGAGTTGGACGGTGCGAACCACTCGAGGGCGTGTCCGTCCGCCGGGTCGAGGGCGGCCAGGTGGAAGCGCTTCACCACGGCGTCGCCGAGTGCGTACGCCGACAGGCCCTGCCCGGTGCCGTAGCCGACGTCGTCCAGGCCGGGCCAGGGGATCGGCGCGGTCGCCGACTCCGCCCACTGGAAGTGGCCGCCGATGTAGATGCCGGTCTCGGTCGCGGCGACCGAGTAGACGGAGTCGAAGTGGCGGGAGATCCACAGCGGCTGCGCGTCGCTGTCCTCGTCGAGTGCGTAGGCGATGACCGTGTCGTTGATGGGCGGCCGGTCGCCGCCCGAGCCGCTGGTCACGACGAAGTACGAGTCGTCCGGGCCGATGTCGCCGCCGTAGGCGCGCTGGATGCCGCCCACGAACTGGAGGTTGTCCTCCCACAGCGTGGTCCGCCACGGCGTCAGCCGGTTGGTGCGGGTGTTGATGATCGCGACGCCGTAGCGGTCCTTGCCGTTGACCTGGCGCCCCGTGTGCACGACGAGCAGCCGCCCCTCGTCGTGGGTGAGCTTGAGCCGCTGGACGGCGAGCTCGCCGTTCGTGCCGATGCCCCCGGTGATGTTGTTGACGAAGTCCGCGCGGACGGCGCCGGTCGCACCGTCCAGTGCCGCGAGCGCGCCGCGCGGCACGTTGTTGACGGTGGTGAAGCGGCCCCCGGCGTACACCGTCGTGTTGGTGACGGCGAGCTCGTTGACCTTGCCGTTGGCGTTCGCGGTGAAGGTGTCGATCGGCGCGCCCGTCGCCGGGTTGATCCGCGCGATGGCCTTGCGGCTCAGGCCGTTGACCGTCCCGAAGTTGCCCGCGATGTAGAGCCTCGTGCCGTCCGGCGACGCCTCGACGGCGTCGACCTGGCCGTTGGTGAAGGTCGGCCGGAAGGTGGTGTCGACCTGACCCGTGCTCCAGTTGTACGCCGCCAGGTAGGCCTGGTTGATCGTCGTGCCGTTGTTGGGCTGGCGGATGGAGGTGAACGAGCCGGCGACGTAGACGCGGTTGCCGACGACCTCGATGTCCCAGATCTCCCCGGAGGTGATGGTCGGCTGGTTGGTGCGCGGGGTGTCCGGCACCAGCGCCGTGTGGCCGGGCGGCGGGTTGGGCGGCACGGCGGTCGCGCTGCTGGTGGCCTGGTCGGTGTGGCCGTTGCCGTCGTCGACGGTGAGGGTGACGGTGCGGGTGCCCGGCGTGGCGTAGGTGTGCGTCGGGTTGACGCCGGTGCCGGTCTGGCCGTCGCCGTACTGCCACGTGTAGGTCAGCGGGTCCTTGTCCACGTCGAAGGAGTGGCCCGCGTCGAACTCGCAGGTGAGGCCGGCGCACCCGGTCGAGAACTCCGCGACCGGCGGCTCGTTCGTCTCCGTCGCGTCGACACCGGGATCGAGCACGATGGAGAACAGCGTCGATCGCGAGGCCGTGGTGCTGGTCGTGGCCGTGCGTCCGGCGAGCGGTCCCACGGGCACGGCTCCGTCGGAGTCGCCGAGGATCGCGCTGACCTTGCCCGTGCCGGTCGCGGCCGCCTGGGTGCGGGTGGGCGTGCCGGCCGGCAGGGTCCAGGTGGTCGGGTCGGTGGACTTCTCGCTCCACACGCTGACCAGCCACGAGTTGGCGTGGGTCGCGGTCGTGGCGGGCGTGGTGTGGCTGGTGGCCGGGGCGTCCGCACCCCCGATGGCGGACGCCCCGACCACGGCCGGCCCGGTGCTGCGGTAGGCCGCGACCGTCATCACGGACTTCACGTACGCGCTGCCGGTGACGGTGACCGTGCGGCCGGCGTCGGCCGCGGTCGCGGCGCGGGTCCAGGCCCGGCCGCGCATGCCGTTGCCGTCGCGCGACCGCAGCAGGTCCCAGCCCGGGAGCGTGTCCTCGATCGTGCTCGTGGTGGAGTTCGTGACGAGGAACAGGACCAGCCGGTCACCCGGTTCGACCGTTGTGGGGACGGTGACCGAGTGACCGGGGCGGTTGCCGGCGGTGCTGGCGGCGCCGACGTAGGTGACCTGGCCGGCCGTGACGGTGACGTCGGGGCTGACCTGGCGGGTCGCGGTGTCCTGGTGGCTCCCGTCGCTGACGGTCAGCGTCACGGTCCGCGGACCCGCGGTGGCGTAGGTGTGCTGCGACGTACTGCCGCTGGCTGTGCCGCCGTCGCCGAAGGCCCACGCGTAGGTGAGTGCGTCGCCGTCGGGGTCCTGGGACCCGGTGGCGTCGAAGGAGCAGACCAGCCCGCTGCAGCTCGCCGTGAACGAGGCGTCCGGCGGGTCGTCGGTCAGGTCGCCGGGTGCGATCACCACGGAGTACGTCGCCGAGCGGGACGCGGTCGTGCTCGTCGTCGCGGTCCGTGCGGCGGCGGTGCCGGTGGCGACGGGTCCGGCCGAGTCGCCCCAGACGCCGCTCACCTTGCCGGTGCCGGCCGCGGCGGCGGCGCTGCGCTCGGTGACGCCGGCCGGCAGCGTCCAGGTGGTGTCGGTCGAGGACTTCTCGGCCCAGATGCTCACCAGCCAGGAGCCGGCCCCCGCGACCGGCGCCGCGGGCGCCACGTGCTCGGTGCCGGAGGTGTCGGAGCCGCCGGAGACGGCCGTGACCGAGGGCGTGGCGCCGGTGCTGCGGTACGCGGCGACGGTGAGCACCGACTTGGCGGCGGCGCTGGTCGTCACCGTGACGTTGGTGTCGCCGTCGGCGGCGGTGGCGGTCCGCGACCACAGCCGGCTGCGGATGCCGTTGCCGTCCCGTGCGGCCAGGGACGTCCAGCCGGCGGGCTGGTCCGCGATGGTGCTGGTCGTCGAGTTCGTCGTGAGCGTCAGCAGCAGCACGTCGCCGGCCTGCGCCTCGACAGGGACACGCACCGTGTGAGCCGTGCGGTTGCCGGCCGTGCTGGCGGCGGCGACGAAGGAGATCTCACCGGGCGCCGCTTCGACGGGCGGCGTGAGTGGCGCGAGTGCGGGGACGATCACGAAGGCGGCGATGATGGGGACGACCGCCCGGGTGATGCGTCGCCATCGTCGGCTTGGGACCGGTTGACGCCGACTGGTGGTGGTTGAACGCATCTGCCTCACCGTCCCCGCACTCGCACGGCCCTCGGTCCCGAGGGCGTCTGGCTGGCCAGGATCGTGCCAACAGGCGGGGCCCGCGGCATGACCGATATTGGGCAGGAATCCCGCGCTCCGAGCCGGTCGTGGCGCCGCGGCCGGGGCCCATCCCACAAATTGGGGGTATCCGCGCACGTGCCCTCCCGGAGCCGTCACGGCGTCCGATAGTGGGTCGGTCGTCGTGGGGATGACCGCAGGTGGGGAGGTGCGATGGGACAGCGCCGGGTGACACGACTCGTGCTCGTCGCCGCACTGGTCGCCGGGCTGAGCGGCGCGGCCGCGGTCGCCTGGGCCCGCCATCGCCAGGGCGAGCACGTCGCGACCGCCGTCATCATGCTGCACCCGCTGGAGGGCAACGCCTACAGCCCGGGCGGGCGCGGCGACGACCTCGTCAACCTGGAGACCGAGGCGCAGGTGCTCCGGTCGGACGCGGTGGCCCGGGCGGTCCTCGACCAGCTCGGTGGCGACGGCGAGCCCGGCGACCTGCTCGACGCGGTCTCCGTCGCGGTGCCGCCGAACACGCAGCTCCTCGAGATCACCGCGCACGGACCCGACGACGCGACCGCGGTCGCCCGGGCGTCCGCCTTCGCCGACGTCTACCTCCGGTTCCGTCGATCCCGCACGGAGTCGGCCGTGTACGAGCGGACCTCGCGCGTCGAGGAGCTCGTCAGTCAGCGCGAGGACGAGCGCGACGCCGCCCTGGCGCGTCTCGACAAGCTCGCCGCCGCGGCGCCGGAACGGGAGCTGATCGAGCAGCAGGTCCAGGAGGTCGTCGTCCAGATCAGCTCCCTGCGGGCACAGCTCGCGGCCGCCCAGGCGGTGGGCCTGGACCCCGGACAGCTGGTGACGCCGGGCCAGGTCGTCGGTGCCGGTCCCTGGGCGGACCCGCTCCGCTCCGGCATCGTCGCCGCGCTCCTCGGCGCGCTCCTCGTCTTGTCGGTCGCGGTCGCGCGCACCCGTCGTCCGTCGGGGCTCGGCCTGGCCGACGTCGCTGACGGCGCGGAGGGCGGCCCCGTGCCGCTCGGCGTCCTGCGGGCCCCGGTCCGGGCCGACAGCGACGTGATCGCGCACGTGCGGTCCGTGGTGCTCGCTGTCGGCTCGGACCGGCCTCCGGTCGTGACCGTCGCGGTGCCCGGCCGGAGGTATCCGCTGGCGTTCGCCGCGCTGGCCGAGTCGCTGACCCGCGCCCGGTACGAGGTGGTCACGGTGGACCTCGCCCTCCCGGCGGTGACCGCGGCGATGGCCGAGCTGGTCCTCCAGGAGGCCGTCGTCGACGACGTCCTCGTCGCGGACGGCGAGTTCCACAGCCGGCTGCAGCCGGTGACCGAGACGACCAGGATCCGCGCCGACTTCGCCGATCTCGCGGCCTCGGCCGAGATGCGGCGCAGTCTCGCCGAGCTCGCCAAGCGCGCCGACGTCGTCCTCGTCCGCTCGCCCGGTCTCGGCACGCCTACCGGGCGGGCCATGCTGGCCGCGTCGACGGCCGTCGTCGTGGAGGTCGGGTCACGCACCTCGAGCCGCGCCGACCTCGATGCCGTGCTGACCGAGGCGCGCCGTGTCTCGACCCGGGTCGTGGGCGTCGTCGAGGTGGACTCGTGACGCACCCGCCGCCCGGCACCGACGGTGAGCGCCGGCACCTGCGGGCGGTCGCCCGCGGGAGCGCGGCCACGCTCGCGGGCGCGGTGCTCAGCACGGTCGCGGGCTTCGGGCTCGTCCTCGTGGTCACCCGGAGCGTGCCGCCCGACACGGCGGGCCGCTTCTTCGCGGCGACGGCGGTCTTCCTGGTGGCGCTCGCGACCGCGGGACTCGGCACCGACACCGGGCTCGCGCGGTTCGTGCTGCGCGACGCCCGGCCCGGCGCCGTACGCCACCTGGTGCGGGTGGCCGGCGCCCCGGTCCTGCTCGTCGCGTGCGGCCTGGCCCTCGCCCTCGCCGCCGCCCTGCCGGACACCCGGCCCCTGGTGTGGGCACTGCCGCTGGCCGCGATCGCCGACCTGTGTCTCGCGGCGGTGCGGGCCCACGCGCTGTTCCGGTCCACCGTCGTCGTGGACCGGATCGTGCGGCCCGGGCTGCAGGTCCTGCTCGTCGCCGTCGTGCTCCTGCTCGGGCTGCCGGGTGCGTGGCTGGCGGCCGCCTGGGCGACGGCGTACGCCGCGAGCGCGGTGCTCGCGGGACGCGCGCTCGTGGCACTCACCGGTCCCGTCCGGCGCGGTGGGCTCGATCGCGGCGGGGTCGATCGCGGCGGGGTCGATCGCGGCGGCGTCGGGGCCCGCGTGTTCTGGTCCTTCACCTCGCCGCGTGCCGTGGCCCGCATCGCGCAGGTGGCCGTGCAGCGTCTCGACATCGTCCTGGTCGCCTGGTTGCTCTCCCCGACGGACGCGGCGGTCTACACGGTCGCCACGCGCTTCGTCGTGTTCGGGCAGCTCGCCAACCAGGCCGTCTCGACGGTCGTGCAGCCGCGGTTCACGATGATCCTGGCCGGGCCGCCCGACGAGGCGCCCGTCCTCGTCAACCGGGTCTTCGGCGTGACGACCGGCTGGAGCATCCTGCTCGCCTGGCCCGTCTACCTCGCGGTCGCGGCGGCGCCGGCCGCCCATCTCGGGTGGTTCGGGTCGTCGTACGTCGTGGACGAGGCGGTCGCCGTCGCCGTCGTGATGGCCGTCGGCATGCTCGTCGCCGTCGCGTCGGGGCCCGTCGACACGCTGTTGCTGATGACCGGGCGCAGCGGACGCAGCCTGGCGAACACCCTCGTCGCACTGGCCCTCGACGTGGGGCTGTGCCTGGTGCTCGTGCCGCGGATGGGCATCGTCGGCGCGGCCGTGGCATGGGTGGTCGCCGTGGTCGTGCGCTGTGCGCTGGCGGTCGTCCAGCTCCGCGGCGAGATCGGGCTCGCGCCGCAGGCCGGGCGACTGCTCCTCGCGGGAGCGCTGCCGGTCGGGTGCGTCGGGCTGCCGGTCGCGCTCGCCGGGCTGGTCGGTCTCTCACCGGCGGCCTGGCTGGCGGCCAGCGGCCTGGCCGGTGCGGGATATGCCGCCGTCGTATGGCGGTTGCGCGCCCGGCTGGCCGTCGACCTGGTGATCGCCGGACTGCGGCCCGTTCGGAGGACGGCGGTCGCGGCATGATCCGCGCCCTGGCCGGCCGCCTGCGCCCCGTGCTCCCGCCGCCGCTGCTGCGCGGCGCGCGGGCCGTGCTGCTGGTCTGGGGCTGGCTGACCGCGGGGCTGCGTCAGGAGCCGGACATCATCGTGGTCGGCGCCCAGCGAGCCGGCACCACCACCCTGTTCCGTCTGCTCAGCGAGCATCCCGGCCTGTGCCGCCCCACGGTCGACAAGGGCACCGGGTACTTCGACGACAACTACCGACACGGTCGGCGGTGGTACCGCGCGCACTTCCCCCTGCGCCTGACCACGCGCGGCCGGCGGACCTTCGAGTGCAGCGGCTACTACCTCTTCCACCCGTTGGCCGCCGAGCGCATCGCGCGGGACCTGCCGGACTGCCAGGTCGTCGCGCTCGTCCGCGATCCGGTGGCCCGTGCCTACTCCGCGCACCGCCACGAGAGCGCCCGCGGCTTCGAGAACCTGCCCTTCGCCGACGCCGTGGCGCTGGAGGCGGTGCGGACCGCCGGCCAGGCCCACCTGCTCGCGACCGACCCGGGCGCGACCAGCTTCGCCCACCGTCACCACGCCTACCTGCAGCGCGGCGAGTACGCCGCCCAGCTCGCGCGCTACGTCACCGCGCTCGGCAGGCAGCGGGTGCACGTCGTCGACGCCGGTGCCCTGTTCGCCGATCCGGTCGGGGTCTATGTCGACCTCCAACGCCGGCTCGGCCTCGCCGTCCACCGCCCCGACGAGGTGGGGCGCTGGAACGAGCGGCCCGGCGACCCGCTGCCCCCCGACCTGGCGGCGACCCTGCGCCGCCGCTTCGACGAATCCGACGCGGCCCTCGCCGAGCTCCTCGGCCGGGCACCCAGCTGGCGAGAGGAAGAGACGAGATGACCGACCTGCTCCACCGTTCCCGCCCCCGACTGACCGCTCCAGCGCGCCACCGGCTCGCCCGGGTCACCCGGTGGCGACCGGGTCTGCGCGAGGTGCCGGTGGCCAAGCTCCTGCTCGGCGGCCAGAACGGCATGAGCGCCGGCGCGTTCGCCACCGCGGTGGAGGACCCGCTGTGGCCCTCGCGCCGGGTGGCCGAGGGTCCGCACGCCGGGCTGCTCGCCCTCGCGGCGCGGCACGGCGGCCTGTCCGACGCGCAGCTGCTGGCGACGCCGTACGCACGGATGGCACGGACCTGCATCCGGCGTACCGGCC
Organism: Nocardioides segetis; assembly: GCF_051390595.1. Lineage (NCBI taxonomy): Bacteria > Bacillati > Actinomycetota > Actinomycetes > Propionibacteriales > Nocardioidaceae > Nocardioides > Nocardioides segetis. Next base: position 235,740 of record NZ_JBNINR010000003.1, on the reverse strand, counting down.
GCTACTTCGGGGCCGAGGACGCGGCCGGGATCGTCGCGCAGGCACGGGAGTTCCTGGCCGGGAACACCGTGACCGCGTCGTGGGCGGGTGACGGTGGGGTTGGCGGGGACGGCGCGCCGCGGCCGGGCGACCTGCACTCACCGCCGGGCCAGCCCGTGCTCGTCGTACCCATCGCCCACTCCGACTGCTACCAGGTCCTCGACGGCCACCACCGGGTGGCGCGCGCCGCCGCCGAGGGCGCGATGACGCTGCCGGTCCGGGTGCGGCGCGGCACGGTGACCACCCCGCTGCAGGACCTGCTCCAGCGGATGTCGTGGCTCGACGGCGGTCGCCAGCTCTACCAGCCGGTCGACGCGCCGGAGCTCGCCGCGCACTGGCCGACCGTGCGCTGCTGTGTCGACCGCTTCGAGGCGATGGACGCCTTCCTGCGCCGGTTCCTCGGGCCCACGCTGTCCGGCAGCTACCTCGACGTCGCCAGCTGCTACGGCTGGTTCGTCGCGCAGATGGGCGGCCTGGGCTTCGAGGCGGAGGGCATCGAGCGGGATCCGCTGGGCGCGACCCTGGGGCGGCTCGTCTACGGCCTCGACCCGGACCGCATCCGGATCGGCGACGCCGTCGCGCTGCTGCGGGGGACGCGCGAGACCTGGGATGTCGTGTCGTGCTTCAGCCTGCTGCACCACTTCGTGCTCGGCCGGGGCAGCTGCGACGAGGTGGAGCTGGTCCGGCTCCTCGACCGGGCCACCGGACGGGTGCTCTTCCTCGACACCGGCCAGGAGCACGAGCGCTGGTTCCGCTCCTCCCTGCGGGGCTGGAACCCCGATCACATCCGGGCGTTCCTGCACGAGCACACGACCTTCGACCGGATCCTCGACCTGGGGCCGGACCGCGACGCGGTCGGTCCCTACGCCGACAACTACGGTCGGCATCTCTTCGTCTGCGTCCGCACCGGCGGCCGCGCATGAGCGCGCCCACCGGGTCCACCGACCTCCTCGACGCCGCCGCCGAGCTGTGGCCGGGCGCCGACCTGGTGCCGGCCGGGACCGCCCGCGACGGGCGACCGGTACGCGCCCGGTACGCCGTGGTCAGCCGCGGGAGCGGCCCGGTGGTCCTGGTGCCGGTCGAGTCGCCGGTGGCGGCCGGCGCGTCACTGCGCCGGATCAGCACCGCCTCGACCTGGTGGGACACCACGGCACGGGTCGCCGCCGGCGCGATGGTCCGCGCGGTGCCCGGGCTGCTGCGGCACCGGGTGGAGGTCCGTGGGGGAGCCGACGGTCTCGGCGAGCACCTGTCCGACGTCCTCGGCATGCCGGTCAGCTTCAGCATCTCCATCGGCACCGCCCGGGTGAACCGGAAGCCGGTGCTGCAGGTGTTCGACGACCAGGGACGCTGCCGGGCCTTCGTCAAGGTCGGCTGGTCCGACAACACCTGCGCCGACGTGACCGCGGAGGGACGGGCGCTGGCCGCCGTGACCGCGCGGCCCTACGAGCACCTCGTCGCGCCGGAGATCCTGGCCCGCACCTCCTGGCAGGGCCGTCCGGTGCTGGTCATCAGCCCGCTGGAGCCGTCCCCGTGGCGACGGCACCGGAGCTCGTGGACGCCGCCCTGCGCCGCGATGGACGAGCTCGCCGAGCGCTTCGCCTCCCCGGACGGCGAGCTGACGACGGCCGACTGGTGGCACCGCCAGTGGCGGGCCACCGGCGCGCTGCCGGACCCGGTGTCGCGCAGCCGGTTCGGCCGGGCCCTGGAGCGGGTGGCCGCGATCGCCGGCCGTCGCGAGCTCGCGTGGGGCGCCTGGCACGGCGACTGGACGCCGTGGAACATGGCGCCCGCGGGCGAGCGCGTCCTGCTGTGGGACTGGGAGCGGTTCGAGACCGGCGTACCCCGCGGCCTCGACGCCCTGCACTACGTGGTCAACGCCCTCAACTCCGGCGCCCCGGCCTCGGCGGAGGGGGTGCTGCGGGCGCTCGCGCTCGCGTCGTACCGCGACCGCAGCCTCGGCGGCGAGCCGCACGTGCGGAGTCTGTTGTACCTCGTCGCGATCGTGACCAGGTATCTCCGCCTCGTCGACGTCCCGGGTGGTGAGCACATCTCCTCGCGCGCCATGCAGACGCTGGTCGCGCTGGAGCACCTGGCCGACGTCTAGGGATGTTCGGACGTCGGCCAGGTGCTCGCATCTACCCGGGTGCTGTTGCTACTACCCGGGTGTTGTTGCATGCGAATTCGTGCGGTAACCCTTAGTTACCAGCGGCGGCGGCCCTACTTCAGGGAGGGCGAGCCGGCGAGGGCCTGCGCGAAGCCGGCGCGCTTCGCCGGGGTGTCCAGGGTCCACGGCGCCACGCTGTTGAGGGCGCTGTCGAAGTAGCTGTAGGCGATGCCGCCGTAGTCCTCCATCAGCCGGACCGCGTCGGCGATCGCCGTGGGCCGGGCCTCGGCGGCCACGTCAGTCACGCCGGTCTCGCCGAGGGCCCAGTCGACGCCGACGCCCCGGGCCCAGGTCGAGATCGCCCGGTAGTACTGCTCGAAGTCGGTCCACTTCGTGGTCGTGCTGCCGTTCTTCACGACGCCGTACTGCTGGTAGATGTCGAAGCCGGCCACGTCGATCTCGACGCCGCGCGGCCAGATCTGGGCGAGGCTGTACTGCTCGTCGCCGTAGAACTGGTTCCAACCCGTCATCACGACCGTGAACGCCACGTTGGCTGCGCTCGCGCGGACCAGCGGGGCGAGGTGCTCCTGCATCCGGCGCCACTCCTGGATGTCGCCGTCGCCCTCGGGCTCGTGGTGGAAGGCGACCCAGACCGGACCGCCCACCGCCGCCAGGCGCTGGGCGAGGTCGCGGGCCCAGGCGTCGCCCCGGCCGTCGGCCATCTCGGTCCACGAGTACGGCAGCTTGAAGCTCATCCACGGCAGCCGGCCGGCCGCGAGGTCCGCCTGCGCGGTGCGCACCGCGCTCGCGACGCCCGTCGAGGTGAAGTAGGTGCGCCGGACGGCCAGGCGGTCTCCGAGCTGCTGCTCCAGCGCGCTGGGGTCGGTGTTCGACCCGTGCGCGGCGCCGACGTAGGTGCCGCACGACGGGATGCCGCGGGCGGTCCGGCCGCAGCCGTTGGTCAGCGTGCCCGCCACGCCCTCGGACGCGCCGGCGCCGCCCTTCGGCGTGACGCTGAGGTCGTCGACGAGCACCTTGCCGCCGGCCGGCACGTGCGGTGCGCGGATGCGCAGCTTCAGTGCCGAGTCCCGCTTCTTCGTCGTGACCCGCACCTTCAGCCGGGTCCACGAGCCCGCCTTGGCGGCGACGCGCGTCGTGCGCGCCTGGACGTTCCTGCCCTGCTTCACCTCGCGCACCCGGAGCGCCACCTGGCGCGCGCTCGCGGAGCGCACCCACACCCGCACGACGTACGCCGTCCCGGCGGCGTGCGTCCCGGCGAACCGGCGCTTGCTCACCGTGGCCGCCTGGCCCGCGCGCGGCGTGCGGACGACCATCGCGCGGCTGTCGTTGCGTCCCGCGCCGTCGCGGGACAGGGCGACCCGACTCCCGTCCACCCCGGCGAAGCCGTCCAGGTGGGTCTCGAAGTCGCCCGTCGGCAGGCTCGCGCCCGCCGCCGAGCGGGACTGTGCCGGCGTCATGGCCGCCACGCTCCCGAGCACCACCGTGGCCAGCACGGCGGCCAGCCAGGTCCAACGTCTCCAACGTCTGTCGGCGTACTGCACGACGCCACCTCCCGGATTCCGGCCGCGGGGAGCATCTGCACGGCCCTCGTCATTCTCGTCTCGGTCGGGCTCGATTCGACCGGGCGTGGGAGGTCCGGGCCAATCCCGTCCCCCAAATGGGGGAGCGATCGTCGGTCGTGGGAGGCGCGACCCGGCGCAGATTGAAGTCGCGGGCGCGCCGAACCGGCGCGGATGGAACGACGATGCTCGCCGGGCGCCGGGGATCAGATCCCGTGGCCGCGCCGGTGGGCCAGGTCCAGCAGCCGCTCGGCACTGACCAGCCGGAGCGCGACGAGGCCGGCGAGGTAGGCGCGCGGCTCCGACGGCGAGGTGCACAGGGTGCGGGCCGCGCAGCGCAGGGCATCGCGGTCACCGAGCGCCGCGAGGGCGAACGCCTTGCGCCCCAGCAGGCGGGCCAGGGCCCGGCGGTCCTCGCGGAAGACCGGGTGCTTGGCCAGGCCGTAGTCGATGGCGGCGACGATCGTCGCCCACTGGCGCGAGAACTGCGAGCCGCCCCATCGGACGCGCACCAGCGGCGCGGGCACGACCTGGAACCCGCCCGCTCCGGCGGCGCGGATCATCCAGTCGAAGTCCTCGCCGTAGCTGCCGGGGATCTCCTCGTCGACCAGCCCGATCGAGGCGATCAGGTCGTCGCGGCGGACGAGGACGGTCGAGGGATGTGCCTCCATGACCCGCCGCCGCGCGAGGTTGCGCAGCTCGAGGTCGGCCACCGACGGGACCCGTACGGTCGTGGCGCCGGCGTAGTCGACCTCGATCCCGGTCACGCAGGTCGGGGGGCCGCCGTCGAGCAGGGCCCGGACCTGGCGGACCAGCTTGCCGGGCAGCCAGACGTCGTCGTCGTCGCAGAAGGCGACGAGCTCGCCGTCCCCCTCGAGTACGCCGCTGTTGCGGGCGCCGGCGAGCCCGGGGCTGCGGTGGTTCGCGATCACGTCGACCACGCGGCCGTCGCCGCTGTCGGCGCGGACCAGCGCCGGATCGGGGCTCGAGCGGTCGAAGACGACGATGCAGCGGATCCGGCCGGCGTACTCCTGCCCGACCACGGCCGCGATCGCCTCCCGGACCAGGACCGGCCGGTCATGGGTCGCGATCACGACATCGACGTCCGGCAGCCTGACGTGACGGCTCATGACGCCTCCTTCCCGCCCGGCACCGGGGCCGGTACGTCGTCGAGAGTCGTTGCGATCCGCCAGCTCCGGCGCAGGTTGACGACGGTGGCGACCGTGTAGAAGGCGAGTCCAACCAGCAGGCCGGCGGCCGCGGGCTCCGGCCCGGCGAGGGGGAGCAGGCCCAGCACGAGGGTCTCGGCCTCGACCGCCCAGGGCACCGGACTCATGCCCAGTCGCCGACAGACCCGCAGCCACGGGTCGAGCAGGGGAAGGTCGGTGCGCTGGAGCAGCCCGGAGCCGCCGTCGCCGAGTCCGGCGAGCGCGGCGAGGTGCTTGCGATGGGCGAGCGCCCAGCCGTAGGTGCCGAGCGCCGCCAGCAGTCCCACCGCGACCGGTACGTCCACCCGGCCGGTGCGCAGGGCCCACCAGGCGAGCCCCGCGTAGGCGCCCGTCACGCACACGACGTCGGTGCCGACGTCGAACAGGGCGCCGCGCGCGGAGCTGGAGCCCTGCAGCCGCGCGAGCTTTCCGTCGAGGCAGTCGGCGAAGAACCGGAGCAGGAAGAGCAGTCCGCCGAGCCGGAGCCGACCGGCTGCCAGGCAGCCGGCGGCGGCGACACCGAGGAGGCCGGCGAGGGCGGTCACCCGGTTCGGGGTGATCTCCGGGTGCGGGGCGAGGAGCCGGGAGAGCGGATCAGCCAGCGGGTCGACGACCAGCCGGGTCCAGACGTCGCGGGGCCGGGGACTCATCGTCGCCACCGCCCGCCGGGCGGCCGCTCCCGCCACGGACGCGGTGGGCGGCTCCGGGGCCTCCGCGGTCGCGGCGGCCGGACCCGGACGAGGGCGAGTCCGGCCAGGCCACCGAGCGCCAGGCCGCTGGTGACCGGGACGCCGCGCCCCTCATCCACGGGCTGTCCGGGACCGACGCGGATCACGCTGCCCACCTCGGGACGATGCGTGGTGAGGTGGTCGATCGCGGACCGCAGGTAGCTGCGGGTCGCCGCCCAGGCGGGGTCGTCCGGGTCGACGGCCGCCAGCCGCTCGCCGAGCCGCGCGACGAGGTCGGCCCGTCGCGCCTCGAGGAAGCGCGAGCGCTCGGCGAGATACTCCTCGGCGACGGCGAGCGCCGCGGCCGCCGCGTCGGTACGGCGAGGGGTGGTCACCGTGACGTCGAGGACGGTCGACAGCGGCGGCGCCGCCACCCCGATCCCGCCGCGGAGGACGGCGGGGGCCAGGCCGACCCGCGCCCCCGCGCGCTCCATCGCGCTCTCGGAGCGCAGCAGCGCGGCCTCCGTGTCGATCGTCGCGGGATCGGGCGATCCGACGAGGGCGTCGCCGTCGGCCTCCCGGGCGACGTCGCCGACGTCGAGGTAGGTGGGCGACGGAGTCAGGGCGACGGTGACGGTGCTCGCGACCAGGTGGTCCTCGCCCCGGGTGGAGGCGACGCCCACACCGGCGCCGAGGACCGCGACCGCGGCCGCCGTCGCCAGGGCCCGGCGCGAGGGGCCGCGCAGCGTCGTACCCGACCCTTCCTCGCGCCACGCGAGCGCCACCGCGGCCATCACGATCATCATCGGCAGCCCGAGCGTGTCGTAGACCGTCAGCTGGAGCAGGAAGATCACGAGCACGAAGGTCGCGACCGTCTGGTTCGGCGTGCGACATCGCCACGTCCGGCGCAGCGCCAGCACGAAGAAGGTCAGGAAGAACAGCGTCCCGATCCAGCCCTGCGAGAACAGCACGAGCCACAGCTGTCCCTGGGTCCCGAGCGGAGGTACGCCGCACGCGGGGCAGCTCGGCGTCGCGCCGCCGGCGATCGAGGTGAACGTGCCCGCGACGTCGCGGGTGCTGCCGAAGCCGACCACCGGCGACCCGCGGGACATCGAGTCGACCGTGGTCACCAGGAGCTGGGAGCGACGCTCGTTGCTGTGCGGGTTGTCCAGCCGCGAGGAGACCGTGTCGCCGAGCGAGGTCGAGGTGACGGCGACGCCGCCGAGGACGACGACCACGACCAGCGCGGCGAGCGCGGCGTGGTGGCGACGCAGCGCCAGCAGCACCAGGAGCCCGAGGCCGCCGACGCCGAGGGCGAGCCACAGCCCGCGGTTGAGGCTCGAGACGATCGGCACCGCGGCGGCCACGAGCACCGGGGCGGCCAGCCAGCGCGCGCGGGACCGGCTCGTCACGGCGGTCGCGACGAAGACGACGAGCGTCAGCGAGATCACGCTGCCCCAGGTGTTGGTGAACGGGAAGGGCGCCTTCGGCCGGGGATCCGGGTGGCCGAGGACCGTCTGGATGTCGGCGGTCTCGGCCGACACGAGCGTGCTCACGAAGCCGTTGCTCCGCAGCCCGCCGGGCAGGAGGCGTTCGGCCGGCGTGGTGATGGCCAGGTCCGGCGCGAGCAGCCCGAGCAGGCCGCCGGCGACGGCGACGACGAACACCCAGGACAGGATCCGGTGCACGACCCGGTCGGGGAGCCGGTCCGCGGGGGTGTTCCCGATCCAGACCAGGAGCACCGTGCAGGAGACGTACCACGCCAGCCGATAGCCGAAGACCAGCAGCCGCCCGGTGCCGCCGTCGTCCACGGCGTCGGGCGCGGCCGCCCACAGGGTGCCGACGCCGAGCAGCACCCAGAGCAGGAACAGCAGCCACCAACCGGCGTGCGGTGGCAGGCGGACCCGGCGCCGGGAGCGCAGGTCCCAGCAGAGCGGTACGGCGAGGGCGAGCGGCACCAGGGACGCGACGCCCAGGACCCACCACAGCGGGAGGCCGGCCAAGCCGACGACGAAGCAGCGCTCGGCGATCCGGCTGGGGTCGGGCCGCCCCACGGGGGAGCCGCGCCCGGGGCCGCCCCGCGGTCGCGCCTCCCGCGTGGCGCTCGCGACGGCGATGGGTGGCTGCACTCATCTAGGAGACCCCGGCGCCGACGGGTCGCGGCTCACCAATTTTGGGGGACTAACGCCGCGCGCGACGACGGCCCGCACGGTGCGTCCTACTGTCGCCTCAACCCCGGTGATCGGCCGGCGGGGAGGGGAGGCGTCATGCACCGGACAGCCGCCGGGCGCCTCCGCTGCCGCGCCCGCGAGGCTCGCTGGGCGCGGCGGGCCGCGGCCGGCTCCCGTGGCGATCGCGGTGTCGGGACCAGGGTCGGTCCCGGTGCCGGATCGGCGAGCGGACGGGGCGGCTGAGCCGTGCCGGCGCGCAAGGTCGGGCTGGTCCTGCTCGCTCTCGGCATCGCCGGCGGGTGCGGGGTGAGCGACGGCGCCGTACCGCCGCGGGCGCACGACCCGGCGCGGGGCCTACGGGAGGTCGACCTCGGTCTCGGCTTCGACGAGGTGGTGGTGCCGGGCGATCTCGTGCCGGGCGCGGTGAACGACGGCACCGCTCGGGTCGACATCAGCGTCGTCACCGCCGGCGGCGGCCGGCTCACCTGGACGCCGGGGCGCGGCGGTGGCGCGGCCGTGCGGACCCCGGCGTACGCCGCGGAGGGGGCGGTCCCGGCTGCCGCGATCCTCGTCCGCACCGACCCCGCCGCCCCCGACCCGTTGGACCCGGGCAGCAACGACCTCGTCGTGAGCGTGGACTTCCGGGCGGATCCGGCGACGGCCGGCCGCGCGGGGGACGACGGCGACAACCTGGTCCAGCGCGGCCGCTTCGGCGAGCCCGCGCAGCTCAAGATCCAGCTCGACCACGGTGTGCCCTCCTGCCGTCTCGCCGGTACGGCGGGCGAGGTTCTCGTCGCGGGGGACGGGCCCGTCACGCCCGAGCGCTGGTACCGGCTGACCTGCACCCGGGCGGGGGCGGCGGTGCGGCTGCGGCTGGTCGACCTCGAGGGATCCGCGGCGCCGCGGGAGTGGACGGCGACCGGCGATCCAGGGGTGATCTCCTTCGGCCACGTGCCGCTGTCGATCGGGGCCAAGGTCGCCGAGCGCGGCCGGATCGCCGGTGACTCCGCCGACCAGTTCCACGGAACGATCGACCGTGTCGTCGTCGATGTCCGTTGAGGAGCCGGTCCGCAGGATCGCCCTGGTCGCCGAGCGTCGGCTGGTCGGCCAGGCGATCGCCGCCGCCCTCCAGGGCCGGGGCCTGGCCCCGGTGCTGTTCGACTGGCCCGAGCGTGGCGGGCGGCTCTCGTTCCGCCGGGCGCTGGCACGCAGCGGGGCGTCGGTCGGCGTGATCCTGTGCGACCTGCGCACCCCGGACCTGCTGCACGACGTCGAGCTGCTCGTCGCCCGCGGCCCGATCCGGTGGCTGGTGCTCACCGACAGCGAGTTCGGCCCCCGCTGGGGGACGGTGCTGGGAGCGGGAGCGGTCGGCGTGCTCCCGACGACGACCACCACGGTCAGTCTCGCGAAGGCGCTCCGGGAGACGATGAACGGCCGGTCGCCGACCCCGCCGGCGGTGCGCCAGCGCGCCCTGCGGGCATGGGAGAGCGTCGCCGACGAGCAGCGGGAGCTGATCCGGCGCATGGAGCTCCTCACCCACCGGGAGTACGAGATCCTGGGCTCGTTGTACGACGGCATGTCCGTACGCCGGATCGCGGAGGCGTCGGGGGTCGCCGAGACGACGGTGCGCAGCCAGGTGAAGTCGTTGCGCCGCAAGCTGGGCGTCGACTCGCAGCTCGCGGCCGTCGCGCTGTACCGGCGCTCGCTGGAGGTGTTCCCGCGGGCCCGGCGCTGATCATTCGGTCGGCGGGTCCTCGGCCCGGGGGAGGGTGATCACGAAGACGGTCCCCCTGGCTCCGGGATCGTCCACGAGCTCCAGGGTGCCGCCCTGCTCGAGGACCAGCCGGTGGGCGCGGTGCAACCCGATGCCCTGGCCCGCGGACAGGCTGCGGTGGGCTCCCCACTGGAACAGGCTGGCGCGGATCTCCGGGTCGATGCCCGGCCCGTCGTCGGAGACGACGATGACCACGCGGTCGGCGATCGCGGCCGAGAGGATCGTGGTGCCCCGTCCGCCGGCATGGTCGGCGGCGTTGGTGACGAGGGTGACCAGCACCTCGACCAGCGCATCCCTGCGGGCGACGACCCGATGCCCGCCGGGGGTCCAGTTCACCCGGTGACCGAGGGCGTCCTGGGCGAGGACGAGCGGCGACACCACCTCGTCGATCGCGACGACGGTGAGCCGCCCGGGCTCGGCGGCGACGGTCCGCCGCAGCCGGGCGGCCTCGCTGTCGACCATCGCCTGGAGAGCGTCGCGCCGCGGGCCCGGTGGCACCTGTCCACTGGCCAGCAGCCGGGCGGCGGCGGCGATGCCCGCGGCCGTCGACCGTACGTCGTGCGCGACCTCTCGGTCCTGCTTCACCTCGGCCTGCGCCTCGGCGGCGAGCCGCGCGTAGTGCGCGACCCGGTCGCTGGCCTGCTCGAGGGAGAGCCGCAGCAGCGTCGCCGCGGTGGTGACGGTCAGGGCGCTGAACACGGCGACGCCGGCGACGGCCGGCAGCGGCGGGGTGGTCGCGGCGCTGACCGTCGCCCACAGCCGGGCCGCGAAGATGGCGAGGATCCCGACGCCGATCCGAGTGGAGGCCCAGGCCGGCAGCGGCGAACGGCGCAGCTGGAGCCCGATCGCGGCGAGGACGACGCCGATCAGGACCATGAGGGCCACGTCGAACGGGTCACCGGTGCACAGGTACGCCGGGCCGCGGTCCAGCGTCTGCGCGAGCGCGTGCAGGCCCAGGGTCGTGCCCAGTGCCGCGAGCCCGAGCAGCAGGCCGGCGGCGATCGGCCGCCGCGCCGGCACCACCGCGCGGCGACCCCGGCGCAGCACGACCAGCACGATGAGCACGGTGACCAGGTGGCCCGTCGTCAGGCGGTAGGAGTGCCCGGTCAGGGTCGGGTCGATCATCCCGAGCACCACCAGGGGCGCGTCCTGCATCGCGACGAGGGTGGCCGCGACCGCCATGCCGGCGCGCAGCGGGTCGCGCGTGAGGCGGGCGTCGACGGCGAGGGCGATCCCCGCCCCGAGGACCAGCAGGTCGGCGAGGAGGGTCGAGGACTGGCCGGCCAGCGTGAGGCGGGCGTCGCCGCCCTCGCCGAGGAGCGCGACGACCAGGTACGGGTGCAGCAGCAGCCCGGCGACGGCCGCGCTCCACCACCGCGACGCGCGAGCGCGGAGCTGGTCGTCGTGGCGAACCCGCCGTCGGGAGCGCGCCCGGGTGGGGCGACGATCCCGCCGGCCCCCCGGATGCGCCGTCATCCCCTCATTGTGGGGAGCGGAGCCGCCCTGCGGGAGTCGTTTGCCCGCGGACGACCGGCGACCGGTTGGGTGGACAGCGTGTTACAGCCGCTCCGGGACGTCGGAGGCGGCACCGGGGAAGGCGAGCACGTCACCGACGACCGTCACCTGCACGCGGTCGCCGGGGAGCGGGACGGAGCCGGCGGGCGTGCGCGCGGTGACCTGCTCGCCGGAGCCGAGCCGGACCCGGATGGTCGCGTCGTGGCCGAAGAAGCTGACGTCGACGACCTCGCCGGAGGTGCCGTCGGCGCTCTCGGCGGGCGCGCGGACCTGCAGCTGCTCGGAGCGTACGGCGAACCGGGCCGGTCCGGGCGGCGTACGGTCGCCCGTCGCGGTGCGGAGCGCGAGGTCGCCGAGCGCGCAGCGCCCGCGGCCCTCGGGCGTCACCTCGCCGGGCAGCAGCGAGGCGTGCCCGATGAAGCCCGCGACCCGCGGATCGGCGGGCGACAGGTAGACCTCGGCAGGGGCGGCGACCTGGAGGAACCGTCCGGCCACCATCACCGCGACCTGGTCGGCGAGCGAGAGCGCCTCACCCTGGTCGTGGGTGACGAGGACGGCGGCCGCGTCGGCCGCGCGCAGGGCGCGGACCACCGCGCGGCCGGTCTCCTCGCGCAGCGACGCGTCCAGCGAGGAGAAGGGCTCGTCGAGCAGCACCAGCGCCGGTCGGGGCGCGAGGGCCCGGGCCAGGGCGACCCGCTGCTGCTGCCCGCCGGAGAGCTCGTGCGGGTAGCGCCCGGCGAGTCCGGGGTCGATCTCGACGAGCTCGAGCGCCGCCGTCACGGCGGGCCCGGCGTCGCGGCGCTGGGCGCGGGGAAGGCCGAAGGCGACATTGCGGGCGACGCTCAGGTGGGGGAAGAGTGCGCCCTCCTGGGGGACGTAGCCGATCCCGCGGCTGCGGGCCGGCACGGTCCGGGCCCCGCCCACGACCCGGCTCCCGGCTACGTCGATGGTGCCGGCGGTGGGCTCCACGAAGCCCGCGACCGCGCGCAGCAGCGTGGTCTTGCCGCATCCGGACGAGCCGAGGATCGCGGTCACACCGGACGCCACCCGGAGATCGACGTCCTGCAGCACGGTGGTGCGGCCGTAGCCGGCCGCCAGCCCCTGGATCTCGAGTGCGGTCATCGGGTGCTCCTCGGGGACCGGATGCTGAGCCGGGCCAGCAGCCAGGTGGACGGGACGGACAGGACGATCAGGGCGAGCGCGTACGGCGCGGCGGCACCGTAGGCGATCGAGGACCCGTAGGACCAGAACTTCGTCGCCAGCGTCTCGGTGCCGAGCGGGGCGAGCAGGAGGGTCGCGGTGAGCTCGGTCGAGATGGCGAGGGCGACCAGCGCCGCCCCCGAGGCCAGGCCGGGGACGACGAGCGGCAGGGTGACCCGCCGCGCCACGGCCGGGCCGGTGCAGCCGAGACTGCGGGCGACCTCCTCCAGCGTCGGCGGCACCAGCTCGAAGGTGCCCCGCACGCTGACCACCGCGCGGGGGAGGAAGAGGATCAGGTAGCCGGCCAGCAGCAGGGCCAGGGTCTGGTAGAGGTCCGGCACCGCCCGGATCGACACCGTGACCAGGGCCAGGGCGATCACGATGCCCGGCATGGCGCTGGCGGTGTAGACGCTGCGCTCGATGGCGGTGGTGAGCAGGCCGCGGTGGCGCACGGCCAGCCACACCACCGGGACCGCGGCGGCGGTCGTGATCGCACCGCCGAGGACGGCGAGCAGCAGCGTGTTGCCCAGGGCGCTGGTGAGCTCGCCGGCCTCCAGGCCGGTCGACGTCCCGCGGACCAGCCAGCGCACCAGGCTGGCGAGGGGGACGCCGAGCGCCCAGACGGCGAGCCCGGCCAGGCCGGCCACGATGACGGGACGGCGCCGGCCGAGCCGGATCCGCGCGTACTCCCTGCTGGTGCCGGCCCCGACCCGCGAGCGCGGCCGACGTCCGCGCAGCAGTAGCTCGATGCCCAGCAGGAGCAGGCAGAAGGTGACCAGCACCAGCGCCAGCAGGGTCGCCTCGGGGCCGTTGAAGACGGTCGCGTACTGCTGGAGGATCGCCGTCGTCAGCGTGGGGTAGTTGAGCAGCTGCAGGGCGCCGTACTCCGCGAGCAGGTGCAGGCCGACGAGCAGCGCGCCGCCCAGCACAGCGGGGCTGATCGCGGGCAGAGTGACCCGCCAGAAAACCTGCCACGGCCCCTTGCCCAGGGCGGTCGCGACCTCCTCGACCGCCGGGTCCAGCCGCCGCAGCGCGGCGACCGTGGGCAGGTAGACGAGCGGGTAGTAGGACAGCGTCACCACCATCACCGCACCCGGGAACGACTGCACGGCGTGCGTCGTGGAGACCCAGCCGAAGCCGTTGACGAACGCGGGCACGGCGAGCGGCGCGCACAGCAGGCCGTGCCACCAGCCGCGGCCGGGTACGTCGGTCCGCTCGACCACCCACGCTCCCGCCACCCCGACGACCGCGCTGGTCAGCACCCCGGCGGCCAGCAGCCGGGTGGTGTTCCACAACAGCTCCCCGATCCGGGGCCGCCACAGGAAGTCGACGGCCTCGGCGCGGCCGAGCTCGGCGGTGGTCCACAGGACGTAGCCGAGCGGCACCAGCGCGAGCCCGGCGATGGCCAGGCCGGCGAGGAGGAGGACGGGGGTCGAGCGGCTCGACGTGCGGACGGTCAGAGGAAGCCGACCTCGGTCATCAGGTCGACCACGGTCTCGGCGTCGAGGTCGGAGACGTTGACCTGTGGCGGCTGGAGCTCGCTGAACGGCTTGGTGACGCCCTCGAGCTCGACCTCGGGGTTGAGCGGGTACTCCAGCGCGTAGCTGTCGGCGAGGATCTGCTGGCCCTTCTCGTTCACGAGGAAATCGACGAACTGGCGGGCCTCCTTCTTCATGTCGCTCGACTTCAGCACGCCCGCACCGGAGACGCTGACGAACGCGCCCGGGTCGCCGCCGGTGAAGTAGTGCTGGGCGCTCTGGTCGCTGACGTCGCCGTTCTCCTTGCGGTCGCGCTCCCAGTAGTAGTGGTAGACGATGCCGACCTCGACCTCGCCGGAGTCGACGGCCTCGAGGACGAGGTTGTTGCCGTCGTAGACGGTGCCGTTGGCCTTGATGCCCTCCAGCCAGGCCTTCGTCGCCTCGGGACCCTCGAGCTCGAGGACCGCGGCGACGATCGCCTGGAAGTCGGCGCCGGTGGGGGAGAAGGAGATCCGCCCCTGCCACTCGGGCTTCGCGAGATCGAGGAGCGAGGCCGGGAGGTCGGACTCCTGGACCTGCTCGGTGTTGTAGACGAGGACCGTCGAGCGGGCCACGAAGCCGGTCCACAGGCCGCTGACCGGCCGGTACTGCGCGGGGATCACGTCGAGGATGTCGGCGGGCAGCTCGTCGAAGAGCCCCGCCGCCTCGACCTGCGACATGGCGGGAGAGTTCTCGGTGAGGAAGACGTCGGCGGGCGATGCCTTGCCCTCCTGCACCAGCTGGTTGGACAGCTCGAGGTCCTTGCCGTTGCGCAGCTCGACCTCGATGCCCGTCTCCTCGGTGAACTCCGGGGCGAGCTCCTTGAGCAGGGGCTCGTGCTGGGCGTTGTAGATCACCAGCTTCGGCTCGTCCTCGCCGCACGCGGCGAGGAGAGGCGAGACCAGGGTGAGGGCGGTGACGCCGAGGACGAGCTGCTTCTTCATCGGGTTTCCTCATCGGTTGGTTGGACGGGAGCGTAGTGACGCCGCGGCCGGTCGATCCGCTGGGTCCATGCCGGCACGCGGTTGACGAGGCGCCAGGTCACGATGCCGACGGCGAGCGAGGCGAGCAGTCCGCCGAGCGGCCAGCGGCTCTCGAACCACGGGTAGACCTGCCAGTGGGTCAGGTAGACGTAGAGCGAGGCGCTGGCGAGCACTCCGGTGGGTGGGACGAGGGGCCGTGGCCACGGGACGCTCGGCACCCAGACCAGGGCGAGGGCGCCGGCGGCGATGAGCAGGTCGCGGTCGGTGCTTCCGGTGAAGCCCCAGCAGCCCGCGCACAGCACCACGCTGACCAGCACCCGGTCGCGCCGGCCGCGCGCGACGGCGGCCGCCCAGCCGCCGAGGAAGAGCCAGGCGACGAACACCGAGGAGTGGATCACGTCGCCGCCGTACGACGCCAGGTCGGCCCACGCGCGCGGCAGCAGGCCGAGCAGGGCCAGCCCCAGGGCGAGTGGGAAGCGGTGCCGGCGCTCGAGCGCCATCACCCGCGGGACGGCGGTCAGCAGCCCGGCCCCGATCGCGAGCAGCAGGACGACCTCGACGAACCAGTAGTGCCAGGCCGGCTCGGACCAGTCGCGGGAGCCGAGCACGTCGTTGAGCAGCAGGACACTGCGCCAGCCGGGCTGTCCGGTGAGGAGCGCGACCGCCCCGATCCAGAGCACCGCCGGCAGCGCGACCCGGCTCGCGGCACGCGCGACGCGCCGCAGCCGCTCCCGCGGGCCCTCGTCGGCGAGGTGGAAGCGCGCGAAGTTGACGCCCGCGACGGCGAGCAGCACGTGCGCGCCGCCGAGGACGACCCACAGGTCGGTGTGGGAGCCGACGATGAAGAGGATCGCCAGGGCGCGCAGCACGATCGTGGTGTCGACCCGCGCCCAGCGCGGGCGACGGCGGGGCGGGGAAGCGTCCGGGTCCCGGCGTGCGGCGAGCTCCGCCACCGTCCGGTTCTGCCAGTCGCCGGGCAGCGGACCGATCCGGGCCTCCAGGCGCAGCGAGAGCTCGACGTAGGACAGCGAGTCGCCGCCGAGACTCACGAAGGAGGCGTCGGGTCCGACCCGCTCGTGACCGAGGATGCGGCCGTAGAGCCGGGCGATCGAGGCCTCCGCGGAGCCGGGCTCGGCGTCGGCGCCCGCGGCCGGAGCCGGCCGGAGCCGTGCCAGCGCCTGCTGGTCGAGCTTGCCGTTGGGCAGCCGCGGCAGCACCGTGACGGGCACGCCGAGCACCGCATGCTCCGGCAGGCCGGTGGCCGTCGCGGCGGCGGCGACCACCTCCGCGAGTGTCGCCGGGTCGGGCGAGCCGGGGACGGCCACGACGAGACGGGTGCCGTCGGCGGACTCGGCGCACCCGGCGTCGTACCCGCCCAGGCCGAGGAGCGTCTGCACCCGGTCGAGGTCGACCCGCTGCCCGAAGAGCTTGGCGAAGCGGGACCGCCGGCCGACGATCTCCACCAGGCCGGTGGAGGTGAACCGGGCCAGGTCACCGGTTCTCAGCTCATCGAGCTCGGCCCCGTGGGCGAGGTCGGCGGGCGCGTCGGCGTACCCCATCATCACGTTCGGGCCGCGGTAGACGAGCTCGCCGACGCCCGACTCGGCGCCGGCGACCGGGTCGATCCGGAACGTCCCGCCGGGGATGGCGACGCCCACGGCGCCCGGGTGCGCGGCGGCGAGCTCGGGCGGCAGGAAGGCCATCCGGGCGGTCGCCTCGGTCTGGCCGTACATCACCACCAGCTCCCAGCCCTCGCGCGCGCCCTGCTCGGCCAGCGCGCGAACCCGGGCGGGGGCGAGCCGCCCGCCCGCCTGGGTGACCTGGCGCAGGGTCGGTAGGACCGGCCAGCCGGTGGTGCCGAGCAGGTCGAAGGTGTAGGGCACGCCCGCGAAGGACGTCACGCCCTCGGTCCGGGCCCGCTCCCACAGCCCCGGGTCGGTCACCGAGCGGTCGTCGAGGACGAGCGCGGCGCCGGCCAGCAGGTGGCTGTGCAGCACGGAGAGCCCGTAGCAGTAGTCGAGGGGCAGCGTCGTGAGCGCGACGTCGTCGCCCGTCAGGCCGAGGTAGTCGGCGATGGCGGCGGCGTTGGCGTCCAGGTTGGCCGCGGAGAGGCGCACCAGCTTGGGCGACCCGGTCGACCCCGAGGTGCTCAACAGCAGCCGCAGGTCGGGGTGGAGGCGGGGCGCTGGGCGCCCGGTCGGCTGCCAGGACCGGCCGTCGTGCGCCATCGAGGCGCCGTAGGCCCGGGCGAGGCCCTCGTCGTGCGTGAGGAGCGTGGCGTGCCCGCCGGTGAGCGCGGCCAGCCAGGCGGTCACGAAGTCGACGGTCGCCGCCGGCCGCAGGTGCACGAGCTGCGGCAGCCCGGTGCCGAGGGCGTCGAGATCGGCCCGCGCGGCGTCGACGCGAGCGGCCAGGTCGGCGTACGAGACCGTGCCGCTCGTCGTACGGAGCGCGGGGTGGGGGCCATGGCGGGCGAGGTCGTCGGCGATGCGCGCGACGACCTGTGCACCTGCTGTGCCTTCCCCCATGGGAGGAAGGCTAAAGCAAGCCTCGCCTTACTGCGGCGTCAGCAGGAAGACTGGGATGACACGGTCGGTCCACTCGACGTACTTCGCGTAGTTCGGCCAGATCGTCAGCATGTGGCCCCAGGCCCGCTCCTTCTCGGGCCCGGTCAGCTCCCGCCAGGTGCACACGTGGTGGCGGCGGTTGTAGTCGACCTCGACCGTCTCCGCCGCGCGCAGGTTCGCCGACCAGACCGGTGGCTTCGGGGCGCCGAAGGACGACCCGGCGATCAGCCAGCCACCCTGCCAGGGCACGCAGAGCAACGGTGTGGAGCGGGGGATCCCCGACTTCCGGCCCTTGACGGTCAGCAGCAGGCTCGGCAGGCCGGCGAGTCCCACCAGGCTGACCCGGCCGCCGGTGAGCCGCTGGAGACGGTGGTCGGTCCAGGTGATCTGGGGCAGGAGCCTCGGCATCCACGGCTGGGAGCCGAGCTTGATCGCGACGGGGGTGAACAGGCCCATGGTCGAACCCTAGAACGTGTTCTCGGCGCGGGGGTGGTGACGGCGTGACGCGCGGTCGGCGGAACTGTAACTACCTGTCCGTGTTGCCACCTGACCCGTAGACCGGTGCGGTAGTGACACGAACAGGTAGTTACAGCATGCTCAGCCGACCTGCAGGACGCGCGTGCCGCCCGCGAACTTGTCGTGCCAGCCCTGGTGGTCGGGCTGGTCGTTGTTGAGCGTGATCGCGATGTAGATCACCGCGGCCAGCGGCACGGCCCAGCCGAGGAAGAACCACCCGATGACCGGGATGACGCTCAGGATGCCGAGTGCGGAGTAGGCGTTGCGCTTGAGCGCCTGCTCCATGGTCGGCTTGCTCACGCCGTCGGGACCGTAGGTGCGCAGCTTCAGCACCATCTTGCCGACGGTCTGCCCGTAGTTGGACTCCATGAAGGCGAAGTAGCCGAGATAGATGACGGCCTGCACGATCGCCGTGACCGTCCAGAACAGGAACCGCTCGCCGAACGAGTGCACGAAGCCGGTCAGGAAGATCCCGCTGAAGACGGCATAGAGGATGCCGTACACGACGCCCAGCAGGACGTGGTCGATCAGCCGGGCCAGGAAGCGGTTGAGCAGCTCGCCGGGGCGCGGGACGCCGGCCGGCGCACCGCCGTAGCCGGGCTGCGGCGCGCCGCCGTAGCCACCCGGCGGGGGCGGCGGGGTCCCGCCCGGCGGGGGCGGGGGAGGCGGCTGGTTCTCGGACATGGGGTCTCCTCGGGTCATGGTGCAGGGGGCGCACCGGATGGCAGCAATGTAGTGCCCTGAGCGGCCTCCGAGCAGGCATTGCGAGCGTTCGTGCCCCGTTGCCCGGGCGTTCAATCCCGTGACAACGGACCCTCCTACGGTCCGACCGTGATCGCTCGCGGAACGCTCGGCAGCCTCCTCGTGCTGCTCGGGGGACTCGTCACCGCCACGCTGCCGCCGTCGACCCCGGTGCTCCGGCTCGGCACGCTGGAGGCGCTGCGGGCCCACGAGATCGGCCGGATGACCGGCCTGGTCGTGGTCCTGGTGGGCCTAGGTCTGCTGGCGAACGCGTGGCTGCGCCTGTGCCGCACGGTCGCGGTCGGCGACCGCGACACCGAGGACCCCGCGGACGGCGTGGCACTGGTGCGCTTCGCGGCCGTCGTCTGGTCGGCACCACTGCTGCTCGCGCCGCCGCTCTTCTCCCGCGACGGCTGGTCGTACGCCGCCCAGGGCATGCTCGCCGAGGTCGGCCTCTCGCCGTACGTCGTCGGGCCGGGGGCGCTCGCACCGGACACCTTCCTCCCGCTGCCGGGCTGGATCACCGGGCCCCCGATCGTGCAGGCGGTCGACCCGATGTGGTGGGACACCGCGACGCCGTACGGGCCGGTCCCGGTGTTCCTCGGCGCGATCGTCGCCGGCGTCACCGGCAACCCCTGGATCCTCGTCATCGGGCACCGTGGGTTCGCGCTGGTCGGCCTGGCGCTGCTGGCCTGGGCGGTGCCGCGCCTGGCGCGGTGGGGCGGCGCGAACCCGGCCGTCGCCACCGCCCTCGTCATCGTCTCGCCGCTGATGATGGCCAACGGCGTCGCCGGACTGCACAACGACCTCCTCATGGTGGGCCTGATGGCCGTCGCGCTCGTCGTGACCGTCGAGCACGGCTGGGTCGGGGGCGCGGCGCTGGCCGGAGTCGCCGCGAGCGTCAAGGTGCCGGGCGGTCTCGTCGCCGTCGGCATCGTCCTCGTGTCGCTGCCCGTCGGCGCCGGCCTGGTCGCGCGCCTGCGGCGGTTCGGGTCCGTCGGCGCGGTCGCGGTCGGCACGCTGCTCGGTCTGGGGGTCCTCACCGGCGTCGGCAACGGCTGGCTGCGCGCCCTCTCCGTCCCCGGCGAGGTCAACACGCCCCTGTCGGCCACGACGCTGGTCGGCGGCGTGCTCGACTGGCTCGCGCTCCAGGTCGGCCTCGGCACCGACCCGGCGACGTTCCGCGACCTCGTGCGTGGCCTCGGCCTGCTCGCGACGCTGGGGACCGGGGCCTGGGTCGGGCTGCGCTGGCCGACCGGCTCCCGGCGTACGGCGCTCGCGGCGGTCGCGGCCGTCGGGGCCGCGTTCGTCGTCCTCGCTCCGGTCGTGCACCTGTGGTATTTCCTGCTCCTGCCGCCGTTCCTCGCCGCCCAGCGACTGCCCCGGCACGCGACCGGCGCGCTCGTCGCCGTGTCCGTCCTGCTCGGCCTGGTCGCCCCCCTCGACTCCTCGCTCCACGGCGCGTACTACGCCATCGTGATCGGCTGCATGACCGTCGCCCTCCTGCTCCCGGTCCTGCTGCTCACCCCGCCCGCGCGCGAACGGCTGGCGCGGATCGTCGCTCCGCTCGCCCCGCCGCTTGTAACTAAGGGTTACGGCACGAAAACCGGCGCAACAACGCCCGGGTAGTAGCCACAGCACCCGGGTAGTCGCGCCGCGCACGGACCGACCGACCACCCGTCGTACGCGGCTATCCACAGGTCCGGGGATCCGATGTGTCGAGGGCGCCCCGGTCGGCAACCGTTCGGGTCATGCATCCTCGGATCCTGGCCGCGATGGCCGCCAACGGTGGCCTGATCACCCGTCATCAGCTGCACGACCTCGGCGTCGGGCCGGGCCAGGTCCGCTCGATGCTGCATCGCCGCCGCGACGAGGACGCACCGCGCCTGCGCGTGCTGAGGCGCGGGATCTTCACCGCGACCGAGTACTGGAACACCCTCGACGAGTACGTCGGCCGGCCACTGCTCCTCGCGCGGGCCGCGGGTCTCGCGGCGAAGCGCGACTGGGTGCTGAGCCACGACTCCTCCGCCCATCTCCAACAACTGCCGATCCTGCGCCCGCGCGACCCGCTGGTGCACCTGACCCGCCCGGGGTGGACGAACGCCTGGACCGAGTACGGCGTCAAGCATCATCTCGCCCGCTTCGACCCTGCTCAGGTGGTCGTGGTGGACGGGCTCCGCGCGCTCGACCTCGCCCGGACGGCGGTCGACATCGCCCGCGAGCACGGCTTCCGTCACGGACTCGTGGCGTGCGACGCCGCGTTGAGACGGGGCGTCGGTCGCGCCGACCTCCGGCTGGCGACGGAGATCATGACCTGTTGGCCGGGCGTGAAGGAGGCGCGCGCCGCCGTCGACCTGGCCGACCCCGGCGCCGAGAGCGCCCTCGAGAGTCTGGCGCGCGAGCTGGTCATCGAGGCGGGGATCGGAGAGCCGGAGACCCAGTTCCCCGTGCGTACGTCGCGTGGCGTCGCGTGGTGCGACCTCCGCGTCGGCAACCTCATGATCGAGGCCGACGGCGAGGTCAAGCTCACCGCGGTCGCGGACGGTGGGCTGTCGGGGGACCCGCAACGGACCTGGTTCGACGAGAAGCTCCGCGAGCGCGCCGTCACCGACCGCAGGCTGGTCGTGGTCCGCGTCGTCAACGACGACATCTGGCAGGGCCGCCGCCGCGCGGAGGCGATCCGTCGGATCCAGAGCGCGCACTCCGAGTCGGTCCAGCGGTTCGGAGCCGAACTGCACCCCGAACTGGCGCTCGAGGCCGCCGAGCTGCGCCGGGAGTACGGCGACCGGCGGTCGGCCTGAGCGCATCTACCCGGGTGCTGTGACACCTACCCGGGTGCTGGTGCAGCGCATTCCTCGCGGTAACCCTTAGTTGCCAGCGCTCAGGCGCTCAGCGCACCGACCCGGTCACCGGCATGCAGGGCGAGCATCCGGGCCACCGCCCGGTCCCAGCCGTACTGCTCCGCCCGGCGCCGGGCGGCGGTACGGCGGCGCGACTCGGACACCGCGAGCAGACGCAGCACGGCGTCGGCCAGAGCCACCGGGGACGGTGGCGCCCAGGCGCCGCACGACGCGTCGACGAGCTCCCGGGCGCCGCCGCGGTCGGCGGTGACGACGGGCGTGCCGCAGGCCAGCGCCTCGAGGACCGCGAGCCCGAACGTCTCGCCGGGGCACACGGACAGGGACACGTCGGCGCGGGCGAGCCGGTCGCGGAGGGCGGACCGCCCGCCGACGTACCCGTGGAACCGGACGGGGGCGCCGGCGGCCAGCGCCTCGAGCTCGTCGCGGTGCGGGCCGTCGCCGTACACGTCGAGCCGCAGGGGGATCCCACGCCGGTGCAGCTCGACGGCGGTCGCCACCGCGAGGTGGGGTGACTTCTCCCGGGAGAGACGGCCGGCGTGCACCAGGCGCAGGGTCCCGCCGACGTCGGGGTCGGACGGGCGCGGGCCCGGTCGGAAGGTGGCGAGGTCCACACCCAGCGGCACCCGCGCGACCGGGCAGCCGGCGGCGTCGGCGACCGCCCGGAACTCGCTCTCGGCGTAGGCCGACGTCACGACCACGGTGTCGAAGCTGCGCACGATCAGCCGGTTGAGCAGGGCGATGGAGACCTTCGAGGTCGTCTCGAGGCCCGTGCGCATCGCGAACATGTCGCCCATCCGCTCGTGCGACAGCAGCACCGAGCGCACCCCGTTGCGGCGCGCCCACCAGGCGACGGGCAGCAGCGTCAGCTTGTCGCTCCACTCCACGCTGGTCGGCGCGAACCTCTCGAGGACGTCGGTGACCCGCCACGGCTCCACGATCAGCCGGTAGCCGCCACCCACCCGGGGCGCCCGGACCTGGACCACGTCCCCGAGCGACGTGGTCCGTACGGCGTCCACCGGCCCGGGGATCACGAGCAGGCGCTCGGCGCCGGCGGCGACGTACCCGCGGCCGAGCTGCTCGATCGCAGTCCGCATGCCTCCCGACGTCGCCCCGACGAAGTTGGCCAGCTGGGCGATCCGCACGGGCACACGATCGCGGCGCCGGGTGAACCCGCACCCACGGCCCGGTTGACGGGCGGGGAAGGATGAGGGGCCTTGATCCGCGGGCAGGCGTCGTTGCGAGCGGCGGCAGAGCGGTGCGATGGCAAGGCGCCGGCGCGAAGCCAGTCTGGTTGACTGTCGAGCGTTGGCAACGCAGCCAGCGTGCCGCTCTGGCGTCGCGTAGTCGGCGCCTGTCCACGGATCGAGGCCAGATGAGCAACCCGGAAGCCCAGCCCGACGAGGTGATCTGCGAAGGCCGGCAGGCCGCCGGCGTCGAGCTGATGGAGCCCCGCGAGGTGCCGCTCGGCGGGCCGCGCGCGATGTCGGTGCGCCGCACCCTGCCCCAGCGGCAGCGCTCGCTGATCGGCGCCTGGTGCTTCCTCGACCACTACGGCCCGGACCTGGTGAGCGAGAGCGGCGGCATGGAGGTCGCCCCGCACCCGCACACCGGCCTGCAGACCGTGAGCTGGCTGTTCACCGGCGAGATCGAGCACCGCGACAGCGCCGGCAACGTCGCGATGGTGCGGCCGCAGGAGGTCAACCTGATGACCGCGGGCCGCGGCATCAGCCACTCGGAGGTGTCGACCCCGGACACCACGGTCCTGCACGGCGCGCAGCTCTGGGTCGCGCTGCCGGACGCGCACCGGGACACCGCCCCCGGGTTCGAGCACTACGCGCCCGCCGAGGTCGGCGGTCCCGGCTGGCGGGCGCACGTCTTCCTCGGCTCGCTGCTCGGCGACACCTCGCCGGTCACGACCTTCACGCCGCTGCTGGGCGCGGAGCTGGTGCTCGACCCGGGTACGACGCTCACGGTGCCCGTGGACGCGTCGTACGAGCACGGGGTGCTGGTCGACCTCGGCGGCGTCAGCATCGACGGCGTCGCCGCCCGGGCCGCCGACCTCGCCTACGTCCCGCCGGGCGCCGACGAGCTCACCGTGGTGGCGGGTCCGGAGGGGGCGCGCCTGCTCGTGCTCGGCGGACCGCCGTTCGGCGAGTCGATCGTGATGTGGTGGAACTTCGTGGGCCGCACCCACGACGAGGTCGTCGCCTACCGCGCGGCCTGGCAGGACCAGATCACCGGCGTCGACGGCCGGGTCGTCCCCGACAGCCGTCAGGTCGCGCCGGGCCGGTTCGGCGTCGTCCCCGACCAGCCACTGCCGCCGATCCCCGCCCCCGGGCTCCCCAACGCGCGGCTCCGCGAACGCCGGTGATCGCCGGGCTCACCTGGCTGCTCGCCTTCCAGGTCCTGGGGGAGGTGATCGTCCGGGTCCTCGACGTCACCGTGCCGGGACCGGTGGTGGGCATGTTGTTGCTGTTCGTCTACCTGCGGGTCCGGAGGTACGACGACCGCGGGTCGATCGTGCGCGCGGGCTCGGCGCTGTTGCGGCATCTGCAGCTGTTCTTCGTCCCCGCGGGGGTGGGGATCGTGGCCTATCTCGGCCTGCTCGGCGAGCACTGGCTGCCCATCTCCGTGGCCATGCTGGGCTCCTGGCTCCTCGGTCTCGTCGTCGTGGGCTGGACGGCAGTCGGCCTGGAGCGGCTGCTCGGCGCGCCGCGCGACGACCTCCCCGGAGCAGAGGAGGCGGCATGAGGGAGGACCTCCTCGACCTGGCGCGCTCGCCGCTGACCCTGCTGCTCGTGACCCTCGCCGGCTACCAGGCGGGACGCTGGATCCAGGCCCGGACCGGCGGTCACGCCCTCGCGCAGCCGGTCCTGGTCGCGATCGTCGTCGCCGGCACGGCGATCACCCTCCTCGACGTCGACTATGCGGACTACCGCGACGCCACCGAGCTGATCGCCTTCTGGCTCGGCCCAGCGACGGTGGCCCTCGCGATCCCCCTCCATCGGCAGGCGGACCGACTCAAGGGCTTCGTCGTCCCGCTCCTCGTCGCGGTGGTCGTCGGGGCGGCCACCTCGATCGTCTCGGCCGTCCTCCTCGCCCGCCTCCTCGGCGCCGACGACGCGCTGGAGAAGACGCTGTCCACCAAGGCCGCCACCACGCCCGTCGCCATCGCCCTCACCGACACGCTCGGCGGCATCCCGCCGCTCGCGGCCGTCTTCGCGATCACGATCGGCATCGTCAGCGCGATCACCGCCCCGGCCGTGCTCAACCTGCTGCGCATCCGCGACCGGCGCGCCCGCGGCCTGGCCGTCGGCGCGGTCAGCCACGGCATCGGCGCCTCCCGGATGCTCCGCGAGGACGAGACCGAGGGCGCGTTCGCCGGCCTCGGCATGGGTCTCTCGGCCCTCGCGATCAGCCTGCTCGTGCCGGTCCTTGCGCTCGTGTTGTTCTGAGTGCCGGCGGGTGCGCGGTTCACCTGCCGAATTCGTCGCCGATCACGCCGATGGACGACAAATTCGGTAGGTGAACCGTTCCCCACCGACCCCGCCGAACTCCGACCCTGGTCGGACGCCACGAGCGCGACGAGCGGCTAGGTTCCCCTGCATGCGCGTGCATGCCTTCACCGACGATGCCCTCGACGACCTCGACGCGGTCGGCCTGGCCGAACACCTCGCCGCCGGCAAGGTCTCCCCGCTGGAGGTCGTCGACGCGGCGATCGCCCGGGTCCAGGCCGTCAACGGCGACCTCAACGCGATGGCGTACGCCGACTTCGACCGGGCCCGCGCCGAGGCCCGCACCCCGCGTCCGGGCTTCCTTGCCGGCGTACCGACGCTCGTCAAGGACAACGTCGACGTGGCCGGCATGCCGACCCGGTCGGGCACCGACGCCTGGGAGCCGCGGCCGGCCAAGCGCAACGGCGACTTCGCCGACATGTACCTCGCCACCGGCCTGGTGCCGCTCGGCAAGAGCCAGCTCTCGGAGTACGGCTTCAGCGCCTCGGCCGAGCACCCGCGGCTCGGCGCCGTCCGGACCCCGTGGGACACCGAGCGGACCGCCGGCGCGTCCAGCTCCGGCTCGGGCGCGCTCGTCGCCGCGGGCGCCGTACCCATCGCCCACGCCAACGACGGCGGCGGTTCGATCCGGATCCCCGCCGCGGTCAACGGCCTGGTCGGCCTCAAGCCGACCCGGGGCCGGCTCGCGCAGGACAAGCTGTTCCGCGACATGCCGATCCGGATCGTCTCCGACGGCGTCCTGACCCGGTCGGTGCGCGACACCGCGGCGTTCTACCGCGAGGCCGAGCGGCACTACCGCAACCTCAACCTGCCGCCGATCGGCGACCTCACCCGGCCGATCAAGCGGCGCCTGCGCATCGCGCTCAACACCAGCGGGGTCGGCCGGCCCGCGGACGCCGAGACCCGGGCCCTGACCGAGCAGATCGCGAGCCTGCTCGAGGAGCTCGGCCACACCGTCACGGAGACCGAGGCTCCGGTGGCCCCGACCTTCGTCGACGACTTCCTCCTCTACTGGTCGCTGCTCGCCGAGGTGATGCTCCGGACCGGCCGGGTGCTGCACGGGCGCACCTGGGACCGCGGGCAGCACGACAACCTGACCCTGGGGCTGGCCCGGCACGCCCGACGCCACCTGCACCGCGTCCCGGGCGCGGTCGCCCGCCTCAAGCGCGCCAACGCCCACGCCGCGACCTACTACGAGCGGTACGACGTCGCGCTGACGCCGACGCTCGCGATGGCCACCCCCAAGGTCGGTCACCTCGACCCGACCCAGGACTACGACACGATCCTCGACCGGCTGCTCGACTGGGTGGCCTTCACCCCGTGGCAGAACATCACCGGCGCGCCGGCCGTCTCCCTGCCCCTCGCGACCACCGCCTCGGGGCTGCCGCAGGGCATGATGTTCGGGGCCGCGCCGGGCCAGGAGGCGCTGCTCATCGAGCTCGCCTACGAGCTCGAGCAGGCCCGTCCGTTCGCCCGGATCCAGGGCTGATCGGCCCGAGTGGGGCGCCGATTTCGCGCCACCCGGCGACGCGTGTATCGTTTCGCGGCGTTGCCCCTTTAGCTCAGTCGGCAGAGCGTCTCCATGGTAAGGAGAAGGTCTACGGTTCGATTCCGTAAAGGGGCTCTGAGACGGGGCGCCGCCGCACGACCCGCCCGGGATACTGGGCGGAGACGCGGAGGGCGCCCTCCTCACGTGGCGGGATAGCTCAGACGGTTAGAGCGCACGACTCATAATCGTGAGGTCACGGGTTCGATCCCCGTTCCCGCTACCGAGTACCCGGCACCACCACCAGCAACTGAAGGACTTCCTGTGGCCAGCAAGAGCAGCGACGTTCGCCCCAAGATCACGCTCGCGTGCGTGGACTGCAAGGAGCGCAACTACATCACCAAGAAGAACCGCCGCAACGACCCCGACCGCATCGAGCTGTCGAAGTTCTGCCCGCGGTGCCGCAAGCACACCGCGCACCGCGAGACCCGCTGAGTCTGCGGCTCGCACCGACATGGAAGCCCGTCTCCCTGGGGGAGGCGGGCTTTCAGCCTTCCCCCGTCGCGGGACAGCTCGACGGCTCCCAGTCGGCGAGGTCGCGTAGCTCGTACTGCGCCAGGGCCGGCACGACGGGCCGTCCGCCCCGCCGGAAGTACGGCGCCGCCGTCGACTCGCTCACGACCCACACCTTCCCGCGGACGACCGCCAGGCCCTCGGCGCCGGGCAGGAAGGCGTAGCGGCGGCGCTGGCCGCCCCACAGCTCGCCGCAGGACGTCGTGGAGCGGGTGAACCACACCTGGGCCGGGCCGGGGCCGAGGTCGGCCCAGACCGCGCCCTGGGCATCCGGCGGCCCGGATCGGGTCTCGTCGGCGTCCTCCGGCCCGACGTCGAGCCGCCCCGCCTCCAGCAGCACGGCCGGGTCGAACCAGTGCAGCGGCCGGCTCCGCTCCCCGTGGAAGCCCCCGAAGCCGATCCGACCGCTCCGGTCGGCCACCAGGTAGGAGCCGCGCAGCCGGCCGGTCAGGTTCCAGCCCCGCCGGACGACGAGCGTCTCCGGGTCGAGCAGCCACGCCTTCCGGCGCTGGGCCAGCCACAGGCCGTGCCGGTCGAGAGCGAGTCCGCCGGCGTGCTGGCAGCTCGGTGCGTCGGGCCGCCAGACCGCGGCGATCGCGGATTGGTGCCGGATCTCCTCGCCCGTGCGGAGGTCGACCACGATCACCCGGCAGGTGTCACCGCCCGCCGCCCGGCCGCGGTGGTTGTAGCCGCTCACCCACGCGCGGTGCCCGCGCACGACCAGCCCCTGCGGCACGAACCGGGGGCCGGTCGCCGGCAGCCACAGCCCGCGGCACAGGGCGTGCGCGTTGGGGACCTCGGCGAGCGGCCCGTCGACGTACGACGGCGCCGGGCCGCGCACGTCGTCGAAGCGCACCGGGCCGCACCCGGCGGCCCGGGCCGGCTCGGCGGTGTTCCCGGTGCCGTCCGCCGGGGTGCCGGACTCCCGCCCGGCGGCGCCGGTGCACGCGCTCACCGCGAGGCCCAGCACGACCGCCAGCGCTGCTGCTGTGCCCCGGACCGACATGCAGCGAGTATGCGGGACGGCACCCCATAGACTCCTCGCATGCCGATCGACGCAGCCCTGGTCGGGCGGGCCTTCCCCCCGACCGCGCCCGTTCCGGTGACCGCGGAGTCCGTCGCGGCCTTCGCCGCCTCCGTCGGCGGCCCCGGCGACGGACCGGTCCCGCCGACCTACCCGATCGTGGTGACCTTCGCCGCGCTGCAGGACTTCCTGGCGGCCGAGCAGGTCGAGCTGTCCCGGATCGTGCACGGCGACCAGCGGTTCCGCTACGCGCGCCCGGTCGTGGTCGGCGACGAGCTCACGGCGACCCTCACCGTCACCGGCGTGCGCTCCATCGGCGGCAACGACATCGTGAGCACCTCCAGCGAGATCACCGACGCCACCGGTGCCGTCGTCTGTACGGCGACCGCCACCCTCGTCCACCGCGGAGCCGCCTGATGCCCACCCTGCAGCCGGGCGCGGACCTCGAGCCGCGCACCTTCGAGGTCACCCGCGCCGACCTGGTCGCCTACGCCGCGGCCAGCGGCGACCACAACCCGATCCACCAGGACGAGGAGGTCGCGATCGCGGTCGGCCTTCCCGGCGTGATCGCCCACGGCATGTACACCCTGGCGCTGGTCGGGCGTGCTGTCGGCGAGTGGACCGGGCACGCCGAGGTCGTCGAGCTCGGTGCGAAGTTCGTCGCACCCGTCGTCGTACCCGCTTCCGGGGCGGCGCGGGTCACCGTCGCCGGCACCGTCGGCGAGCGCAACGACGACGGCCTGCTCGCCCTCACCCTGCAGATCACGGTCGACGGGACGAAGGTGCTCGGCGCACCCAAGGTCCTGGTCCGTGCCTAGCGGTCACCCGGAGGTGACCGCCGACCCCGCGCTGGCGGATCTCACGACCCTCCGCCTCGGCGGTCCGGCGCGCCGCTACGTCGCTGCGCCCGACGCCGACGCGCTGGTCGCCGCCGTCACCGAGGCGGACCGCGCCGGTGAGCCGGTGCTCGTCGTCGGTGGCGGCAGCAACCTGGTCGTCGCCGACGAGGGCTTCGCCGGCACCGTCGTCCACCTGACCGGCGGGGGAGTCCGGGTGGGGGAACGGTTCAACGACCGAATTCGTCGTGATCAGCGCGATCTGACGACAAATTCGGTAGGTGAACCGTCGGTGGCGGTGACAGTGGCGGCCGGAGAGCCGTGGGACGCCTTCGTCGCGCGTGCCGTCGTCGAGGGCTGGGTCGGCGTCGAGGCGCTGTCCGGCATCCCCGGCACCACCGGCGCGACACCGATCCAGAACGTCGGCGCGTACGGCCAGGAGGTCGCGCAGACGATCGCGGCTGTCCGCGTCTGGGACCGGGTGCTGCGCGGCGAGCGGACCTTCACCGGCGAGGAGTGCCGCTTCTCCTACCGCCACTCGCGGTTCAAGGCGGACCCCGGACGCCATCTCGTGCTGGACGTGACCTTCCGCCTCGGGCGCGGCGGCCTGTCGGCCCCTGTCGGGTACGCCGAGCTCGCCCGGACCCTCGGGGTCGCCGTGGGGGAGCGCGCCCCCCTGGCCGCCGTACGCGACGCCGTGCTGGGGCTGCGGCGCGGGAAGGGCATGGTGCTCGACGCCGACGACCACGACACGTGGAGCGCGGGCTCCTTCTTCACCAACCCCTTCGTCGACCCCGACCGGGTGCCCGACGGCGCGCCGTCGTACCCCCAGGCGGACGGACGCGTGAAGACCAGCGCCGCCTGGCTGATCGAGCACGCCGGCTTCGGCAAGGGCTTCGGCCTCGACCGCCCGGACGCGCGGGTCTCGCTGTCGACGAAGCACACGCTCGCCCTCACCAACCGCGGCGGTGCCACCACCGCCGGCCTCCTCGAACTGGCCCGCGAGGTGCGCGCCGGTGTCCTGGACCGCTTCGGCATCGAGCTCGTCAACGAGCCGGTGCTCGTCGGCTGCGCGCTCTGAGGCTGCCCGTGCTGGTTTGACGCGGGCCGCGGGCTGGTAGGTAGGGGGAGCGCGATGCCATGGGGCATCCCGATCGTTCCCGTCTCGAGGAGAGTCCGTGATCAGTCCTGTCCTGCGGCGCACCGCCGCTTCCCTCGCTCTCGGAGCCGTCGCCACGGCCGGCCTGACCGCTGTTGCGAGCCCCGCCGGCGCCGCCCTCGAGGAGGGTGCGGTTGGCGGCTCCTACTCCCTCTACGTCTCGACGCCGAGCAATGCGGGTTACACCTGTAATCCCCCCAACTCCACGAGCGGCAGTGACCGGGTGCAGTGGACCGACAACGGAGCTCCGGTTGCGCGGTCCTACACCACCACCACCACCGTCACGAGGTCCAACGCCCCGACCGACAAGGTCGTCGCACAGACCTCGGGCACGGCCACGGTCAGTGCCGGCCCGATCTCGACCGGTGCGGCCCCGGCCGCGATCACCGGCTCAGCGAACGTTACGGTAAGTGGCACGTCGGCGTTGGCCTCGACGGGCTGCAACGTCAGCATCAACGCCTACCGGGACGCCTACGGGTACTTCACCATCGACCGGCCCATGTGGGCCACGGTCTCGGGGTCGGGGACGGGCACCGGTTCCGGCATGGTCCAGGTTCAAGACGAGAACACCGGCACCATGGTCGACCTGGGCAACCGCGGGTCGGGAAGCACGACCGTCCTGCTGGCGCCGGGCGACGTGTACGTCGGGTTCGAGGCGCGCGCCGATGTCTATGTGACCGGATCGCGGGAGGGGACGTCGAGCTACTCCGGCACCTTCCGGATCGACCTGCAACCGGTCGGCGCGGCCGGTGCGCCGAGCGGCAAGGGCGCCGGCTACGTCCAGTTCGGCGCGCGCGACTGCGCGACGGGCAACATCGCCGCCGCCGTCACGAAGAAGGCCAAGAAGAAGGCCCGCAGCGTCCTGATCAAGTCCAACGGCGCCAAGGTCGCCAAGCTCAAGGGCAAGAAGCTCAAGCCCAAGTCGCTCGCCCTGCCGGCCGCGGGCGGCGCCGCTGCCACGGTCACGGCGAAGGTCGTGCTGAAGAACGGCAAGAAGGCGACCGTGACCCGGTCGTACCTTGCCTGCTCGTGACCGCCTGACCTCTCCCCGTACTCGGTGAGCACAGCGGGCCCGGCCGTCTCGGCCGGGCCCGCTTCGTGTCCCGCGGGTGACATCGTGGGCGACAATCCTGGTGAACGCTCGTCGGGAGGGGGCTGACGGCCTTAGCCTGCGCTCAGGAGACGGCCGCCGCTCCCGTGCGCCGTCACGCCCTTCTCGAGGAGCCTCCCCCATGAAGAACCATCTCGTCCGACGCAGCGTCGTCGGTCTCACGCTCGGTGCGCTGACCGCATTCGGACTCGCCGCTGTCCCGTCCCCCGCCCATGCCGCTGTCGAGGAAGGCCAGATCGGCGCCGAATACGGCATCTGGGGCAGTTACTGCGAAGGCAACAGCCAGGGGTCTGATGAGGACACGGTCACCTGGACGGACGACAACGTGCCGGTCTCCAAGAACACCTCCGCGTCCACGACGTACTCCGGAGGCGAGGGCGACACGGTCGACGCGGCGATCTCTACCAAGGCCACGATCACGGCCTCGCCGCTCGGCAGTGGACCGGCCACCATCACCGGCTCGGCGTCG
The DNA here is from genome assembly GCF_051390595.1 of Nocardioides segetis. Taxonomy (NCBI): domain Bacteria; kingdom Bacillati; phylum Actinomycetota; class Actinomycetes; order Propionibacteriales; family Nocardioidaceae; genus Nocardioides; species Nocardioides segetis. The sequence continues at coordinate 204,123 of NZ_JBNINR010000003.1, read as the reverse complement.
GCCTCGGCGTCGGCTCTCGCGAGCGCGACCGAGACCGAGTGCGAGGTCGACGCACACGCGCAGTCCGCCGCGGTCGGCATGTTCACGCTCAGCCGGCCGATGTGGGTCACGCTGACCGCGACCGGTGACGGGCAGCGCCAGGGCCGGGCGGCCGGCGCCAGCTTCGTCGGCATCGGGACGACGGACGGCATGTCGGGCTGGTTCGGGGAGAGCTATTTCGGCCTGGGGCTCGGCGACGGCCTCATGGTGTCGGCGGGCAACCGCGGCTCGGCCGTCTCGTCGACGCTGCTGCCCGCGGGCCGGTACGGCGTCATGTTCGCCGCCGTCGCCTTCGCCGAGGCGACGCAGCCGTACGAGGGAGAGCCCGAGGAGTTCGAGTCCGCGACGGCGAACGACGGCAGCGCTTCGTACACCGGCAACTTCAAGGTCGAGCTGAAGCCCGCCGGCACGGCGTCCGCCGTCACCGGCAAGGGCGCGCCGCTGATCCAGTTCGGCGAGCGCGACTGCGCGAACGGGAATGTGTCCGTCGCCCTCAGCAAGAAGACGGTGAAGAAGGCCAAGCGCGTGAAGGTCAAGGTCAACGGTGCGAAGGCGGCCGTCCTGAAGGGCAAGGGGCTCAAGGGCAAGAAGCCGACAGCCCGGACGGTCGTCCTGCCGACCTCGGCGTCGAACGTGACCAAGGTGAAGGTGAAGCTCGTCTTGGCCAACGGCCGGCGGATGCAGGCCACGAGGTCGTACCTGCCCTGCTCGTGAGCGGGTGATTCGCCGGGCGACATTCGGCGTATGGGCGGGCCTGGTCGAAACCGACCGGGCCCGCTCCCGTTGCCGGGGTGTGTCCGTCCCCAATCTCGAGGAGCACCCCGTGAAGAATCCTCTCGTCCGGCGCAGCGCGCTCGGCCTCGCCGCCGGAGCTCTGGCCGTCACCGGTCTCAGCGCCCTGCCGACGCCGGCAGGAGCGGCGATCGACTACGGCGAGGTCCGGGCTTCCGTCGACTTCAGCAGGTGGGACCCGGAGGTGTGCGACATCGAGGAGCCGAGCCATCCGGACGCCGTCGAGCTCGTCGACAACGGCGTCCCGGTCTCCCAGTCGTGGAACGCCGCGGCGACCGTGACCCACACCGACGACGAAACCGATGTGATCGAGTTGTCCGGGTCGGGACAGGTCACCGCGTCGATGACGCCGATCGGCGCCGGTCCGGCCACCATCAAGGCCAGCGTCGCGGCTTCGGCCTCAGCGCATGCCGAGCTCGAGGACGGGGCCTGCAGCGCCAGCGTGACCGCCCGACCGGGGGCCGAGGCGGCGTTCGAGCTCCCGCAGCAGATGTGGGCGACCATCAGCGGCAGCGGAGACGGATCCGGCGCCGCGCAGGCGATGGTGGGTGACATGCAGGACGGCGTCGTGGCGCTCGTCGTGGGGCCGCAGAGCAAGGGATCGGTGTCGGCGCTGCTGCCCGCCGGACCGGTCTACGTCCAGATCCAGGCACAGGTGCAGGCGGACGGCGACGACATGGTCGGCGCCCGCAGCTACGCCGGCTCCTTCACCATCGAGCTCACGCCGGTCGGCGGGACGCCGCCCGCAGGTCCCAACGGCTCGGCCTCGCCCGTCTCCGGCAAGAGCAAGGGCGTCGTCGCCCTCGGTGCCCGGGACTGCGCCACCGGCGGCGTCGCCGTCGACCTCACCAAGAAGGCGAGGAAGAAGGCCAAGCAGGTCACCATCAGCGTCAACGGCGTCAAGGCCGCCAAGCTCAAGGGCAAGAAGCTGAAGCCGCGCACTCTCGTCCTCCCGGCCGCGAAGTCGGCCCCTGCCGAGGTCGTGGTCCGGATGAAGCTCGCGAGCGGCAAGAAGGCGACCGTCCGCCGGTCCTACCAGGCCTGCTCCTGATCACCTGAGCGCGTGGCGACCGTGGGGGAAGTAAAGGAAACGGCGAAGCCGCCTACGAGAGGGCCGCCGAGCACTACCGTCGCGGGTTGACTCCCAGATGGCGCTGGACCGAGGCGCCGTCGAACCTCTCGAGGAGCTTTGATGAAGCGACTTCTCGTCCGGCGCGGTGCTGTCGGGCTTGCCTTGGGTGGCCTTGCGGCCGCCGGTCTCGCCAGCGTCCCGACCGCGGCGCATGCTGTGGTCGTTGACCCTCAGGTCGGCGGCAACGTGTACTCCAACTCGAGCTACTACGACGACGTCCTGGACGCCTGGAAGCCGTGTGACGACAGCGGCGTCCTGGACATCGACGACATGGTCGCGTGGAGCGATAACGGCCTTCCCGTCTCTCGCAGTTTCAGCACTGTCGGAACCTACACGCACCCCGACAACCCGACCGACAAGGTCAACGTGAGCACGAGCGGCTCGGCGACGGTGTCGTCCACGCCCATCACCGGCGCTTCGTCGTCCACCATCACCGGCATGGCTCAGGCCACGGCCTCTGCGATCTCGCACGGCGCTACGACGGACTGCGACACCAACGTCGACGCTCAGAGTGGTGCGCGGGGCGGGATCACGCTGACCCAGCCCATGTGGGCGACGCTGACGATCACCGGCGACGGTACCGGCAGCGGCGGCATCCTCCTCTACAGCGAGGATGGCGGCACGCAGATCATGTCGGGCAAGCGCAGCTCTGCGAGCATCAGCACGCTGCTCGGCGCCGGTGAGGTCATGTTCCAGTTCGCCGCCATGGCCGATGCCGAGGCAGACGGCGCTGAGGAAGGTACTCGGTCCTACTCGGCGACCTTCAAAATCGAGCTGCAGCCGGTCGGCTCAGCTTCCGCGGTCACCGGCAAGGGCGGCGGCTTCGCCCAATTCGGTGCGCGTGACTGCGCGACGGGCAACGTGGCCGCGGCGATCACGAAGAAGGCCAAGAAGAAGGCCAAGCAGGTCGTGATCGCGGTCAACGGGGCGAAGGTCGCGAAGTTCAAGGGCAAGAAGCTCAAGAAGCGCTCCCTGGTGCTGCCGGCGGCGCCGGCGTCGGCCGCCGAGGTGGTCGCGACGATCACGCTGAAGAACGGCAAGAAGGTCACGGTGACCAGGTCGTACCTGGCCTGCTCCTGATCCTCTGACGCACGCAGCGACACCGCGGGCTCGGTCGTGTCGACCGGGCCCGCGGTGCGTGCCAGGTCCGGATCAGTCCGGCGCCTGAGCGAGCCAGCGGTCGATCTCGGCGAGGTTCGCGTCGACGACGTCCTTGGGTGCGCGGCTGGCGCGGAAGGACATCCGCGCCAGCTCGGCGAGCCGGTCGTCGGAGAGCTCGTGGGCGGCGCGCATGGTGGCGTACTGCCCAGCGAGACGTGAGCCGAAGAGCAGCGGGTCGTCGGCGCCGAGGGCGACCGTCGCCCCCGCGTCCAGCAGTGTGGGTAGGGGCACCGAGGTGAGGTCGGAGTAGACGCCGAGCGCCACGTTGGAGACCGGGCAGACCTCCAGCGCGACGCCGGCGTCGACGATCCGGGCGAGGAGGTCCGGGTCCTCCGCGGCGCGTACGCCGTGCCCGAGTCGACCCGCGTGCAGCTCGTCGAGGCACAGCCGGATGTGTTCGGGTCCGCGCAGCTCGCCGCCGTGGGGCGCGAGCAGCAGTCCGGCCCGTTCGGCGATAGCGAAGGCGCCGGAGAAGTCGGAGGTGCGACCCCGGCGCTCGTCGTTGGAGAGGCCGAAGCCGACCACGCCCCGGTCGACGTACTGGCTGGCGAGCCGGGCCAGGGTCCGCGCGTCGAGGGGGTGGCGGGTGCGGTTGGCGGCGATGATCACGGCGATGCCGAGGCCCGTGCGGGACGAGGCGTCGCGGACCGCGTCGAGGACGAGGTCGGTGAACGCGGTGATGCCGCCGAAGCGGGCGGCGTACCCGCTGGGATCCACCTGGATCTCCAACCAACGGCCACCGTCCGCGACGTCGTCCTCCGCGGCCTCGAGCACGAGTCGCCGCACGTCGCCCTCGGTGCGCAACACCGAGCGCGCCACGTCGTAGAGACGCTGGAAGCGGAACCAGCCCTTCTCGTCCGCAGCGGTCAGCCGCGGTGGCCAGTCCTCGACCAGGGCGTCGGGCAGGTGGATCCGATCGCGGGCGGCCAGCTCGAGGAGGGTCGCGTGCCGCATCGATCCGGTGAAGTGCAGGTGGAGGTGCGCCTTGGGCAACGCCTTGAGATCCCGCACGGCGCCATCCTAGGAGGGCCCGCAACGGCGAGGATCGGGACCCGACGCGACCGGGGACGGCCGCGGCGGTCCGCCCGCGGCAGCCGACGGAACCGTCCCGGTGGCCGGTCGATCGACCCGAGAGGGACCGGACCGCTCGCGCAAGGGGCAGTTCTGCCCTCTGCCCGGGGACGGATCCGGCGCCTAGCGTCCGGAGACGTCACCGACCCACGAGGAGCGCAGATGAACGTCGAAGAGTACGCCGTCCTGGACGGATATGAGCTTGCCCAGCTGGTGCGATCCGGTCAGGTCTCCGCCTCCGAGGTCCAGGAGGCGGCCGTGGAGGCGATCGCCCGGGTGAACCCGCTGCTCAACGCCACGGCGGCCCCGGCCTTCGCCGAGCCTCTCGCCCACGCCGCAGACGGCCCGTTCGGCGGGGTGCCGTTCGCGCTGAAGGACCTGGTCTGCCATGCCGCCGGCGTGCCGACCCAGATGGGCAGCCGGATCACGGGCGATCGCGGAGTGACCCATGGTCACGACACGGAGCTGATGAGTCGGTTCCGCAAGGCCGGTCTGGCGACCGTCGCGCTGACGACCAGCCCGGAGCTGGGTTACAACGCCAACACCGAGCCGGTCGTGCACGGATCGACTCGCAACCCGTGGGACCTGAGTCGGTCGGCCGGCGGCTCCAGCGGCGGCTCCGGAGCGCTCGTCGCCGCCGGCGCGGTGCCGATCGCCCACGCCAACGACGGCGGCGGATCGATCCGGATCCCGGCGGCGTTCAACGGCCTCGTCGGCCTCAAGCCGACCACCGGACGCGTCTCGCTGGCCCCCGACATGCAGGAGGGCCTCTACGGCTTCCTGGCCGAGTTCGTCGTCACCCGCTCCGTGCGGGACGCCGCGCTCCTCTTGGACGAGGTGGCCGGATGGGCGCCCGGCGACAAGTACCGCCTGCCCGATCCGGTGCGGCCGTTCCGGGAGGAGCTCGCCGGGGAGTCCCGCGCCCTGCGGATCGCCGTCCACACCGAGTCGTGGGCGGGAACGGCCGTCGACCCCGAGGTCGTCGACGCCGTGCAGGGAGTGGCACGCACCCTCGAGGGGCTCGGGCACCGCGTCGAGCAGGCTGCGCCGCGGTTCAGCTGGGACGAGTTCATGCTCGCCCACTACCGCTACTGGGCGGGCTTCGTCGCTGAGTCGGTGCACGCGGTGAGCCAGGTGTCCGGCGTCAAGCCGGGCCCGGACACCCTCGAGGCCTCGGTCCTGGCCGGCTACGAGTACGGCCGGGTCCTGACCGTCCTCGACATGGCGGAGGCCTCGGCGATCGTGACCTCGATCAGCCGGACGGTGGGAGAGTTCTTCGGGCAGTACGACGTCCTCCTCACTCCGACCACGAACACCCCGCCGCTGCCGCTGGGCTACCTCGACGCCGACGACCCGGCGCTCGGCCACGAGGAGTGGACCCGGCGGATCTTCGACGTCGCGTCGTTCACCCCGCTGCACAATCTCACCGGGTCGCCCGCGATCAGCCTGCCGTTGGCGCAGAGCCGTGGCGGTCTTCCGATCGGGGTCCAGCTCGCGGCCGGGCTCTGTCAGGAGTCGACCCTGATCGGGCTCGCTGCCCAGTTGGAGGCGGTGCTGCCGTGGACGGATCGCCGGCCGGCGGTCCACGCCAGCCGGTGACGACGGTCTGGGACCGCGCCGCGCCGGTCGTCGGCGCGCTCCGTCGGGACGGAGCGGTCGGGGGCTGACCGAGCGGCGCCGAGCGGTGATACTGACGGTCTACGGCGAAGGCGGCGGACATGACCGAGCAGATGCTGCGCCGGGAGGACGTCGGTTTCCGGCTGGCGGAGATCTCCCTGGCAGACCCGGCGGGGCGGTACGCGCAGGTGCTCGACCTGCTGCGCGAGGTGGGCGACGCCCCCGCGGCCGTGCTGGTCCGGCCGGCGGCCGCCGACAGCGGGGTCGAGGTGCTGGCGGCCTCCGGCTACACCCCGGAAATCGTCGACGCGATCGCCAGCAGCGACTTCGTCGTCAAGGACCCGGCCTATCAGGCGATCCTGGGCGACCCGGACCGTCCACTGCGGTGCTGGCGTGATCTCGAGTTCGACTATGCGAGCACCGACCTCGCGCGGGATCTGCTGCTCCCGGCCGGCTTCCACGGCGGTGTCTCGGTGCGTCTGGAGGACTCCGCAGGCGGCTATCGCGGTGATCTGCACATGAGCACCGAGGACCGGTCGTTCCCGACCGATGCCGCCATGGACCTGATGCGTCGCTCGGGGCCGATCCTCGCCGCGCTGTGCGGGGATCGGCCGCCGCCGCGGATCGCCGGCCCCGGCGCGCCGGGCGACGGCCGCTCCCTGCTGGTCCGGCCCGACGGCTCCGTCGATCCACTGGCCGACGGCTGCGCGGCGAGCGCCCCCGACCCGGAGCTCGTCGGTCTCGCGCGGATGCTGGCCGGCCGCGTCGGTGCCGTCGGCCGGTCGCTGCGACGGATGCAGCGCTGGCGGGGGGCCGACGGCACGCCGCGCAGCGTCTCGACCGACGTCGTCCCCGGGGGAACCCTCGTGACGATCCGCGACGAGCCCCTGCCTCATCGGCTGACGTGGCGCGAGCTCGAGGTCCTGACCCTGCTCACCGCGGGCCTGCCCAACTTCTCCATCGCCCGGCGACTCGAGCTGAGCGAGCGGACGGTCGCGCACTGCGTGGAGCGCATCTTCGCCAAGCTGGACGTCGCCGCCCGGGCGGAGGCCGCGGCCACCGCCGAGCGCGACGGCCTGACCCTCGTCGACGTCGGCTGATCACGCTCGGCAGGCCGAACCCGCCCGGGGTGCGGCGAGACGTCGGTTCGACGCGTCCGGGGTCGACCCCGTAGACTCCCCGCTTGGTGGTTCTGCCACATGGTGAGTCGCGCCCTTGGGGCGGTTGACACACTGGCGGCAGGACCTTCGGAGGGCACTAGCTCAACTGGCAGAGCATCGGTCTCCAAAACCGAAGGTTGGGGGTTCAAGTCCCTCGTGCCCTGCAAGAGATGACGACCAGCCGGCCGGACGGTCGGCGCTGACGAAGAGAAGGTGAGCAGCGTGGCGGATGCTCCGGCGGTCCGTGGCGGCCGCAAGGACTCCTCGGGTGGCAAGCAGCCCGAGAACCGCACGGGCCCGGTGACCTTCTATCGCCAGGTGGTCGCGGAGCTGCGCAAGGTGGTCTGGCCCACCCGCGAGCAGCTCGGCACCTACTTCGTGGTCGTGATGGTCTTCGTCCTCATCATGATCGCCCTGGTGTCGGCCCTCGACCTCGCGCTCGGCAAGCTCGCGTTCGAGATCTTCACCGGCGCCGACGACATCTGAGCCCGACGCGCCCGCGTCGGCTGACAACTGTTCGTTTTTCGACAACTGATGGAGCAGCACGTGTCCGAGCAGTACGACCCGGCCCAGGCTGACGAGGCGCTCGCCGAGGCGGCCCACGACGTCGCCGATGTCGAGGAGGCCGAGGACACCGCCGCCGAGGAGGCCCTCGCGGCCGACGAGTTCGCCACCGAGGCGGAGCTCGACGAGCTCGACGAGACCGTCGACGTCGAGGGTGCCGACGAGACCGCCGCCGTCGAGGACGACGCCGACGATGTCCCCGGGGACGACGCCGACGAGGAGCTCGACGGCGAGGAGACGGCCGAGGCCGCCGACGAGGACCCGCTCGAGGCGTTCCGCCGCGAGCTGTGGGCCAAGCCTGGCGACTGGTTCGTGGTGCACACCTACTCCGGCATGGAGAACCGGGTGAAGCAGAACCTCGAGAACCGGATCCACTCCCTCAACATGGAGGACTACATCCACGAGATCGTGGTCCCCACCGAGGAGGTCGCCGAGATCAAGAACGGCCAGCGCAAGATGGTCAAGCGCACCGTTCTCCCCGGCTACGTCCTGGTCCGGATGGACCTCACCGACGAGTCCTGGGCGGCCGTGCGGCACACGCCGTCGGTCACCGGCTTCGTGGGTCACAGCCACCAGCCGGTGCCGCTGAGCATGGACGAGGTCGAGAAGATGCTCGCCCCGGCCGTCGTCACCGCGGCCGCCGCCGAGGCGGAGGCCGCCGCGGCCGCTCCCGGCAGCGCCGCCGCGACGCCGGCCAAGAAGCCGATCGAGGTCGCCGACTTCGGCGTCAACGACTCGGTCCTCATCGTCGACGGCGCGTTCGCCACGCTGCACGCGACGATCACCGAGATCAACGCCGAGGCCCAGCGGGTCAAGGCGCTCGTCGAGATCTTCGGCCGCGAGACGCCGGTCGAGCTGTCGTTCTCGCAGATCCAGCGGGTCTGAATTTCGCAACTTCCCGCCGCAACGCGGAGAATGTCCGGGTTGTCCTGTCCACGCTCCGCCGTGGCCGGGCGACGCAGGTGGCAGAGGCGCACGACGTACGCCTCGTCATGACCACGAGAAGAAAGAGATAGAAGCATGCCTCCCAAGAAGAAGATCGCCGCACTGGTCAAGGTGCAGCTGCAGGCCGGCTCGGCCACCCCGGCTCCGCCGGTCGGTACCGCACTCGGTCCGCACGGCGTCAACATCATGGACTTCTGCAAGGCGTACAACGCCCAGACCGAGTCCATGCGCGGCAACGTCATCCCCGTCGAGATCACGATCTACGAGGACCGGACGTTCGACTTCATCACGAAGACCCCGCCGGCCGCGGAGCTGATCAAGAAGGCCGCCGGCCTCAAGAAGGGCTCGGGCGTCCCGCACAAGGACAAGGTCGGCAAGCTGACCAAGGACCAGGTGCGCGAGATCGCCACGACGAAGCTCCCCGACCTCAACGCCAACGACATCGACGCCGCGATGAAGATCGTGGAGGGGACCGCCCGCTCCATGGGCGTCACCGTCGAGGCCTGACGAACCGTGGAAGGGCCGCGCTGGCCCGCTGACCACACCTCCTCTTACTCCTAAGGAACCACCATGCAGCGCAGCAAGACCTACCGCGCGGCAGCGGAGACGTTCGACAAGAACGAGCTCTACGCGCCGCTGGCCGCGATCAAGATCGCCAAGGCCGCCAGCAAGAAGAAGTTCGACGAGACCGTCGACGTCGTCATGCGCCTGGGCGTCGACCCGCGCAAGGCCGACCAGATGGTCCGCGGCACCGTCAACCTGCCCCACGGCACCGGCAAGACCGCTCGCGTCCTCGTGTTCGCGAACGGCGACAAGGCCGACGCCGCCCGTGAGGCCGGCGCCGACTTCGTCGGCAGCGACGAGCTGATCGACAAGGTCGCCGGCGGCTGGACCGACTTCGACGCCGTGGTCGCCACCCCCGACCTGATGGGCAAGGTCGGCCGCCTCGGTCGCGTGCTCGGCCCCCGTGGTCTCATGCCGAACCCGAAGGTCGGCACCGTGACCCCGGACCCGGCCAAGGCCGTCTCCGACATCAAGGGCGGCAAGATCGAGTTCCGCGTCGACCGCCACGCCAACCTCCACTTCATCGTGGGCAAGGCGTCCTTCTCCGAGCAGCAGCTCGCCGAGAACTACGCGGCCGCCCTCGAGGAGGTGCTGCGGCTCAAGCCGTCCAGCTCCAAGGGCCGCTACCTCAAGAAGGTCACCGTCTCCACGACCATGGGCCCCGGCGTCCAGGTCGACCCCAACCGCATCAAGAACGTCGCGGTCGAGGACGAGGCCTGAGCCCAGGCTCCAGCCCGGTCGTACGACGCCCGCCGCTCCCCTCGGGGACGGCGGGCGTCGCGCATGTGCGGCCCACCGAGGAGACAGGTCCTGGCTAGCTAGGGTGGCCCGCGTGAAGCGCCTCCTCGGGTCCGCCCTGGTCCTCGTCGCCGCCACCGGCTGCTCCGGCGACCCCGAGGCCCCGGACCCCGGTCCGAAGGAGGATCTCGCGTCCCTGCTGCGCTCCCATGCCACCGCGGGCGGGGCCGACGTCTGTGCTGCGGAGCAGGTCGACATCACCCTCGAGGGCTACGACGTCGCGCTGGGCCACCGCTTCACGCGGATCACGGTCCGCAACGTCTCCGACCGGTCGTGCCGGCTCGAGGGGGTGCCGGGGATCGGGGCGCGCGGCGCGGAGGGCTCGACCTTCGAACCCGAGGTCGAGCAGGCGAGCACGACCCAGGCGGCCGGCCCGGTCGAGCTGGCGCCGGGCGCCGCGGCCGGAAGCACCCTGGAGTGGACCGGCGAGCTGGCCGGCGCGCACTCCGAGCACGTGTCGGTGCTGATCCTGCAACTGGCGGCGGACCAGGCGCCGGTGTCCGTGCCGGCCCGTCTGGTCGGCGACACCGACGAGACGGACCCCCTCGACATCGGTCCGGTCACGACCCTCCGGCTCGCGCCGTTCACGGCGCTGACCGCCGAGGAGGCGAGCCGCACGCCGCGGTCACGGGACGAGCCGGCCCGCCCGGACAAGCCGTAGCGGCTCGCGCCGGGGTCGGCTCACCCGCGAGTGAGTGACTCCAACGCGGCGAGCTCGACGCACACCGCGACGCCGGCCATCGCGGTCCGCACCTCGTCCAGTGCGGGGAAGGAGGGCGCGAGGCGGAGGTTGCGGTCGGCGGGGTCCTTGCCGTGGGGGTACGCCGAGCCGGCGGGCGTCAGCACGATCCCCGCCTCCTTGGCGAGCTGGACCACGCGCGACGCCGTACCGTCGAGGACGTCGAGGTTCACGAAGTAGCCGCCCGTCGGCACCGTCCACTCGGCGATGCCGAGCCCGGCGAGCCGGGTGGACAGCGCCTCCTCGACCGCCGCGAACTTCGGCGCGAGCAGCTCGCGGTGCTTGCGCATGTGGGCGCGGACGCCGTCGGCGTCGCCGAAGAACTCGACGTGGCGCAGGTGGTTGACCTTGTCGGGGCCGATCGCCGCGAAGTTCAGGCGCTGCAGGTACCACGCCTTGTTCTCCGGCGAGGCGGCCAGCGCGGCCACCCCGGCGCCGGCGAAGGTGATCTTCGAGGTCGAGGCGAACATGATCGGCCGGTTCGGGTGACCCGACGCCGCGGCGAGGCCGAGAGCGTCGGCGCTCTTCGTCTCCTGCTCGGTCAGGTGGTGCACCGCGTAGGCGTTGTCCCACAGGATCCGGAAGTCCGGGGCAGCGGTCGGCATCGCCATCAGCTCGGCGGCGACCTCGGTGGAGCAGACCGCTCCGGTGGGGTTGGAGTACGTCGGCACGATCCACATGCCCTTGACGCTCGGGTCGTCGGCGACGAGCGCGCGGACGGCGGCCGCGTCGGGCCCGTCGGGGGTCATCGGGACGGTGATCATCTCGATGCCGAGCTCGGCGAGCATCGTGAAGTGGCGGTCGTAGCCCGGGACGGCGCAGACGAACTTCACGACCGGCTCCTCCGACCACGGCCGCGGCGAGTCGGGGCCGCCCTTGAGCAGCATCGCGGTGAGCACCTGGTGCATCATGGTCAGGCTCGAGCTGCCACCCGCCACGACGTTCGCCACGTCGACGCCGAGCAGGTCGGCGAAGATCTCGCGCATCTCGACCAGGCCCTCGAGGCCGCCGTAGTTGCGCACGTCGGCACCGGACCGGTCGCGGTACGACGTCGGCAGGCTCAGCAGCGCGTTGGCGAGGTCGAGCTGGTCGGCGCCCGGCTTGCCGCGGGTCAGGTCGAGGGTGAGTCCGCGGGACTTCAGCTCGTCGTAGGCGGCGCGCACGGTCGTCAGGCGCGCGGCGAGGTCGTCGGCGGACAGGGCGGACAGCGGCGTCGCGGAGGTGGGCATGAGGACCATCGTGCCAAGTCGGCGCGCGACGTGCGCGGCCTGGTCACGCCTTGGCGACCGCGGACCGCCGTCCCCCCACCGGACGACGGCCCGCGGCCGCGCGGGGCGGGTCACCCGAGGCGGATCCGCAGGGTCGCCGTCGCCGGGTGGGTGGCGGCGTTCCCGCCGAACCGCACGCTCGCGGTGGCACGACCGACGAGGGCCGCGCGGGCCCAGCGCTTGCGCGCCGCCGCGACCTTCACGCCCACCGTGTAGCGGCAGCTGCCGGCGACCGCGGTGAGCGGCGCGGAGGCCTGGCCGCGGACCGCGACCCTCCTTCCGGTCGCCGCCGTCGTGACCTTGCCCGTGACGCCGACCGTCACGGTGCCCGAGCACGCGGTCGTGCCGGAGAGCGTCCCGGACACGGTGAACCGGTAGGGCCGCTTCCGGTCCCGGACCGGGACGGCGCCCGCGCTGAGCGTGCCGGTGACCGGTCCGGCGCTGCCGGGATTCGCCCCGGGCGGGCTCGCCGGCGGGGTGGTCCGGACCGGCTGGCCGAGGGGCACCGGTCCGGCCGCGGTGGGCAGCTCGTCGTCGCCGAGGTTCTCGGTGTTGCCGTGGCCGAGCTGTCCGGTGAGGTTGCGCCCCCAGCACTGCAGCTGGGCGGTGTCGAGGACGGCGCAGATCCAGCCGAGCCCGCCGGTGCTGGCGGCGAGGACGGTGCGGCCGGGGCCGAGCGGGATGTTCGGGAGCACGGTCGGCTCGTCGTCGCCGATGTCCTCGTTGCCGGCGATCACCAGCTGCCCGTGCTGGTCGTTGCCCCAGCAGCGCAGGCTGCCGTCGTCCAGCAGCGCGCAGGAGTTGACCGGTCCGGCGACGACGCCGACCGCGGTCCGGTTGATGCCGAGGAAGACCGGGGCGATCGACGCCACGTCCTCGTCGTCGCCGAGCGGCTCGGTGGATCCGGTGCCCAGGGACCCGACGTTGCTGCGGCCGAAGCAGCGGACCTGTCCGGTGTCCAGGACGACGCACGTGACGTTCTCCGCCGCGCTGACCGCGCGCACCGTCCGGCCGGGGCCGAGGTAGACCGGGAACTGCGAGATCACCAGCTCGTTGTCGCCGAGGTCGATCGTGTCGCCGAGGCCGAGCTGGCCGTCGGCGGCCTTCCCCCAGCACCGCAGCTGGGCGGTGTCGAGCACAGCGCAGCTGTGGTCGGAGCCGGTCGCGATCGCGACGGCCGTGCGGTTCGGGCCGAGGTAGACCGGCTCGACCGACGCCGGCGACTCGTCGTCGCCGATCGTCGTCGTGGTGCCCAGCCCGAGCTGGCCGTTGGAGTTGGCGCCCCAGCAGCGGACCCGGCCGTTGTCGAGCAGCGCGCAGCTGTGGTTGCCACCGGCGGAGATCGCCCGGGCGGTGCGGCCCGCGCCGAGGTCGACGGACGGCAGGCTCGCCACCGGCTCGTTGTCCCCGGCGTCCGACCCGTCGGTGTCGATGCCCAGCTGGCCGTGGACGTTGAAGCCCCAGCACTTGACGGCGCCGGTGTCGAGGATCGCGCAGGTGTGCTGGCCGCCCGCCGAGACGGCGACCGCCGTCCGGCCGGGTCCGAGGTCGACGGCGGGCACCGAGGTGATCGCCTCGTCGTCGCCGAGGTTGGCCTTCGAGCCGGAGTTGCTCCCGATGCCCAGTTGGCCGTCGAAGTTCGCGCCCCAGCAGCGCAGCTGGCCGTTGCCGCCGATCGCGCAGGTGTGGTGTCCGCCGCTGGACAGCGAGGCCGCAGCCACGGGGTCGCGGGTCGACTCGCCGCCGTCGGCGCGGGTCGGGGCGGGGACGAGCAGGACGGCGAGGAGCGCGACGACGACCGTCGCGACGAGCCGGGGCATGGGGAACTCCTGGAGGACGGGAGAGGGACGCGCCGAGTCTCGCCCGGCGCGAGCGTTCCAGGATTGGGGAAACCCCTCGGTATGCCCCTGCCGGCCGCGAGAATGTCGCCGTGGACGCAGAGGGGTACGACGCGGACGCGATGCTGCTGGGGAGGGAGGCCGAGGTCCGGGCCGCCGTCAGCGGCCTCGCCGCGCCCGGTGGGGTCGTGGTGCTGGCGGGCTCCGCCGGCATCGGCAAGAGCGCCCTGTGGCGTGAGGTGCTGCGTGATCCCGCGGCCCCGGACCGGGTGTTGCGCGCGGGTGCCTTCGAGGGCGACGCCGAGCTCGGGTACGCCGCCCTGGCCGACCTGCTGCGTGGACTCGAACGTGACATCGACCGCCTGCCGGCGGCGGCCCGCGATGCCCTGCGCGACGGCGTCGTGCACCCGGTGGCCGACGGTCCGGACGACCGTGCCGTCGCCGCGGGCCTGCTCGCGCTGCTGCGCTCCCTGGTCGGTCCGACGCTGATCGCCGTCGACGATGTCCAGTGGCTCGACCAGCCGTCGGCGACGGCGCTCGGCTTCGCCGTACGACGCCTGGCGGACACCCCGGTGCGCGTCCTGCTGACCCGCCGGGGCGAGGAGCCCGCGGCCGTCGAGTCGGGCCTGCGCGACCGGATGACCCTGCTGACGCTGGGACCGCTGGCCGACGAGCTCACCGCCCGGCTGGTCGAGGACCGGGTCGCGGGCCTTCCGCCGGCCGACCTCGCCGCCGCGGTGGCCGGGGCCGCCGGCAATCCGCTCTACGCCATCGAGCTCGGCCGCCACCTCGCCCGCGACGGCGACCCGGGCGCGTTGCCGCCGGGCATCGGCGCGCTGCTGGGCGCCCGTCTCGCCGCGGCGCCACCGGCCGCCGTCCACGCCCTGGCGGCGGTCGCGATCGGGCCGGGCATCCACGAGGCCGAGCTGCTGACGGCCGTCGGCGCCAGCGCCGTCGACGAGGCGGTCCGGGCGGACCTGCTGCGCACGGGCGACGGACCGCCCCGCGCCACCCATCCGCTGCTGGTGCCCGCGGCGCTCGCCCACGTCGGACCGGTCGAGGCCCGCCGCATGCATGCCGAACTGGGCCGCGTCGTCACCGAGCCGCTGCGCGGCGCCCGGCACCGGGCGCTCGCGGCGGAGCAGCCCGACGACGAGCTGGCCACGGACGTCGCCGCGGCGGCGGACCTGGCCGCGCACCGGCACGACCGCAGGATGGCCTGTGAGCTCGGGGAGCACGCCCTCCGGCTCACCCCTCCTGCCTCGGCGGCCCGGCACGAGCGCCGGGTGACGCTCGCGGAGTACCACGCGGCGGCCGGCAACGCGGAGCGCTGCACCCGCCTGCTCGCCGTACCGGAGGAGCTGCCGGCCGGACGACTGCGGGCCCTGGCCTACCTGGTCCGCACCGACGTCGAGCTGGTGCCGCTCGGGGTGCTGGAGCGCTACCTCGACCTCGCGCTCGAGAACGCCGACGACGCGGTCACCCGGGCCCGGGTGCTGGTGCAGCGCACGGCCTTCGAGGTCCGGGGCATGCTCAGCCGCACCGAGGAGGCCGCCGCCTGGGCGCAGGAGGCCCTCGAGCTGGCCGCCGGCGACCCGATGGTGCAGCGGCTGGCCCTCTACGAGCTCGCCTGGACCCGCATCGAGCGCAACCTGCCCGTCGACGACCTCCTCGCCATCGAGACGGACCTGCCGGGGAACTCGCCGTCCTTCGCCTTCGCCGTCGATCGTGCCGCCGCGATCCGCGAGATGTGGCGCGGCGAGCTCGCCGAGGCCCGACGCAGGTACGACGCCATGGCGACCCTGTGCGAGGCCCGCGGTGAGGAGGAGGCCACCCAGGTGCTGCTCACCCAACGGTGCGAGCTGGAGCTGCGGGCCGGCCGCTGGGACGAGGTCGAGCGCCTCTTGACCGCGATGGGCGGCGTCACCCAGTACCAGGCCGGTGCGCTCTCCGATCCGCGCTTCGGTGCGGCGGTCGCGGCGGGCCGGGGCGACGGTGCCCGGACCCGAGCCTGTGCCGACGAGGCCGACGCCTGCGGCGGCGACCCCGACGTGCTGCGCTGGCCACGCTTCGAGATCGCCCGGGTCCGGGGTCTGGTCGCGTTGCTCGAGGGCGACTCGGCGGCGGCGGTCGCGCTCCTCGAGCCCGTGTGGGACCACCTGCGCCGGGCCGGCTTCACGGACCCCGGGGCGTTCCCGCTGGCGCCCGACCTGGCGGAGGCGCTCGTGGCGACCGGGCGGCGCGACACGGCGGCCGAGGTGGCCGCGGCGCTCGAGGCGGTGGACGACCACCCGTGGGCGCTGGCCGCGTCGCTGCGTGCTCGCGGACACCTGGCCGACCCCGGGGACGCGGTCGCCCTCTTCGACGAGGCCGCCGAGAGGTACGGCGCTCTGGGCTGGGCCTTCGACCGCGCGCGCTGCCTGACGTACGCCGGCGCCGCGCGCCGCGCCCTGCGGCGGGTCCGGGAGGCCCGCGAGCACCTCGAGGAGGCGGTCGCCGCGTTCGACGCGCTCGGCAGCCCCGGCTGGTCACGCTGGGCGGGTGCCGAGCTCGGCCGGCTCGGTGGGCGGCGGGCGGCGGGCTCCCGGCTCACCGACGCCGAGGACCAGGTCGCCCGTCTCGTCGCCGCGGGTCGTCGCAACAGGGAGGTCGCGGCCGAGCTCTTCATCAGCATCTCGACGGTCGAGGCCACCCTCACCCGGGTCTACGCGAAGCTGGGCGTCCGCTCCCGGGCCGAGCTCGCCGGCCGGCTCGCTGCGGAGACCTGATTCCGGGGGATTCCCCCAATCCTCCGGAGCCGCCGGGACGCTTCGATCGACCCCATGATCGGTCCCCGCTCCGCCGTGCTCACCCAGGTCGTCGCCGTCCTCCTCGTGGCGCTCGGGGTCGCCTGGTTCACCCTGGGCACCCGCTCCGTGCTCGACGTCGGCGGCGCGTGCGCCACCGGCGGCCCCTATGTGAGCCGTGTCGAGTGCCCGGACGGCACCGGGCTGGTGTTCGCCGGCTTCCCGGTCGCGATGGTGACGGCGATGGTCGGCGGCATCGTCGTCAAGGGCAGCGGCGCGCCGAGCCCGCTGCTCCTGGCGTGGGTGGCCCTGTTCGGCGCGGGCGGCTGGAACTTCCTCGACTCCGGGCAGGTCTTCACCGGTGTGCTGTTCTGGGTGATGGCGCTGCCGGTCGCGGCGTACCTCGTAGCGCCGCGCCGCGTGAAGAAGTACGTCGTCGCGCTGCCCGACCCCGAGCCCGGCACCGGCCTGCCGGCGTGGTGGGCGCTGACCCTGGTCAGCGGTGCCGCGGGTGCGGCGCTCGGGGCGCTCTCCTTCGCGGCCCTCACGTGAGCCGTCGGGGCCGGGCCGCGTTCGCCGCGGAGGACGTCGCCGACGCGCGCGCCGGCCGGCCCTCGGTGGACCTCGCCCCGTGGGCGGCCGGTCGCGGGTGGGAGCACCTCGGCCAGCGGGTGCCGTCGGGCTTCGTGTCCGTCGTGCCCCGCTGGCCCGAGCATGTCTTCAACTGCTCCCGCGGCGAGCTGCCCGGCGCCGGCTTCGCCACGGCGCTGCACGAGCTCCACGAGCTCGACGTGACGCCCAGCGGTCTGGCCATGCCCGGCACCTTCCACGACGTCCGGTCGAGCGGGCGCTGGTCGTGGCTCGGCTGGTGGGCGAGCGAGGTACGCGACCAGCCCTTCCCGCGCACGGCCGTGTGGGCGCCCGCCACCCAGGTCGCGGTGCGGGTGCCACCGGCCGCGTTGCTGCCGCCCTTCACCGTTCGCCGCGCGGAGTACCTCCCACGAACGGGCACCAGTCCGCTGGGCGGCCACGGGCTCGACGGGTTCCGGCTCGCGGGCGAGGTCGCCCCCGAGCTCGTGGCGACCTTCCTCGACCCCGGCGCGACGGCAGCGCTCCACCGGCTCCCGCACGCCTTCGTGCAGGTCGAGGTGGCTGCCGGTCATCTCGCGGTGGTCCGCAACGGCTACGCCCGCCCGGCGGAGCTGGACGCCCTCGTCGACACGGCCGGCGTGCTGGGCCGTGCCCTCCGCAGCGCCGTCGCCGCCCCCGGGGACCGCGACCCGGCCACGGCCCTGCCACCTCCCCGGTGGGCCGACCCCGAGGCGCCGGGGGAGCGGTCGGACGCCTGGTCGGAGGGCTGGTGGGACGCCTACCGCACCGTGGCCCGCCAGCGGGGTCTGCGCCTGGAGGACCCGGCCGCCTTCCACCGTGCCTTCCCCGACCAGCCCGTGCCCGGCCGTGCGCAGGGCGTGCTCCGCGGACCGTTGGCCGAGCTCGGGCGCGACGCCCGCCTGGTCTGGTACGCCGACGGCGTGGTGCCCGTCGACGGCTGGGTCCGCGGGGCGGTGGTGCTCCCCGCCCGCCCGGGCTGGCGCAGCCGGACCGGCGGCCTGCTCGTCCCGGAGACCGGCATGTGGGCGGAGGTGGTGGGCGGGCTCGCCGCCTGCTGGACCGTCCGCCGCAGCCGGGGGTCCCTGGCCGCCGACGCGCTCGCGGGCGCCGCCGCGGCGACGATGGCCCGACTGGGGTGGACGTGAATTTGGCGGCGCCCGCGCGGGCGCCGTACCGTTGCTCCTCGAAACCTTAAGACCGCCGGTTGTCCGGACTACCAGTCCGGACCGAAGGCTCCGCGAGAGTGGACGGCCTGCGCAGGGGATTCAGAGCACCAACGACGCGGGTCCGCCCGCGGAGTCCACGCCCTGAGCGCCTGCGCTCGGGGCGTTCGTCTTTCCCGGACGAGTGCGGCGGTCCCCATCCGGAAGGAGACCCATGGCGCGGGCAGACAAGCAGGCCGCCGTCGCGGAGATCGCTGAGTCCTTCAGCGAGTCCGCTGGCGCTGTGCTGACCGAGTACCGCGGTCTCACCGTCAAGGAGCTGCAGGACCTTCGCCGCTCCCTCGGTGCGAACGCCAACTACGCCGTGGTCAAGAACACGCTGGCCAAGCTCGCCGCCAAGGAGGCGGGCATCGAGGGCTTCGACGAGCTCCTCACCGGCCCCACCGCCATCGCCTTCATCAAGGGCGATGTCGTCGAGGCCGCCAAGGGCCTGCGTGACTTTGCCAAGGCGAACCCCACCCTGGTCATCAAGGGTGGCGTTCTCGACGGCGCGCTCCTCGACGCGAAGGAGATCGCCAAGCTGGCCGATCTCGAGTCGCGCGAGGTGCTCCTGGGCAAGCTCGCGGGCGCCATGCTCGCCTCGCTCAGCCAGGCCGTCTACCTCCTCAACGCCCCGCTCGCCCAGGCTGCCCGGCTCGCCGGCGCCCTGGAGGCGAAGGCCCAGGAGGACCCCTCGATCCTCGCAGGTGGTGCTGGTACGCCGGCCGCCGCCGAGGAGGCTCCGGCCGCCGAGGAGGCAGCTGCCGACGAGACCACCGAGGCTCCGGCCGAGGAGTCGACCGAGGCCGCCGCCGACGAGGCCGCCGAGCCGACCGACGCCTGATTCCAGGCTGACGTACCCCACCACCTGAAACCCGGGCCGCGGCGACAGTCGCCGCGGGCCACAAGCACCAAGAAGGAGACGCCACCATGGCGAAGCTCACCACCGACGAGCTCCTCGACGCGTTCAAGGAGATGACCCTCATCGAGCTCTCCGAGTTCGTGAAGCAGTTCGAGGAGACCTTCGGCGTCACCGCCGCCGCCCCGGTCGCCGTTGCCGCTGCCCCCGCCGCCGGCGGTGGCGCTGCCGACGCCGGCGACGCCGGTGCCGGCCAGGACGAGTTCGACGTCATCCTCGAGGCCGCCGGCGACAAGAAGATCAACGTCATCAAGGAGGTCCGCGCGCTGACCTCCCTCGGCCTCAAGGAGGCGAAGGACCTCGTCGAGGGCGCCCCGAAGCCGATCCTCGAGAAGGTCAACAAGGAGACGGCTGACAAGGCCAAGGAGTCCCTCGAGGGCGCCGGCGCCACCGTCACCCTGAAGTGACCTCTTCCGGCCGCGCTGCCCTCGGGTAGCCGCGTCCGGACGGCTCACGGCACGAGGCGGGTCCCTGCGGGGATCCGCCTCGTGCTGTTTTTCGGGCGGTCCCGCGCCCCGGCGCTGGCTACTCGCGAGTTGGACGCCAGGCCTACTCGCCAGTACCTTGCGGGTCTTGATGGGCGGTGACGCGTGACGCATGCCACGGAGGCCGCGTAACGTGCGCCACGCGGCAGCGTTGTTCCTTCGCAGCCGTGCAGGCGAGCGCATGAGGGAGAGGTCAGCAATGGGCGTCGACGTACAGGTCACGAACCTGACGAAGCAGTTCGGGAAGCAGCTCATCTGGAAGGGTGTGACGCTCACCCTGCCGGCGGGCGAGATCTCGGTGATGCTCGGCCCGTCCGGCACCGGCAAGTCCGTCTTCCTCAAGGCCCTCATCGGCCTGATCAAGCCCGACGAGGGCTCCATCGTGATCGAGGGCACCGACATCGCGAGCTGCTCCGAGAAGGAGCTCTACGAGATCCGCAAGCTGTTCGGCGTGCTGTTCCAGGACGGCGCCATGTTCGGCTCGATGAACCTCTACGACAACGTCGCCTTCCCCCTGCGCGAGCACACCAAGAAGAGCGAGTCCGAGATCCGTGACATCGTCATGGAGAAGATGGACATGGTCGGTCTGCTCGGCGCGGAGATGAAGCTCCCCGGCGAGATCTCCGGCGGCATGCGCAAGCGCGCCGGCCTGGCCCGTGCGCTGGTGCTCGACCCCGAGATCCTGCTGATCGACGAGCCCGACTCCGGCCTCGACCCGGTCCGCACCTCGTTCATCAACCAGCTGTTCGTCGACCTGAACGCCCAGATCGACGCGACCTTCCTCATCGTCACCCACGACATCCACAGCGTCCGCGTGGTGCCCGACCAGATCGGTCTGCTCTACCACAAGCACCTCGCCATGTACGGGCCCCGCGAGATGCTGCTGTCGTCCGACGAGCCGGTGGTGCGCCAGTTCCTCAACGCGCAGACGATCGGCCCGATCGGCATGTCGGAGGAGAAGGACGCCGACCAGCTCGCGGCCGAGAAGGACATGGACCTCCCGCCGCTGCCGCCCATCCCGCTGCAGATGGAGCCCTCCAACGGCATCCCGCGCCGCGCCCAGGCCGCGCCCGGCGCCTGGTGCCGCGCCAACGGCGTGACGCCGCCGCCGGGATCGTTCACGCGCGAGGCCGAGCACGCGTCCGGGAGCAGCGCCAGCTGAGCGAGCGGGACATCAGGGGGACGACGACGCAGGATCAGGACGAAAGGGGCGCCAGGTGTCGCTCACCGCTGCACGCGTGATCGCGCCACTCGGCACCGCGGGCAAGCTGTTCGCCTTCGCGCTGGATGTGGGACGGGGGCTGTTCCGCCGGCCGTTCCAGGGACGCGAGTTCATCCAGCAGGCCTGGTTCATCGCCTCGGTGACGATCATCCCGACGGCCCTCGTCGCGATCCCGTTCGGCGCGGTCATCGCGCTCCAGGTCGGTGGCCTGATCAAGCAGTTCGGCGCGCAGTCCTTCACCGGATCCGCGTCGGTGCTGGCGGTGATCCAGCAGGCCGGACCGATCGCGACGGCGCTGCTGATCGCCGGTGCCGGCGGCTCGGCCATCGCCGCCGACCTCGGTGCGCGCAAGATCCGGGAGGAGCTCGACGCCATGATGGTGCTGGGCATCGACCCGATCCAGCGCCTCGTCGTCCCGCGCGTCCTCGCCTGCATGCTGGTGGCGGTCTTCCTCAACGGCATGGTCAGCGTCGTCGGGGTCGGCGGCGGCTACGTCTTCAACGTCATCCTGCAAGACGGCACCCCGGGCGCCTATCTCGCCAGCTTCACCGCGCTCGCGCAGCTGCCCGACGTGTGGATCGGCATGATCAAGGCCCTGGTCTTCGGGCTCATCGCCGCGATCGTCGCCTCCTACAAGGGCATGAACGCCGGCGGCGGCCCGAAGGGCGTCGGTGACGCCGTCAACGAGTCCGTCGTCATCACCTTCCTGCTCCTGTTCGTCGTCAACTTCACCCTGAGCACGATCTACCTGCAGGTCGTGCCCCCGAAGACGGGCTAGGGGAGCGACGACATGGCGAACATCAAGGCGATCTACGACCGGCCGCTGAAGGGTCTCGACAACCTCGGGCACGAGCTGTCCTTCTACCTCAAGGTGCTGCTCGCGCTGCCGCGCTCGATCAAGCGCTACCCGCGCGAGATCCTGCGGATCCTGGCCGAGGTCACCCTCGGCTCCGGTGCGCTGGCCGTCATCGGCGGCACCGTCGGCGTGATCATCGGCATGACCTTCTTCACCGGCGCCCAGGTCGGCCTGTCGGGCTACGCCGCGCTCAACCAGCTGGGCACGGCCGCCTTCGCCGGCTTCGTCTCCGCCTACTTCAACACCCGGGAGATCGCCCCACTGGTCGCCGGCATCGCGCTCGCCGCGACCGTCGGCTGCGGCTTCACCGCCCAGCTCGGCGCGATGCGGATCTCCGAGGAGATCGACGCCGTCGAGGTGATGGCGATCCCGTCGATGCAGTTCCTCGTCACCACCCGGGTGATCGGTGGACTCATCGCGATCGTCCCGCTCTACGTCGTGGGCCTGCTGTCGTCGTACGTCGCCAGCCGGCTGGTCGTGACCCAGTTCTACGGACAGTCCTCGGGCACCTACGACCACTACTTCAACCAGTTCCTGCCACCCGGCGACGTGCTGTGGTCGTTCGGCAAGGTGCTGGTGTTCGCGGTGGTCGTGATCCTCATCCACTGCTACCACGGCTACACGGCCTCGGGCGGGCCCGCCGGCGTGGGCGTGGCCGTGGGCCGTGCGGTCCGGACCAGCATCGTGGCGATCAACGTGATCGACCTGTTCCTGTCGATGGCCATCTGGGGAGCCTCGACGACCGTCAGGCTGGCGGGGTGATCTGCTGATGGACCGGATCCTCTCGGCGCACAAGGCGCTCGGCGTCATCTTCGTCGCCCTGCTGCTGCTCGGCGTGTGGCTGACCTACGCCACGTTCACGAAGAAGTTCACCGACTACGACCGGGTCACCCTCAAGACCTCCTCGATCGGCCTCCAGCTGCCCAACCGCGCCGACGTCAAGGTGCGGGGCGTGATCGTCGGCGAGGTGCTGGACGCCCGCTCCGGTGCCGGCGGCGCCGAGCTGACCCTCGGCATCTACCCCGACAAGATCGGCGTGGTGCCGGCCAATGTCACCGGATCGATCGTGCCGAAGACGCTGTTCGGCGAGAAGTACGTGTCGCTGGTCGTGCCCGAGACGGGGCCGTCGGGCACGATGCGTGCCGGCGGCACCATCGAGCGGACCGTGGTCTCGACCGAGCTCGAGGAGGTCCTCTCCGACCTCTACCCGCTGCTGCGCACCGTGCAGCCGGCCGAGCTCAACGCGACGCTGACCGCGCTCGCGACCGCGCTCCAGGGCCGCGGCGAGCTGCTCGGCAAGAACCTCGAGACCCTCGACGGCTACCTCAAGCGGATCAACCCGCAGATCCCCGCCCTGCTCGAGGACCTCAAGCTGACCGCCCAGGTCTCCGACACCTACGCCGACATCCTCCCCCAGGTGGCCCAGATCCTCGACGACACCGTGAAGACGACCGGGACCATCGAGGAGCGGGAGGCGGCGCTCACCGCGACCCTGACCGACATCCGCAGCTTCTCCGACACGGCGCGGTCGTTCCTCGACGCGAACGCCGAGCGGCTCAAGCGGGCCGGCGAGCTGAGCACCGAGACGCTGCGGGCCGTGGCCCGCTACGCGCCGACGATCCCGTGCATGGCCGCCGGCATCGTCAAGGCCCAGGGGCGTCTGGCCGAGGCCTTCCGCGGATTCGAGCTGCACATCGTCTTGGAGACGCTGCAGGACCAGCCGCGCAAGTACACCCCCGCCGACGCCCCGATCTTCGGCGACGACCGCGGCCCCGACTGCCTGGGCCTGCCGGACATCCCGTGGAGCCAGCAGAACCCGTTCCCGCCCCTGCCGCACCTCAACGACGGCATGAACGGCGACACCGGCAAGGGCAACCTGCGCCCCGTGCCGGGGGCCTCCGGCTACACGGGCAGCCCCGACGACGTCACCGCGCTGCGCGGTGCGCTCGACCAGGAGTACGACGGCGCCGGCTCGGACCTCAACGTCCTGCTCGCGGGGCCGCTGCTCACCGGGGGTGAGGCGTCGTGATGCTGCGCGGCCTCGACAAGAAGACCAGCGGCGACCTGGTCCGGCTCGTCGTCTTCATGGTCACGACGGCGCTCGCGACGAGCGTCCTGATCATCACCATCGGCAACCTCTCGTTCGGCGCCACCAAGGACTATGCCGCCGACTTCGTCGACGCCACCGGCGTCAACAAGGGCGACGACATCCGGATCGCGGGCGTCAAGGTCGGGACGGTGCAGGAGATCCGGATCATCAGCGCCGACCGGGCCCGGGTGACCTTCTCGGTCGACGCCGACACCCGGATCGACGAGGCGACCCACGCGACGGTGAAGTACCGCAACCTGATCGGTCAGCGCTACATCTCCCTGACCCAGGAGGGCGCGGGCGGCGAGCGGCTGGGCGAGGACGACGCCATCCCGGTCGACCGCACCAAGCCCGCCCTCGACCTGACCGTGCTCTTCAACGGCTTCAAGCCGCTCTTCCAGGCGCTCTCTCCCGACGACATCAACAAGCTCTCCTACGAGATCGTCCAGGTCTTCCAGGGCGAGGGCGGCACCGTCGAGGGCCTGCTGTCGAGCACCGCGTCGGTGACCCAGACCCTCGCCGACCGCGACCAGGTCATCGGGGACCTGCTGGAGAACCTCGACTACGTCCTCGACCACGTCGCCGACCGCGACCAGCAGCTGACCGACCTGATCGACAGCTTCCGCTCGCTGATCGGCGGGCTCAACGAGGACCGCGAGGCGATCTTGTCCTCGCTCGACTCGATCTCGGAGCTCTCGGTGCAGACGGCCGCGCTCGTCACCGACATCAAGGACCCGTTCATCAAGGACATCAAGGAGCTGCGCAAGGTCGCCGGCACCCTGGACAAGAACCGCGCGGAGGTCGACCGCGCCCTGCAGGTGCTGCCCATCAAGCTGACGAAGATCGGCCGCACGGCGACCTACGGCTCCTGGTTCAACTTCTACCTGTGCCACTTCAAGGCCACGATCAAGGTCCCGATCCTCCCCAACCCGGTCAGCGCGACGTACGGCGCGACCGCCGACCGCTGCACGCTCGGATGAGGGGAGGCGACCACTGACATGAAGCCCTTCCGCGAACGCAACCCCGTGGTGATCGGTGCCGTGAGCATCGCCGTCCTGCTCCTCGGACTCGTCGCCGCGCTGCGCGCCAACGACCTGCCGCTGATCGGTGGCGGCGACACCTACTACGCCTCGTTCGCCGAGGCGGGCGGCCTCAAGACCAAGGACGAGGTCCGCATCGCCGGCGTCCGGGTCGGCCAGGTCACCTCGATGGAGCTCGACGGCAACTCGGTCAAGGTCGCGTTCAAGATCAAGACCGACACCCCGTTCGGCGTCGACACCCGCGCCGACATCAAGGTGAAGACCATCCTCGGCTCGATGTACCTCGCCCTCGACCCCGCCGGCGAGGGCCAGCTCGCGGAGGGCGCCGTCATCCCGGTCGAGCGCACCAGCTCGCCGTACGACGTGGTCGAGGCCTTCACCGGCCTGGCCGAGACCTCGGCGGACATCGACACCGACCAGCTCGCCAGCGCGCTCACGACGCTGGCCGACCTGACGCGCAACACCCCCGAGGAGTTCCGCTCGGCGCTCGACGGCCTGTCCTCGCTCGCGGAGACCGTGGCCTCACGCGACGAGGAGATCAACTCGCTGCTCAAGAACCTCAACCGCGTCTCCACGGTGCTCGACTCGCGCGACGAGGACATCGTGGCGCTGATGAAGGACGCCGACACGCTCTTCACCGCGTTGCTGCAGCGCAAGGCGCAGATCCACCGGCTGCTGGAGTCGACCTCGACGCTGAGCACGAAGCTCACCGGCCTGATCAAGGACAGCCGCGCCGACCTCAAGCCCGCACTCGACAGCCTCGACTCGGTACTGCAGGTCGTGAAGAAGAACGAGGACAACCTCGAGGAGTCGATCCGCCTGATGGCGCCGTTCTACCGCGTCTTCGCCAGCACGCTCGGCAACGGGCCCTGGTTCGACACCTACATCTTCAACCTGCCGCCGGTGCCCGGGACGGTGAAGCCGTGAACGACTCGGTGAGCAGGATGCGCCGCTGGCTCCCGCTGGCCGTCATCGGGATCCTCCTCGTGACGGGCGTCGTGTGGATGTTCAGCAGCTCGGGCAGCGACAAGACGGTGACCGCCTACTTCCCGCGGGCGGTGTCGGTCTACGAGGGCAGCGAGGTCCGGGTCCTCGGCATCCCCGTCGGCCGGGTGCGCGAGGTCGTGCCCGAGGGCACCAAGGTCAAGGTCGTGATGGGCTACGACTCCGACCTCAAGGTGCCGGCCGACGCCGACGCGGTCATCGTCTCGCCCTCCGTCGTCGGCGACCGCTACATCCAGCTCTCGCCCGCCTACGAGGACGGCGACCCGGTGATGGCCGACAACACCGTCATCGACGCCACCAAGACCGCGATCCCGCTCGAGCTCGACGAGATCTACGGCAGCATCGACAAGCTGACGGTCGCGCTCGGCCCCGAGGGCGCCAACAAGGAGGGCGCCCTGAGCGACCTCCTCGAGCAGACGGCGCGGAACTTCGGCGGCCAGGGAGCCCAGTTCCACCAGACCATCGAGGACTTCGGCCGACTGAGCGAGACCCTCGACAACAACAAGGACGACCTCTTCGACTCCGCGGCGCAGCTCGAGTCCTTCCTCAAGACGCTGGCCGACAACGACACCACGGTGCGCGACTTCAACAGGTCCCTCGGCGACGTGTCGAGCCTCCTCGCCGACGAGCGGCAGGAGCTCACGACCGCGCTGTCGAACCTCGGTACGGCGCTCGACCACGTCGCCCGGTTCGTGAAGCGCAACCGCGAGGTGCTGGGCCGCAACATCCGCGACATCAACCGCGTCGCGAAGGTGCTCGTCCGCCAGCGCGGCGCCCTCGACGAGCTGCTGCAGGCCGGCCCGCTCGCGCTGACGAACCTCTACCACACCTACAACCCGAAGGACGGCACGCTCGACACCAACGCCAACCTCGGCAACATCCTGCACGAGCTGACGTCCAACCCGAGCGCGGTGCTCTGCGCGCTGGTGTCGGGCGCCGACGCCAAGGGCGACATCTGCGGGCTGATCGAGACCCTGCTCCCGCGCGGGGCGCCCTTCGGCACCGGCTCCTGGTACGGCCAGGCCTACGACCCGACCCTCAACGGACTGGTGGAGGTGGACCGATGAGCCGTCGCTCCGACCGCCGTTCCGTCCGCCCGGGCCTGCGCTCGGGCCTGCGGCGCCGGCTGCGCGCCGTCGCCGCCCTCCTCGCCGGGGCCGTGCTGCTGACCGGCTGCGACTTCG
Source organism: Nocardioides segetis (assembly GCF_051390595.1). NCBI lineage: Bacteria > Bacillati > Actinomycetota > Actinomycetes > Propionibacteriales > Nocardioidaceae > Nocardioides > Nocardioides segetis. The sequence continues at coordinate 177,035 of NZ_JBNINR010000003.1, read as the reverse complement.
ACGTCTACGAGCTGCCCCTACCCGGCGGCGCCGACACCGGCAAGGACCCGATCCAGGTCAGCGTCCGCTTCGACGACGTCCTCGACCTCGTGCCCAAGTCGTCGGTCAAGGTCAACGACGTCGCCGTCGGACAGGTCACCGAGGTGCGCCTCGACGGCTACCGCGCCGTGGTGACGCTCGAGCTGCGCAAGGACGTCGACCTGCCCGACAACCCGGTCGCCTCGATCCGCCAGACCAGCCTGCTGGGGGAGAAGTTCGTGTCGCTCGCGGCTCCGCCGACCGGCGCCCAGGGCCGGCTCTCCGACGGCGACGTCATCGAGGACGGCGGCCGCAACCCGGAGGTCGAGGAGGTGCTGGGCGCGCTCAGCCTGGTGCTCAACGGCGGCGGCATCGCCCAGCTGAAGACGATCTCGACCGAGCTCAACCTCGCGCTCGAGGGCCGGGAGGACTCCGCCAAGTCGGTGCTCACCCAGGTCTCGTCGCTGATGGGCCAGCTCGACCAGCGCAAGCAGGACATCGTCGACGCGATCGAGTCGGTCAACCGGCTCGCCGTCACCGCCAAGGAGCACCAGGACAGCATCGACCTCGCGCTCGAGGAGCTGCCCAGCGCGCTCGACTCCCTCGACCGTCAGCGTGAGCTCCTGGTGGCGATGCTCGACGGGCTCACCCAGCTCAGCGACGTCGGCGTGCGCGTCATCAACACCACGAAGGCCGCGACGATCGACACCCTCAAGATGCTCGATCCCGTGCTCTTCCAGATCGCGCAGGCCGGCGACGACTTCGCCCAGGGGTTCAGCACGTTCTTGACCTACCCGTTCATCGACGAGTCCGTCGGCCGCGACCCGCAGGTCGCCCGCAACCTGCACATGGGCGACTACGTCAACCTGTCGATCGACCTGCAGCTCGACGTGGGCAACCTGAACCTGCCCGACGTGCCCTGCATCCTGGTCAACGAGCTGCCGGACTCGCCGCTGGACCAGCTGATCAACCTGAAGAACCTCTGCGACAGCGCGTGGAAGACGCTCCAGGGCTGCTTGAAGACGCCGCCCGACCCGCAGAAGTGCCTGCTGCTGCCGCAGTACCTCCTCGACGACGTCTGCGCCGCCGTGAAGCTGCTCTGCAACCTGCTCGGCGGCAACAAGGGCACGCCGGCGGGTGGCAGCGCGTCCACCAGCAGCAACCCGATCCAGAACCTGCTCTCCAGCGTCCTGAAGGGCGGCGGCCTCGGGCGTCCCGCGCCGGGCGGTCACAGTGACGTCGACACCATGTGGTCGGAGTTCGACGACACCTACGACACCGACCTGGTCAGCCTGTACTCCGCTCCGCTGACCCAGTCGGGGGAGTCGGGGTCGGGGAAGTCGGGGCGGCCGGGTCAGCAGCGGCAGAAGGCGAGGTCGGCGCAGTGATCACCCGTCGCACCCGGATCCAGCTGATGGTGTTCGCGCTCATCACGCTGCTCGGCGTGTCCTTCGTGGGCGCCCGCTACGCCAAGCTCGACCGTCTCGTCGTCGACCGCAGCTACACGGTGACCGCGCACTACCCGGAGTCCGGCGGCATCTTCACCGGCGCCGAGGTGACCTACCGCGGCGTCGGCGTCGGCACGGTCGGCGAGCTGGAGCTCACCGACGAGGGTGTCGACGTGCACCTCGACATCGACAAGAAGTGGGACGAGATCCCCAGCGACACCCTCGCTCTCGTCGGCAACCGCTCGGCCGTCGGCGAGCAGTACGTCGAGCTGCAGCCCCAGACCGACGGTGGTCCCTACCTCCGCGAGGGCTCGGAGATCACCGACGTCGCGACGCCGATCGCCACCGAGAAGCTCCTCGGCGACCTGTCCGCGACGGTCGCGAGTGTGGATCGTGAGGCCCTGCGGACGACGGTCAGCGAGCTGGGGCAGGCGTTCGCCGGCACCGGCCCGGACCTGCAGCGGATCATCGACACCGGCAACTCCTTCATCGAGACCGCCGACGAGAACTTCGATCTCACCACCGCCCTGATCAGGGACAGCAACACCGTCCTGCGGGGCCAGGTGGACTCGCAGACCTCGCTGCGAACCTTCGCCGAGCAGCTGTCGCTGTTCAGCTCCGCCCTCGCCGGCGCCGACCCGGCGCTGCGCAAGGTCATCGACGCGGGCTCGGTCGCCGCCACCCAGCTGCGGACCTTCCTGGAGCAGAACGGCGTCGAGATCAGCGAGCTCCTCGCCAACCTGGTCGCGACCGGCGAGGTCGTCGTCCAGCACCTCGGCGCGCTCAAGCAGATGCTGGTCGTGTACCCGTACGCCGTCGGCGCGGGTCAGGTCGTGGTCGGCAGGCGCTCCAAGCAGGAGGGCGGCAGCGGGTTCTGGGACGCCCACTTCGGCCTGGTGCTCGCACCGACGAGCACGCCCTGCTACGCCGGCTACCTCAAGACCCGCCGCAACCCGGAGTCCGACCGCGGCAACGCCCCGATGCCCGAGAACGTCGGGTGCACCGAGCCGATCACCAAGAGCAACCCCCGCGGCACCCAGAACCTCCCGCGGGTCGCGCCCGGCGTGCAGGGCTACGACATCGGCGTCCGCGTCGACGACCAGACGGGCGAGCTGACCTGGGGCGTGACGGCCCGGGCGGAGGAGGCGACCCCGGTGCGGGGTAACGTGGCGCCTCCGTCGCTGGGAGAGGACTCGTGGAAGTGGCTCTACCTCCAACCGCTGCTCGACCCCACGCGGTGAGCCCGTCATCGAGGCCCGCCCTGTGAAGGACTCCAACGCCACGCTTCGCTGGAGCGTGCTCGGGCTGCTGCTCGCCGTGGTCGTCGCCGCGCTCGGCGTGAGCGTGTGGACCCTTCTCGACAAGGGCGCCGGCTCCAACCCCGGCGAGCGGCTGGACTCGCTGATCGACCCGCCGCGCGACGGGACCGCCGACCGCGAGAAGGCCTTGGCGGCCGCCCGGACGTTCGTGCAGCGGTTCAACACCTACGGCCCCGACCTGCTCGACCCGTCGGGCAAGATGCCGGACTACGCGGGCGTCGGCAAGCTGATGACGGCGAAGTTCCGCACCGTCTTCGACAAGAACGTCGGCTACGCCGAGGAGACGGTCAAGCAGACCCAGATCGACCGGGTGGGGACGCCGTACGCCGTCGGGGTGGCCAGCATCGACGACGACTCGGCCGAGCTGCTGGTCGCGGGGGTCGTCGAGTTCTCCTACCCCGACCCCTCCGACAGCACCCAGCGGATCCCGTTCGAGCCGCTCCGCTTCCGCTACGAGGTCTCCCTGGTCAAGCAGGACGGCACCTGGCTGGTCGACGACCTCGACGACCTCGACGACGAGCTGCCGTCCTTCGGTGAGGCCTCGATCCCCGAGGGCGGCCCGCCCGCCGGCCAGCCCTCGGGCCAGCCGAGTGACCAGCCGAGCGACCAGCCGACCAGCCCGACCGGGCAGCCGAGCGACCAGCCGACCGGGCAGCCGTCCGACGACGCCGCACCGAGCACGGGGGAGGGCCGATGAGCACCAACCTCTACGACCTCCTCGACGTCGAGGAGAGTGCGACCGAGGACGAGATCCGCGCTGCCTGGAAGGCCGCGATCGCCGATCTCGACCCGACCGAGCGGCGCTTCCGCGCCTACAGCGACGCCGCCGGGGTGCTGCTCGACCCGGCCAAGCGCGCGGCGTACGACGCCGAGCTGGCCGCCGCGCGCGCCGCCGAGGCCGAGGCCGAGACTGCCCTCGAGGACGAGCCTGGACGAGAAAACTCACGCTGGGACGAGGAAGCTTCCTCGTCCCAGCGTGAGTTTCACCGGCCGGCCGGTGAAACTCACGCGGCGTCGCCCGCCGCCCCGCGGCGCACACCCGGCACGGTGGCCCTCGTCGTCGCCGGCGTGGCCGCGGTGCTGGCCGTGGGCCTCGCCGTCACCCTCGCCCTCCTGCCCGGCGCGCGCGGCGAGCTGAGCGCGAAGGAGCTGGCCGAGCGCAACCTCCGCTTCGAGCGGACCTCCGTCGAGGTCGAGAACGCCGCGGAGCGGATCGTGGGGCCCGCCTTCTCCTACGGCTACCAGACCATGGCCGCCGACCTGGAGCGGGTGACCCAGTACCTCAGCCCGGAGCTCGCGGCCAAGCAGACCAAGCTGTGGCCGGAGCTGACCGACGAGGCGACGAAGCAGAAGATCGTGGTCGAGGCCGCGGCCGACGGCGTGGCGCTGACCCGGCTCAGCGACGACGGCGAGGTCGCGACGGTCGTGGTGTTCATCCGCCAAGACAGCGTGCGCGACGGCGGCGAGCGGAGCACGCTGCGGATGTGGGCGACCCTGCAGCTGGTGCGGGACTCCGGCAGCGAGCAGGGCTGGCTCCTCGACGACATCTGCGTCGACTCGGACTGCGGCTGAGCCGCAGGCCGAGACCCGAGGAGGCCCGAGGAGGCCCGAGGAGGCCCGGGCGGCTGCTTGACCTGAGCGGGTCCGCGCAGCATGATCGGGCGGACCGGATTCCACCCGGTCCCCGACGGGACCACCGGAGCCGACTCCGGCTGTGTGAGGTTGCGCAGCCGATATTGTCGAGCGCCCGTGCGTGGTGTACCGTGGCTCCTTGCGCCTGCCCTCAGATGCGCTTCGGCCTGCCCGGTGGCCGATGACGTGGTGGGTCAGGGCGCTCTCGAAGAGTCGAACCCGTCGAAGGACAACTCTTGGCCGCGCGCACCACCCCCGGTAAGTCCCGCATCTCTTTCGCGAAGATCCAGGAGCCGCTGGCGCTCCCACAGCTCCTCTCTCTCCAGACCGACAGCTTCGACTGGCTGATCGGCAACGAGGCGCACAAGTCCCGGATCGACGCCCGCCTGGCCGAGGGCCAGGACGCCACCCACAAGTCCGGCCTCGAGGAGATCTTCGAGGAGATCTCCCCGATCGAGGACTTCTCCGAGACGATGTCGCTCTCGTTCGAGAACCCGGTCTTCTACGACCCGAAGTACACCGTCGACGAGTGCAAGGAGAAGGACCTCACCTACTCCGCCCCGCTCTACGTCTCCGCCGAGTTCACCAACAACGAGACCGGTGAGATCAAGGGCCAGACGGTCTTCATGGGCGACTTCCCGCTGATGACCCCCAAGGGCACCTTCGTCATCAACGGCACCGAGCGCGTCGTCGTCTCCCAGCTCGTCCGCTCGCCGGGCGTCTACTTCGAGCGCACCGCCGACAAGACGTCCGACAAGGACATCTACACCGCCAAGCTGATCCCGAGCCGCGGCGCGTGGCTGGAGTTCGAGATCGACAAGCGCGACATGGTCGGCGTCCGCCTCGACCGCAAGCGCAAGCAGAACGTGACGGTCCTGCTCAAGGCCCTCCAGGCCATCGCCGAGGACACCGGCGAGGAGTACGACTACGAGGCCGTCATGGCCGACCTGCGTCAGTTCGAGTCGATCCAGCTGACCGAGGAGAAGGACAACACGCAGGGTCCCGACGACGCGCTGCTCGACATCTACCGCAAGCTGCGCCCGGGCGAGCCGCCGACGCGCGAGGCCGCGCTGACGCTGCTGAAGAACTACTACTTCAACCCGAAGCGCTACGACCTCGCCAAGGTCGGCCGCTACAAGGTCAACAAGAAGCTCGGCCAGCACGAGGCGTTCGACCAGCAGACGATGACGATCGCCGACATGGTCGCGACGATCAAGTACATCGTCCAGCTGCACAACGGCGACGAGTTCGTCGCCGCCATCGGTGGCGAGATCCGCAAGGACGCCGACGGCAAGGACCTCCCGGTGCTGGCCGACGACATCGACCACTTCGGCAACCGGCGCATGCGCACCGTCGGCGAGCTGATCCAGAACCAGCTCCGCACCGGCCTGGCCCGCATGGAGCGCGTGGTCCGCGAGCGGATGACGACCCAGGACGTCGAGGCGATCACGCCGCAGTCCCTGATCAACATCCGCCCCGTGGTCGCGGCGCTGAAGGAGTTCTTCGGCACCTCGCAGCTCTCGCAGTTCATGGACCAGACCAACCCGATCGCGGGCCTGACGCACAAGCGGCGTCTCTCCGCGCTCGGCCCGGGTGGACTGTCTCGTGACCGCGCCGGCATGGAGGTCCGTGACGTCCACCCGTCGCACTACGGCCGGATGTGCCCGATCGAGACGCCGGAAGGCCCCAACATCGGTCTGATCGGGTCACTGGCCTCCTACGGCCGGATCAACCCCTTCGGGTTCGTCGAGACGCCCTACCGCAAGGTCGAGGGCGGTGTGGTCACCGACCAGATCGACTACCTCACCGCCGACGACGAGGACCGTTACGTCATCGCGCAGGCCAACGCGGCGCTCGACGCCCAGGGCCGCTTCGCCGAGGACCGCGTCCTGGTGCGCCAGCGCAACGGCGAGGTCGCCGAGGTCCCGGCCGACGACGTCGACTACATGGACGTCTCGCCGCGCCAGATGGTGTCGGTCGCGACGGCCCTGATCCCGTTCCTCGAGCACGACGACGCCAACCGCGCGCTCATGGGCGCCAACATGCAGCGTCAGGCCGTGCCGCTCATCAAGAGCGACAGCCCGATCGTGGGCACCGGCATCGAGTTCCGCGCCGCGGTCGACGCGGGTGACGTGGTGGTCGCCGACAAGGCGGGCGTCGTCAAGGAGGTCTCCGCCGACCTCGTCGAGACGATGAACGACGACGGCACCTACTCGTCGTACCGCCTCGCGAAGTTCAAGCGCTCCAACCAGGGCACCTGCATCAACCAGCGGCCGCTGGTCGAGGCGGGGGACCGGCTCGAGGTCGGCTCGCCGATCGCCGACGGTCCGTGCACCGACAACGCGGAGATGGCGCTGGGCACCAACCTGCTCGTCGCGTTCATGCCGTGGGAGGGCCACAACTACGAGGACGCGATCATCCTCAGCCAGCGCCTCGTGCAGGAGGACGTCCTCACCTCGATCCACATCGAGGAGCACGAGGTCGACGCCCGCGACACCAAGCTGGGCCCCGAGGAGATCACCCGCGACATCCCCAACGTCAGCGAGGAGATGCTCGCCGACCTCGACGAGCGCGGCATCATCCGGATCGGCGCCGAGGTGTCGACCGGTGACATCCTCGTCGGCAAGGTCACGCCCAAGGGTGAGACCGAGCTGACCCCCGAGGAGCGGCTGCTCCGGGCGATCTTCGGTGAGAAGGCGCGCGAGGTCCGCGACACCTCGATGAAGGTGCCGCACGGCGAGTCCGGCACGGTCATCGGCGTGCGGGTCTTCGACCGCGAGGAGGGCGACGAGCTCCCGCCGGGCGTCAACCAGCTGGTCCGCGTCTACGTCGCGCAGAAGCGCAAGATCTCCGTCGGTGACAAGCTCGCCGGCCGCCACGGCAACAAGGGCGTCATCGCGAAGATCCTGCCGATCGAGGACATGCCGTTCATGGAGGACGGCACCCCGGTCGACGTCGTCCTCAACCCGCTGGGTGTGCCGCGACGGATGAACATCGGCCAGATCCTCGAGCTGCACCTCGGCTGGCTGGGCAAGCAGGGCTGGCACATCGACGCCGACCTGCAGGACCAGGACTGGGCCCAGCGGCTCACCGCGATCGGCGCCGACAAGGCCGAGCCGAACACGAAGCTGGCCACGCCGGTCTTCGACGGTGCCCGCGAGGACGAGATCACCGGCCTGCTCAGCGCCACGATGCCCAACCGCGACGGGGTGCGGATGATCGGCGAGAACGGCAAGGCCCACCTCTTCGACGGCCGCTCCGGCGAGCCGTTCAAGGACCCGGTCTCCGTCGGCTACATGTACATCCTCAAGCTCCACCACCTGGTCGACGACAAGATCCACGCGCGCTCGACCGGCCCCTACTCGATGATCACGCAGCAGCCGCTGGGCGGTAAGGCCCAGTTCGGTGGCCAGCGGTTCGGCGAGATGGAGGTCTGGGCGATGGAGGCGTACGGCGCCGCCTACGCCCTCCAGGAGCTGCTCACCATCAAGTCCGACGACGTGCCCGGTCGCGTCAAGGTCTACGAGGCGATCGTGAAGGGCGAGAACATCCCCGACTCGGGCATCCCGGAGTCGTTCAAGGTTCTCGTCAAGGAGATGCAGTCGCTCTGCCTCAACGTGGAGGTGCTGTCGCAGGACGGCACCACCATCGAGATGCGCGACGCGGAGGAGGACGTCTTCCGCGCCGCCGAGGAACTCGGCATCGACCTGTCCCGCCGCGAGCCCAGCTCGGTCGAAGAGGTGTGAGCCGCGGGGCGCGCCCCACCGGGCGCGCCCTGCCTCCACCCCCAACCAACTTCACTTTTCTCAGATCCAACGAAGGGTTGCAGCCATCGTGCTCGACGTGAACTTCTTCGACCAGCTTCAGATCGGCCTGGCCACCGCGGACGACATCCGCACCTGGAGCCACGGCGAGGTCAAGAAGCCGGAGACCATCAACTACCGCACGCTCAAGCCGGAGCGTGACGGCCTCTTCTGCGAGAAGATCTTCGGTCCCACCCGGGACTGGGAGTGCTACTGCGGCAAGTACAAGCGCGTGCGCTTCAAGGGCATCATCTGCGAGCGCTGCGGCGTCGAGGTGACCCGGTCCAAGGTCCGCCGCGAGCGGATGGGCCACATCGAGCTCGCCGCGCCGGTGACCCACATCTGGTACTTCAAGGGTGTCCCCAGCCGGCTGGGCTACCTGCTCGACCTGGCCCCGAAGGACCTCGAGAAGGTCATCTACTTCGCCGCCTACATGATCACCTCGGTCGACGAGGACGCGCGCCACCGCGACCTCTCCGACCTCGAGGGCAAGATCGGCCTGCAGCGTCAGTCCATCGAGAAGCGCCGCGACGCCGGCCTCGAGGACCGCACCAAGAAGCTGGAGGAGGACCTCGCCGCCCTCGAGGCCGAGGGCGCCAAGGCCGACCAGCGGCGCAAGGTCCGCGACGGCGCCGAGCGTGAGCTCAAGCAGCTGCGCGACCGCGCCCAGCGGGAGCTGGACCGCCTCGAGGAGGTTTGGGAGACCTTCAAGACCCTCAAGGTGCAGGACCTCATGGGTGACGAGGTCCTCTACCGCGAGATGAAGAACTGGTTCGGCAAGTACTTCGAGGGCCACATGGGCGCCACGGCGATCCAGAAGCGCCTGCAGAGCTTCGACATCGAGGCCGAGGTCGAGAACCTGCGCGAGACCATCGCGACCGGCAAGGGCCAGCGCAAGGTCCGTGCCCTCAAGCGGCTCAAGGTCGTCGACGCGTTCCGCAAGACCGGCAACAAGCCCGAGGGCATGGTCCTCGACGCCGTCCCGGTCATCCCGCCGGACCTGCGCCCGATGGTGCAGCTCGACGGCGGCCGGTTCGCGACCTCCGACCTCAACGACCTCTACCGTCGCGTGATCAACCGCAACAACCGGCTCAAGCGCCTGCTCGACCTCGGTGCGCCGGAGATCATCGTCAACAACGAGAAGCGGATGCTCCAGGAGGCCGTCGACTCGCTGTTCGACAACGGCCGTCGTGGTCGTCCGGTCACCGGCCCGGGCAACCGGCCGCTGAAGTCGCTGTCCGACATGCTCAAGGGCAAGCAGGGTCGCTTCCGTCAGAACCTGCTCGGCAAGCGCGTCGACTACTCGGGCCGCTCGGTCATCGTGTCAGGTCCGCAGCTCAAGCTGCACCAGTGCGGTCTGCCCAAGCAGATGGCGCTGGAGCTCTTCAAGCCCTTCGTCATGAAGCGGCTCGTGGACCTGTCGCACGCGCAGAACATCAAGTCCGCCAAGCGCATGGTCGAGCGGGCCCGCCCGGTCGTGTGGGACGTGCTCGAAGAGGTCATCACCGAGCACCCGGTGCTGCTCAACCGTGCGCCCACCCTGCACCGCCTCGGCATCCAGGCCTTCGAGCCGCAGCTGATCGAGGGCAAGGCCATCCAGCTCCACCCGCTCGTGTGCACCGCGTTCAACGCGGACTTCGACGGTGACCAGATGGCCGTGCACCTGCCGCTGTCCGCCGAGGCGCAGGCCGAGGCGCGGATCCTGATGCTGTCGACCAACAACATCCTCAAGCCGTCGGACGGCCGTCCGGTGACCATGCCGACCCAGGACATGATCATCGGCCTGTTCTTCCTCACTACCGAGCGTGGCGAGGCCACGGTCGAGGTCGACGGCGAGACCCGCCTGCGGACGTTCATGTCCCCGGCCGAGGCGATCATGGCCTACGACCGCGGCGAGATCGCGCTGCAGGACAAGGTCCGGATCCGGCTCAGCGACTACGCCCTCGAGGGCGTCGAGCAGGGCGAGGCCACCGTCGTCGAGACGACCCTCGGCCGCACGATCTTCAACGACGCCCTTCCGGCCGACTACCCCTACGTCAACGAGGAGGTCGGCAAGAAGCGCCTCGGCGCGATCGTCAACGACCTCGCCGAGCGCTACCCCAAGGTGGTCGTCGCGGCGTCCCTCGACGCGCTCAAGGACAACGGCTTCCACTGGGCGACCCGCTCCGGTGTGACCGTGTCGATCGCCGACGTCATCACGCCCCCCAACAAGGCCGAGATCCTGGCCGAGCACGAGGGCGCGGCGGCGAAGATCCAGAAGCAGTACGAGCGCGGTCTGGTCACCGACGAGGAGCGCCGTCAGGAGCTCATCGAGATCTGGACCAAGGCGAGCCAGGAGGTCGGCAAGGCCCTGCGCTCCACCTTCGAGGCCAACCCGACCAACCCGATCTACGTGCAGGTGCACTCGGGTGCCTCGGGTAACTTCAACCAGATCAACCAGGTCGGCGCCATGCGTGGCCTGGTGGCCAACCCGAAGGGCGAGATCATCCCGCGGCCGATCAAGGCCAACTTCCGCGAGGGTCTCTCCGTGCTGGAGTACTTCATCTCCACCCACGGTGCCCGCAAGGGTCTGGCGGACACCGCGCTGCGGACCGCCGACTCCGGCTACCTGACCCGTCGTCTGGTCGACGTGTCGCAGGACGTCATCATCCGCGAGGACGACTGCGGCACCGAGCGCGGCCTGCCCAAGGTGATCGGTGTCAAGGACGAGAACGGTGTCGTCGTCAAGGACGAGAACGCCGAGACCGCGGCGTACGCCCGTTCGGCGGCCAAGGACATCACCCACCCGACCACGGGTGAGGTGCTGGCCGGCGCGGGCGACGACCTCGGTGACGTCAAGATCGCCGAGCTCATCGAGGCCGGCATCGAGGAGGTCACGGTCCGCTCCGTGCTGACCTGCGACGCCCGCACCGGCACCTGCGCCAAGTGCTACGGCCGCTCGCTGGCCACCGGCAAGCTCGTCGACATCGGCGAGGCCGTCGGCATCATCGCCGCGCAGTCCATCGGTGAGCCCGGCACGCAGCTGACCATGCGTACCTTCCACACCGGTGGTGTGGCGTCGGCCGACGACATCACGCAGGGTCTGCCCCGCGTGGTCGAGCTGTTCGAGGCCCGGACCCCCAAGGGTCACGCGCAGATCTCCGAGGCCGCCGGCCGCGTGCAGATCGAGGAGACCGACAAGGCGCGCATCATCGTCGTCACCCCCGACGACGGCAGCGACGTCAAGGAGTACCCCGTCTCCCGCCGCTCGCGCCTGCTCGTCGAGGACGGCGGCCGGGTCGACGTGGGCGACAAGTTCACCGCCGGCACGGAGGACCCGAAGGAGGTGCTGCGCATCCTCGGCGTCCGCCGCACGCAGCAGCACCTCGTCGACCAGGTCCAGGAGGTCTACCGGTCGCAGGGCGTGTCGATCCACGACAAGCACATCGAGATCATCGTGCGGCAGATGCTGCGCCGGATCACGGTGCTCGAGTCGGGTGACACCAACCTGCTGCCCTCCGACCTCGTCGACCGCGTCCGCTTCGAGGAGGAGAACCGCCGCGTGGTCTCCGAGGGCGGCAAGCCGGCCTCGGGTCGTCCCGAGCTCATGGGCATCACCAAGGCCTCGCTCGCGACCGAGTCGTGGCTCTCGGCGGCCTCCTTCCAGGAGACCACCCGGGTCCTCACCGACGCCGCGATCAACGGCCGCTCCGACAGCCTGCGTGGTCTGAAGGAGAACGTGATCATCGGCAAGCTGATCCCGGCCGGCACCGGCCTGGAGCGCTACCGGAACATCCGGGTCGAGCCGACCGAGGAGGCGCGCGCCGCGGCGTACGCCGTCACGGGCTACGAGTCCTACGACTACGAGTTCGGCAACCAGGGCCAGGCCGTGGCGCTGGACGACTTCGACTTCGGCTCCTACCAGAACTGAGTCAAGGTGCCGAAGGCCCTCCCGAGCGCAGCTCGGGAGGGTCTTCGTCTTGTCCGGGGAAGACTGTGGAGAGCCGTTTGCAGCACTCGGGGGATGCCCGCAGGATCGAGGCATGACCCGGGTCGGAGAGGCGGTGCACAATGGGAGCCATGACGGTAGACCTCGACCTGCCGCAGGGGCAGGTGCTGACGGCGTACGACGTCTGGCAACTGTGGGAGCCGGATCGTCGGCTCGAGCTGATTGACGGGGTGGTCACGGTCATGGCCGGGCCGTCGATCGAGCACCAGCGCACGCAGATGCGGCTGATCAAGCTGCTGCTGTCGGCGCTGCCGGCGCACCTGGAGGTGCTGGCGGCGCCGTTCGACATCCTGTCGGCGGACACTGCCGTGCAGCCGGACGTCATGGTGATCGATCCCGCCGCGGTCGTGGGAACGGACCCGATCGAGGTCTGCCCGCTGCTGGTGGTCGAGATCCTCTCGCCGAGCACGGCGCTCTACGACCTGAACACGAAGTACAAGCGCTACGAGCGGGCCGGGGTCCCGTCGTACTGGGCGGTCGACGCGCTGGCGGGTCGGCTGATCGCGTGGGAGCTGCGCGACGACGCCTATCTCGAGATCCTCGACAGCACCGGTGCCGAGCCGTGGACGGCGACGGCGCCCTTCCCCGTGACGATCGTCCCGGCCGACCTCGTCGGGCGCTGACCTGGTCGAGGACGAGACCGACGGCCCCGGAGCGCAGGAACTCTGCAAGCCGCCGGACCCGCTTGCCGCAGCTCGGGGAGGAGGTCAGCGCTTGGTCAGCGTCAGCCTGGGGGTCTCGGTGGGTCCGTCTCGTCGATCGCGCCGTCGATCGGCCACTGGTCGACGAACAAACGACCATGGCGGCACGGTTGCATGGCCGGCTCGACCTCGGGCGCGGCCATCGCCAGGGTGCCGCCGACGCGGGCGTCTCGGGTCCGCCCTCCGAGATCGACCGGCTCCGTTGCGGGAAGCATCGCTCCCGGAGCCGTTCCTCGTCCACAGGGGCTGGGGAGGACGGGGCCCGATGTCGGGGGTAGGTGGTCGAATGAGGGTGTTCGAGGTCTCGGGAGGTTGTCATGTCGCTGGCGACGCTGGCTCCGCCGCATCCGATCGTGGGGTGCGCGGGCGAGGTCCGGCGGGCGCTGGCCGGGGTGGCGCAGGTGCAGCCGGTGTTCATGACGACCGACGACAAGGAGGCCGTTCTGGTCGAGCTGGCGGCAGCGAAGGCTCAGTTGGTTGAGCTCGAGGCCCGGGTCCTCGCCGCGTCCGAGGATGTGGCGGTCGAGCATGGTGCCCGGGATGTGGCGGACTGGCTGGCGCAGCGGGTGCAGGCCGATCCCCGCACCGCACACGCAGAGCTGCAGCTGGCCAGAGCACTGGACCGGCATCCGGTGGTGGCGGCCGGGATGCGCGCGGGCACCGTGTCGGTGGCGCAGGCACGGGTGATCATCGACACCGTGGACGACCTGCCGCCTGAGTTGGGCCCGGGGTTGGTGGTGTCGGCGGAGGAGACGATGGTGGGCTACGCCGAGCACCACCGCCCCCGCGAGCTCCGGAGGCTGGGTGAGCGGATTCTGGAGATCGTCGCGCCCGAGGTCGCCGAGACCGAGGACGGACGCCGGCTCGAAGACGCCGAGCGCCGCGCCCGTGAGAAGGCCTCCCTGCGGTTGCGGGACCTCGGCGATGGGCGGACCCGGATCAGCGGAGTGCTGCCGACCACCGTGGCACAGCGCCTCAAGCACTACCTCAACGCCTACACCAACCCGCGCCGAAACCCAGAGCGTGACCCAGAGCGCGACACAGAGCGAGGTGGTGAGGCTCCCGCCACGCCCTGGCATGGTGGTTCGGGCTGCTCGGCCGGCTCAGCGGACCGGGTGCCGCAGCACCGGGCCTACGCCCATGCCTTCGCCGCGCTGCTGGAGCACCTCGACCCCGACGGCCTGCCGGAGCATGGTGGGGACGCCACCACCGTCCTCGTCACGTTGACGCTGTCGCAGTTGTTGACCGATCTCGCCGCGGCCGGGGTGATCGCCGGTGACGGGCAGCACGCCATCTCCGCCGAGCAGGCGCGCCGGTTGGCCTGTCAGGCCTCGATCGTGCCGGTCGTGCTGGGTGGGAAGGGGGAGGTCCTCGACCTGGGTCGGCGGATGCGGTTGTTCACCCGGGCCCAACGCCGTGCGCTGCGGATCCGGGACCAGCGGTGCCGGGCGGAGGGGTGCACCATCCCCGCGGCGTGGACCGAGGCCCACCACCTCCAGCCCTGGTCGCAGGGTGGTGCCACCGACCTGGCCAACGCGGTCAGCCTCTGCGCGCATCACCACCACCGCATCCACGACCACGCCTACACCCACCACCGCCTCCCCTCCGGCGACATCCGCTTCCACCGACGCACGTAAGCCGACCGGAGCGTCCTCATCGGCGCACCTTCTTGGGATGGGCGGTGACACGAGAGTCCGGTGGCGGAGGTCGCGGCGACCCGGGCGGTCAGCTTGCGTCCGCGGTCGGCCTTGCGAATCTGGTAGGTCTTGGTCGCGCCCCTTGATCGGCTTGCCCGCCCGGCAGCCACTGGTAGGTCCAGGCCGGGCGCGGTGAGCTGGGGGAGGACGGCGCGCAGTCGCGTGCCCACGCGAGCCTTGCCCTTGATCCTGGCCGGCTTGGCGACACTCCAGGCGGGTGCGCCGGTCCCCGGATGCGAGCGGATAGAGGGCGGGTCGGTGACGTCGAGACCGACGGTGTAGTTGCGGGTGGCGGTGGTGCCGGCGGCTCTGGCGTCCCCGAGTGACCGCTGACATGCCGAAGGCCCTCCCGAGCGTAGCTCGGGAGGGCCTTCGTCCTTTCCTCTCGGGTGGGGGTTCCTCCGTGGGGGAGAGGACTAGACCCGGACCCGCTTGGCTGGTGAGACCGAGACGAGGTCGGTCCGGCCGGGGGCGGAGGCGGTGACCCGGACGCTGAGCCTGCGCCCGCGGTCGGCCTTGCGGATCCGGTACGTCGCCGTGGTGGCCTTCTTGATGGGCTTGCCGCCCCGCAGCCACTGATAGGAGTACGAGGCGGCGGGGCCGGTGAGCTGGGGCAGCACCGCGCGGAGCCTCTTCCCGGTCTGGGCCTTGCCCTTGAGGCCCGCGCCGGTCTTCACGGTCCAGGCGGCGTCGCTGCCGGGGTCCGGGCCGTCGGTGGGCGCGTCGGCGATGGTGACGCTGCCGGCGCCGCCGGGGAAGGCGCAGGGGACGGTGAGGTCGGCGTAGCCGGTCTTGGTGAAGACCTGGTGGCAGGAG
The DNA here is from genome assembly GCF_051390595.1 of Nocardioides segetis. Lineage (NCBI taxonomy): Bacteria > Bacillati > Actinomycetota > Actinomycetes > Propionibacteriales > Nocardioidaceae > Nocardioides > Nocardioides segetis. The sequence continues at coordinate 161,613 of NZ_JBNINR010000003.1, read as the reverse complement.
AGGGTCCTCCCGAGCTGGGCGCGGGTGAGGATCAGCTGGTTGCCGGTGGCGACGGTGTCGCCGTCGATGACCCAGCGGCTGGCGGCGGGGGCAGCGCTGGGAGCGACTGTCCCGTCGGCGAGGGTCAGCGTGCCGCCGACCCTCGCGGCGCCGCTCACCTGTGGTGGGCTGTCGACCTCGAGAGCGGGTGGCACGACCCAGACGGCGCCGCTCCGGTCGCTGGTGACGTCCAGGTAGCCGGTGCGTTGCGCGATGGCGACGAGGTCGACGGCGATGGTCTTGCCGACGTCGGTCGGATGGACGGTGTAGAACTCGCCGTCGCCGACCTGCTCGTCGTCGGCGTACCACCTGTAGGTGACGCTGTGCGGCTCCGGAGTGATCTCGGCCTTGACGATGCGGAGCCGGTCGCCCGGTCGGGCAGTGGCGGGATCGCCTTCGATGCCGGGCTGTCGGCTCACCTGCAGTGGTCCGGGCTCGACGAGCAGGTCGCCGACCCGATCGGTCTGGGTCTCGCGATAGCCCGGGACCCAACCCCAGGCGTAGACGGAGACCCGCTTGCCGAGAAGCTCCGGTCGCGGAGCGAAGACAGGACCCCGGCCGACCCGTTCGCCATCGACGATCCAGGTGTAGCCGAAGGAGGTCGATGGAGCGGGATCGAAGACACCGCCCGAGACCCGGAGCTGGTGGCCGACCTTGGCGTTGGCGGGGGCGCCCTCGATGACGGGCTGGCCGACGACCCGCAGCGGCCGGACGACCTCGACGTTGATCGTGCGCGTGGCGACTCGTCGGACCCGGTCGGTCGTGGTGACCACGAGCCGGCGTGAGCCCGGCTGGGAGGTGTCGATGGAGCTGCCGGAGGTGATCGGGACGCCATTGTCGGTGGCAGCACAGGAGACGATCGCGCCCCCGGGATCGTCACAGGAGAACTGGAGTGGATAGCTCTTGCCGACATCCAGTACGTCGTGGTTGGTGACGCCGCCGACGGTGAGGACGGGGTTGGTCACATCGACGCCGACGCCGTACTTGGCCGTCGCGGACGAGTTGTCCCTGGCGGTCGCCGTGATCGAGATCAAGGTGCTGCCCTCGGCCTCGATCCGCAGAGTGAGCGTCGAGCCGTTGACGCTGCCCGATCCTGCCTGGCTGCCGCTGAGGGAGTAGGACAGGGTCGCGATGTCGCTCGAGGCGCTCGCTCGCAAGGTGACCGCGACCGGGCCGTCGTACCAGCCGATCCAGGGTCCGGTGCCCTGGCTGGGGCCGACCTCCACGGCGATGACCGGTGCGGTGGTGGCGGGCGTCCCGGCGCGTGCCGGGACCGCGCAGAGGGCGGCCAGCGCCGTCGCGAGGGCGAAGAGCGTCAGGAGGCGGCGCTTCACAAGGACTCCTTGGTTCGAGAGCGGATGCGGCGTCGGTCAGCGGCTGACCCGGACGGCCTTGGCGGTGGAGACGACGACCATGCCGGTGGGAGAGGTGGCGGTGATGCGAACGGTGATCTTCCGTTTCCGGTCGGTCTTGCGGACCTTGTAGGTGGCGGTCGTGGCCTTCTTGATGGGCTTGTTGTTGCGCAGCCACTGGTAGCTGTGGCTCGCAGCCGGTGTGGAGAGCTGGGGGAGGACCGCGCGGAGAGTCTTGCCGGGCTTGGCCTTGCCCTTGATCCCGGCCGGGGTCGTGACGGTCCAAGCGGTGTCGCTGCCAGGGCCGCCGGTGCGGGTGCCGGGGATGGTGACGCTGGTGGTGCCGCCGGGGAAGGTGCAGGGGAGGGTGAGGTCGGTGTAGCCGGGGGCCTTGAAGGTCTGGTGGCAGGTCACGACGCGGCCGGCGTGGGCGCGGGTGAGGGTGAGCTGGGTGCCGGTGGCCACGGTGGTGCCGTCGACGGACCAGTGACTGCTGGCGGGCGGGGTGGTCGGGGTGACGGTGCCGTCGGTGATGGTCAGGGTGCCGCCGACATCGGCGGTGCCGGTGACGGCGGGAGACTGCGGGTTCTGGAAGATGTTCGGTAGCACTTGGACTTGGCCGACGCGAGTTGTCGCGGTGTCCAAATAGTTAGGGTGGGGCGCGCCGGCGAGGGCATCCATGGCGATGGCCTTGCCGACGTCGGCCGGTCGGACGGCGTACTCCTTGCCGGTGCCGACCTGCTGGCCGTCGGCGTACCACCGGTAGGTGATGCTGCTGGGGGTGGGGGCGAACTCGGCATCGGTGGCCCGGAGCACTTGACCGGGTCGGGTGGTGGTCGGGGCGCCCACGATGATGGGCCCCTTGTTCACCCGCAGGTCGTCTTTGACGAGGACGTCGCCGACCGGCGCGGTCTGGGTCTGGTTGCCGAAGAGCGGGCCTGCGTCTGAGACGAAGACGCGCAGCGAGATCCGCTTGCCGAGGTGGTCTGCTCGGGGGACGAAGGGGTTCTCGTGCGAAACGACGCGGCCATCGATGAGCCACTCATAGATGAACTGCTCCGGAGTGGGCTCGACGATCCCACCGCTGGCCCGAAGCGGCTGGGCGACCTTGATGCTGGTGGGATCGCCCTCGATGGCGGGCGGGCTGACGAGGGTGTAGCGAGTGACGCGATAGGGATAGGTGTACCTGGTGATATTGCCGACCCGGTCGGTCGCGGTGACGTCGACAGTGTGTTCTCCGGCCTGGGAGGTGTCGACCCGGCTGCCGGAGCTGAAGGGCGCGCCGTCGTGGGTGGCGACGCAGGAGACGATCGCGCTGGTGGGGCCGCCGGGGTCGGCGCAGGAGTACTCAGCAGTGCGGCTCTCGCCGCGGGGAACGCCCGCATTGAGGCCGGTGACGACGGCGGTGGGGTCGGTGAGGTCGATGCCGACGCCGTAGCTGCGGGTGGCGGTGTTGCCGGCTGTGTCGGTGGCGGTGATCTCGATGGTGGTCAGGCCCTCGGCGGAGATGGTGACCGGGAGCAGCGCGCCGGCGATGCTGCCCTCGCCGTTCTGGGCGCCGGTGAGGCGGTAGGACAGGCGGGCGATGCCGTCGTCGTCGGTCGCTCTCAGCACGGCCGAAACGGTGTCCTTGTACCAGCCGACCCAGGCCCCCTGGCCGTCGCTGGCTCTGACGTCGACCGTGATCACCGGCGGCGTGGTGCCGGCGAGCGCGTCGGAGCGCGAACTTGGGGCCACGGTGAGCACGGCGGCGAGGGTCAGGGCGAAGGCAGTCGGCAGGCGATGTCTCATGATGGGCGATCCTTGAGTGGGTGCGGAGCAGGTCTCAGCGGATGCGCTGGGGCTTCGCGGTCGAGACGACGACCGCGCCGGTGGCGCTCGTGGCGGTGATGCGGACGGTGATCTTGCGTTGCCGGTCGGTCTTGCGGAGCTTGTAGGCCTTCTTGGTGGCGCCCTTGATCGGCGTGCCGTTGCGCAGCCACTGGTAGGTCCAGGTCTGGGCGGGTGCGGAGAGCTGGGGCAGGACGGCGCGCAGTTTCCTGCCCACGGCCGGCTTGCCCTTGACCGCCGCGGCGCTCAGCAGGCTCCAGGAGCCGGCGGCGGGACCACCCGGCGCGGAGCCGCCCGGCGTGGGACCGCCCGGCGCAGGAGCCCGCGGGACGACGCGGACTCCGGCGGTCTTCGTGCTCGGCGTATCGAGGTGGTCGGGATGGCTGGCCACGGCCAACAGGGAGATCGACGTGCCGAGGTGCTCGGCACCGGGCGTCCACGTAGGGGCGGTGGCGACGTGCTTCGCATCGGCGAACCACATGAAGTCCACCTTCTCCGGCTCCGGAGAGAAGGTGCCGCCGGCGGCTTCCAGCACGTCACCCGGCGAGACGGTGGTGGGACTGCCCTTGATGAAGGGCTGCTTCACGACGGTCATCGGGATCAGGGTCGGACGCACGTGGACGTCGCCGACCGGCGGGGTGTAGGTCTCGCCGTACTGGGTCCCGGAGCCCGAGCCGTACGCCCTCACGCTGACCTGCTTGCCGACGTGCTCCGCGGTCGGCTTGAAGGTCGAGCCGTTGGCGACGACCTGGCCGCCGACGGCCCACTCGTAGCGGAAGGTGTCCGGCGCCGGGTTGAAGACACCGCCGGTGACACTCAGCTCCTGCCCGACCCGGACGATGGTGGGGTTGCCGGTGATCACCGGCAGGCTGACGATCCTCAGCGCCGCGCGCCCGACCTGGTAGTCGACGACGCGCTCGAAGACGCGACCGACCCGATCGACGGCGGTGACCCTCAGCCGGTGTGGACCGGCCAGGTTAGTGGTGAGGGGACTCCCGGAGGTGAACGGAGCGCCGTCGTTGGTGGCGGTGCACGACGCGATCGCGCCGCCCGGGTCGGTGCAGGAGAACTCTGCCCGCCGGACCTCCCCGTTCTTCAGGGTTGCGCCGTCGGCGAGACCGGTGATCGCGGCGGTCGGGTCGGTGAGATCGATGCCGACGCCGTACGTCTTGGTGGCGACGTTGCCGGACAGGTCCCTCGCCGTGATGGTGATCGTCGTGACGCCCTCGGCGCGGATCGTGACCTGCAGCAGCCCGCCGCCCGCGCCGTCCGTACCGGTCTGGGCGCCTGAGAGCCCGTAGGAGATGCGATCGAGGCCGCCCTGGTCCGACGCCCGGAGGTTGACGACCGTCTCGCCTCGATACCAGCCGACCCATGCTCCGGTTCCGGGGCTCGGGGCGACCTCGATCCAGATGTTCGGCGGGGTCGTGTCCGGGACGGGGTCGGCCTGTGCCGCTCCGGTCGCGGTGAGGGCGAGAGCGAGGGACGCGATGAGGGCGACCAGGAGGCGAGCCCGGACGGCGATGGTCAGGGCGCGCTGTCGCAGGGGCGTGGTGATCGTCATGGGCCGAGCCTCGGCGCTGCCGCGGCCCGGACGACAGTTGAGTCCTGCCCGACTTTCTGGGCCGCGGGCCGGGACATCGGGCCGGGACAGCGGCGGACCTCCTTCGGCCGGGAGACGGTGACGGTGTCCGGGCGGCGGGCCGTCGAGGCGGTGACCCGGGCGGAGATCCTCCGCTGGGCGTCGGCCCGCTGGAGCTGGTCCGTCGCACCGGTGGCGCCGGCGGGCACCGGGGCGCCCGAGGCGAAGGACAGGTCGCCGAGGGCCGCGACGCAGGTCAGTACGGCCGTGGCGGCGTCGGCCGGCTGAGAGAGGTGATGCCGGTGTCGTCGGTGGCGGAGGCTCACCGGCACCGGTTCGGCATACCAGCCGATCCTGGAGCATGGTCCGGGCTGGCGGGCAGGTCGATCCGGATCGTCGGGAACGTGGTGTCGACCATGGCCGCGGCGGTTGCCGGGCTCGCGATGCCCGCGGTGGCGCAGGCCAGGGCGAGCATCGCGAGCCGTCGGCGTCCGCAGGGCCGGTGCCGGGTCATCGGCGCACCCGTTTCGGGGTGGCGACCGAGACGGTGTCGGCGCGGTGCGCGGTCGACGCCGTGACGCGCACGGTGACCTTGCGCCTCGCGTCGGCCCTGCGGAGCTTGTAGGAAGCGCGGGTGGCGCCCTTGATCGGCTTGCCGTTGCGGAGCCACTGGTAGGCGTACGTGGTGGCGGGACCGGAGAGCACGGGGAGGATGGCGCGGAGCTTCTTGCCGACCTTGGGCTTGCCCTTGAGCGCGGCCGGTGTGTGCACGGTCCAGGCGTGACCGGTGACGGTCGCGGTGGTGGCGCCACCGGGGAAGACGCACGGCGCGTGGGCGTCGTCGTACCCGAGGCTGGTGTAGACCTGCTCGCAGCGGATCTGCTGTCCGACGTGGGCGGCGGTGAGCCGCAGCCCAGGCTCCTCCGATACCTGGACGCCGCCGACGGTCCACCTGGTGCGGACGGTCTGGGGTGTGGGGGAGACCGCGGCCGGGATGACGGTCAGGGTCTCGCCTTCGATCCCGCGGCCGGTGGAGGCGGGATGTCCGGTGACCTGGTGGAGGCCGGGCAGGACCGGCACGCCAGCGCCGCAGTGGGTTGACGATCGGGTCGGGCTGTAGCCGGGCCGGGTGCCGGTGGCGCGGACGCAGAGCTCCTCGCCTCGATACTGGGGCGTGACCTCGAAGGTGTCGCCGCTGACACTCTGGCCGGCCCGATATGCGACCCATGCGTAGGTGATATCCGAGGCGGCCGGGGCGAAGGTCGGCGGTCGTACGGTCAGCACCTGGCCGACCCGGACGACCACCGGATCGCCGACGATGCCGACCGGCGCCGTCACCTCGAGGAAGGGATCGAGGACCTCGTAGACGTTGGACGACTCACGCCGGTTGCCGACGGCGTCGATCGCGGTGACGACGATGGTCTTGAGGCCGGTGGTCTCGGTCGGCACCGGGCCACCCGAGGTGAAGGGGGCGTCGCCGATGCGGGCGGTGCAGGAGACCACGGCGGTGACGGCGTCGGTGCAATCGTAGGTGAAGGTGCGCACTTGGCCGCGTTCGACCGGAGGGCCGTAAACCGTACCGCCGATACTGACCGCCGGCCTGGTCAGATCGAGACCGATGCCGAGGAGGCGCTCGGCCTGGTTGCCGGCCGCGTCACGGGCCCGGACGGTCAGCGTGGTGACGCCTTCGACCCCCACACGGCGGGTGATCGCGGTGCCGGTGCTGTCGCCGGTCCCGGTCTGGGCGCCGGTCAGCTCGTAGCTGAGCGAGGTCACGCCGGCGTCGTCGGTGGCGGACATGACGATGTCGACCGGCGCGGCGTACCAGCCGGCCCACGTCCCGGTGCCGGGGCTGTCGGGCACGATGATGTGGATGGTGGGCGGAGTGGTGTCGGCGGCGTATGCCGGAACGGCGACGCTCGCCCCGGCACAGGCCAGGGCGAGCGTGCCGAGGATCCGGAGGATCACGGCTGGGCCGCCGTGATGGGGCTGCGCCCGACGGCCAGCCAGATGCCGGCGACGATCAGCCCGACGATGATCATCGACGGCAGGCCGGGCACGCCGGTGAAGAAGACCGCGATCAGCAGGGCGGTGGCGAAGATCGCCGACAGGGCGCCGAGGCCGCGGGAGACGAGACGCTCGCGGAAGGCCATCCACGCCAGGCCGTACGACGACGCCAGCAGCGGGATGAAGGCGATATAGGGGCTGAAGTCGGTCATGATGTAGTAGCTGTAGACGCCCGCGGCGTCGTACGTGTCGCCCTCGGCGCCGGTCGGGAGGTAGTTGCCGACCGCGCCGCGCCAGCCATAGGTCAGCGTGACCAGGGCGGCGGTGGCGATCACGCCGTAGGACACGGCGGTCGCGCCGGACGAGCCGGGGAAGCGGCGCTCGACCCGGTGGCGCCACAGCACGGCGGCCGCGATGAGGAGCAGCGCCAGGACGTAGCCCACCGCGCCGGAGAGCCGATACGGCACGTGGTCGAGGCCGAGCACGTCCTCGGCCGTCACGGGGTAGTCGAAGTCGCCGTTGCCGTCGGGCCGGCCCTCGAGGAAGAGGGCGATGACACCGAGCAGCCCGCACAGGGAGATGAGCAGCGGCCAGGCGGTGAAGCCGCCGCCGGTCGAGGTGCCCGACGACGCGGGCGCGGAGGAGGACAGGGGAGTGGTCTCGTTCATGCTCCGAGACTCGGTGGCGGGACGGCCCGGGTGTCAGGTCCCCGCGTCACGACCTTCCGGGCCGTCGATCGGGACATCGGGCGGGACATCGGGCAGGACATCGAGGAGAGCATCCGGCGGGACATCCGGTACGACGCCAGGCGCGACCCGCGCGGGCCGCGGGTCGAGTGGCGCTCAGCGGCTCAGCGGGCCGTGTCGTCGCCCTCCTCGCCGCCCAGGCCCGCCTCCCGGGCGCGCACGATCAGCTGGCCGCGATCGGCGACGTCGAGCTTGGCCTGCACGCCGTACACGTAGTTGCGCACGGTCTTGCTGCTCAGCACCAGACGGCGGGCGATCGTGGCGTTGTCGTACCCGCGCGCCACGAGGTCCACGACCTCGCGCTCGCGGTCGGTGAGCTCGGGAAAGGGCAGCGTGCCGCGGGTGCGGGCGCCGGAGAGGTAGAGCGCTCCGCGCTGGGCGAGCTGGGGCCCGAGCAGGAAGTCCCCGTTGGCGACCGAGCGGACTGCCCGCGCCACCTCGTCGGGCGAGGCGCCCTTGAGCAGGAACCCGCGCGCACCGGCCCGGATCGAGGCGAACAGCGAGTCGTCGTCGCCGAGCATGGTGATGACCAGGACGCCGAGGGTCGGGTCGCAGCGGCAGAGCTCGCGCGTGGTCTCGACGCCGGAGTCGTCGCCCAGGTCGAGGTCCATGAGGACGACCTGGGGCGCGTGCGCCTCGACCACGGCCAGCGCCTCCGCCTGGTCGGCGGCCTCGCCGACCACCTCGACGTCGGGCAGGGAGCGCAGCAGCGCGGCCATCCCGATCCGGAACACCGGGTGGTCATCGACGACGAGGACCCGGATCGGCTCGTTCCCGTTCACGGCAGCATCATGACCACACGGGTCCCCTTCTCCTCGCCAGGACTCACCTCGACCGTGCCGCCGAGCTCCGCGGCGCGCTCGCGCATGGACGCCATCCCGACGCCGGGGACGACGGCATCGCCGATCCCGTGCCCGTCGTCGGACACCTCCAGCCGGACCCCGCCGCTGGCGGGAAGGCTCAGCCGCACCGTGCAGTGACGAGCGCCCGCGTGCCGCGCGGCGTTGCGCACCGCCTCGGACGCCACCTGGTAGACCACGATCTGGTGGATGCCGTCGAGCCGGTCGGCGTACGGCGCGTCGACGGTGACGACGAAGCGGGGCATCGTGTAGCGCTCGGCCAGCAGGGCGAGGGCCTCGCCGAGCCGGCCCTCGTCCAGGACCGGCGGCAGGAGGACCCGGGCCATCTGGCGGACGTCGTCGGCACGGTGGCTGAGCTCCTCGACCAGGCGGCGCAGCAGCGCGGAGTCGTCGGGACTGAGCTGGGAGGTCGCCGGCACCGCGGCGAGGGCGAGGGCGGTGCCCGACAGGGCGGGGCCCAGCCCGTCGTGGAGCTCGCGGCGCAGCAGCCGGCGCTCCTCGTGACGCACCTCGACGACGCGGGCGCGGGCGTCCTCGACCGCGCGGTTGGCCTCGTCGAGAAGCGCCGCGACCGCCACCAGGCCGGAGATCTGGCGCAGCAGCCGCACGGTCCGCGGGTCGAGTCGCTCCCCGCGCGGGGGTACGGCGACCAGGATGCCGACGTCGCGACCGCGCTGGCGCAGCTCGAGGCGCACGGACCGCTCGTCCTCGTCGTCGTCGCTCCGCCCGGAGGAGACCACGGACGCTCCTCGCAGCCGTACCTCCACCCGGGCCAGGCGCAGGGCGCGGCCGAGTGCGTCGATCAGTCCGGTGAGCTGCGGGTCGTCCGGGTCCCCGGATTCCAGTGCCTGCGCCACCCGCTCGAGCAGCGCCGAGGGGTCGGCGCCCGAGCCGAAGACGAGTCGCTCGACCTGCCCCTGCACCCAGTCGCGCAACGGGAGCACGGCCAGTGCGAGCGCCGCGACGGCGACCATGCCCGTCGACTCCGCGCCCCAGGGCATGGCCATGCTGAGCGCCCAGACGACGAGCACGTACGCGGCCACGAGGGTCGTGGTGAGGAGGATGCCGACCAGCGTGCGGGAGATGGCGAGGTCGACGCGCCACGACGGCTGGCGGCGGATCAGCACGAACACCGCGGCCAGCAGCATCACCTCGGCGATGGAGAGCAGGACGATGCCCGCCACGAACCAGGTGCCCTCGAGGCTGATCCCGATCTCGAAGGTCATGTACGCGAGTGCCACGAGCAGCAACGCCACGAAGAGCCACGACAGCCCGCGCCGCTGCTCGGCGTCGCCGGTGCGGAGTCGATGGGCGAGCCAGCCCACGACGGCCAGGCCGAGGAGGAAGTAGATCGGGATCAGGCCGGCGTCGGCGTCGTAGGCGAAGTCGGAAACCGCCTCGGAGCGGCCGGCCAGCGGGTTGACGGGTGCCCCCGGTGTCTGGATCAGCAGGCGGAAGGCGCTGGCCAGGGCGACCACGGCCGCGCCGGCGACCGCGAACCGGCGTGCCCATCCGGTGGGCGCGGTCGGCGTCAGCAGGAACGGCAGGACCAGCAGGGAGGTCAGGGTCGCGGTCGTCCACCCGGTCAGCAGCAGGGGAGCGGCCACCGCGGCCCCGGGCAGGCCCGGATGTGCGACGCACAGGATCGTCCAGGCCTGCCCGGCCGCCGTGACGGCGTACCCGCCGCCGATGACGAGGAACGCCCAGCCGACGGCGTGCCCGCTGCGGACCGCGATGAGGGCGCCGAGCGGGCCGTACATCAGGCAGGCGATCAGGTCGAGCGGCGCCAGTTCTCGCCGTATCTCGTACGGCGGGTCCGCGACGTCCGCCGTCGTGAGGAGTGCCGCGAGGGTCGCGGCCGCGAGCACCGCCAGCGCGACCCCGGTCCCGGCCGCGACGAGCCCGGCGACACCCGGACGGGCCGAGGTGTCGCCGGGACTCGGCGAGACGGTGGACGCGGGCACGTGCGTCATCATCGTCGCTTCGGCCGTCCGGTGTGACGCGTTCCGGGTCAGCGGGCGAAGGCCAGCACGAAGCCGCCGTCCTGGGGCGTGACCTGGATGACGACGCCGTCGGCGGTCGCCGTCACGATCGGTCGCCCGACGCCGTCCTGGTCGCGGACCGCGTCGTACGCCGCCAGTGCGGTCTCGTAGCCGGCGAGCACCTCGTCCGCCGACGCCGTGGTGGCGTAGGACGCGGTCTCCTGCGCGCCGCCGACGGTCTCCGCGGTGATGCACAGCGTCGCCTCGACCGGCGGGTCGGGAAATCCGTCGGGGAGGAGCGCGAGCTCGCCGAGCTCCGCCGGTCCCAGTGCCTGGGGGAAGGCGTCGCGGCACTCGTCGGGGACGCCGGCGGGACCGTCGTCACCGCCGGTGCCCTCCTCGACCGTGCCGCCGGTGCCACCGCTGCCACTGCTGCCACCGGCGCCGTCGGTCCCTGCGTCGTCCTCGTCCCCGCCACCGCAGCCGGCCAGCGTCACCAACGTCACCAGTGTCACCAGCACCGCCGAGGCCACGACCGCCGCGCGCGGGCGCCTGGTCGTGCGTGCGGTCCTCATCGCTTCACCTTGACCTTCTTGCTGACCGCGACCGCGTCGGCGTACCAGCCCCGGCTGACCGTGACCCGGACGCTCAGCTTGCGGTTGCGGTCCTTCTTCTTCACCTTGTAGGACGGACCGGTGGCCTTCTTGATCGGCTTGCCGTTGCGCAGCCACTGGTAGCGCACCGCGGTCGGCGCCGGGCTCCACGAGCCGGCGGTGGCGTGCAGCTTCTTGCCGACCTTGACCTTGCCCTTCTTCGCCGTGACGACGGGGTCGGCGCCCTTGGCGAAGCTGTACGTCGGGCGGACCGACTGCAGCGCCGCGTTGGTCCAGTGCGGTGCGTAGGCGCCCGGGATCGTGAGGGACGCGGCGTTGCAGTCCAGCGGGTCCTCGGTCATCCAGATCCCGTCGCCTGTGGCCCAGGCGAGGGAGGAGCTGTCCGGCGAGAAGGTCGGGCTCGAGAACTGGGCCTGCTCCCACTTGCAGGTCAGGGTGGGCCAGATGGCGGGCTCGCCGGCCCGGATCGGGCCGCGCAGGATGTCCCCGTTGAGCTCCCAGGCCCCCATGTGCTGCTCGGTTCCCACGCCGCGCACCGTCGCCATCATCGTTCCGTCGCGCGAGATCGTCGGCTCGAACAGGTCGTGCGGGTCGGTGACATTGGGCTGCGCGTCGTAGAACCACGCGTTCTGGCTGACGCCGGGGTCGAACATGTTGAGGTCGTCGCTGGTGCCGCCGAGGACCAGTCGGGAGCCGGTGACCCAGGACGGGTCGGGGTAGAAGGCGAAACCGTACTGCCGCGCGTCGGTCAGGCCGGTGGACGCGCTGATCGCCGTGGTCTGCCGCAGCCGGCAGGCGCCGTGCGGCGGGCAGGTGTGGTGCTCGTAGGTGTAGGCGACCCGTGAGCCGTCCGGAGAGACGACGGCGTGGACGATGGTGCCACCGATCGTCTGTCCGGCGGAGTCCCACAGGTCCGGCGGGTCGAAGCTGTTGAGCTCGGTGCCCCACTGGTCCATCCGGACCACCCGTGTGCCCCGGGCGGCGACGACGGTGCCGTCGTCGGCGCCGCTCGGCGTGCGCCAGGGGTTCGCCGCGGTGCCGTCGGTGGTCAGGCGGCGCTCCCCGGAGCCGTCGGGTCGGGCGACGTAGATGTCGTAGCCCTTGAGGTAGACGATCGTGCCGGCGGTCGAGGGCGCGGCCGCCGCCGGCGAGGGGCCCGCGCCGGGCAGGCCGAGGACGCTGACCACGAGAGCCAGGGCGGTCAGGGTGAGGAGGCGTAGTCGAGACAGCTGCATGCCGCGACCCTCGTCGGCCGGTCGGCCCGGATTCCAGTGGCGGGTTGCCCGACTTCCCGGGACGGGCCCGTGACGGTCACGCCGATCGAGCGAGGCGCCGCCCGGCGGTCGCGTCACCGGTCCGGTCCGGTCCGGCTCAGGTCAGCCCGTCCAGCAGCGCGCGCAGCTCGCCCGCCACCTCGGCGGGGAGCTCGATGCCCGGGAAGTGGGTCTCGCCGCCGAGTCGGGTGTAGCTGAACCACGGATGGGCGGCGGCGTACTCGGCGTGCAGCTCGTCGTACTCCGCGGCGTCGGGGTGGCTGAAGACGTGCCGGATCGGGCGCTCGCCGGTCAGCTGTGCCATCCGCTCCATCGGGGAACCCCACCGCTCGTAGGCGGCCTGCACCTCGCGCCCCGAGCGTGCCCACATGTCGTAGCCGAACCCGCCGGCGTCGTATCGGACGTGGTCGAGCACCGGCTGGTTGGTGCTCCCGTCCAGCCAGGAGCGCAACAGCCCGTCGCGCGCGGCCTTCCAGGTCGCGCGGTCCTGCAGCGCGGCGACGCCAGCCGCGAACTCCGGCGGCGGCGGCGTCATGATCAGGTCGAGGAGCATGACCGCCGGCACCCGGTCGGCACCGAGCCGGTCGGCCATCTCGAGGCCCACCCATCCGCCGTGGGCGTGGGAGAGCGGCACGAACCGTTCGACGTCGAGCTGGTCCAGCAGGCCGATGGTGTCCGCGGTCTGCTCGGCGACCCCGAAGTCGCCGCGCGGTGTGCGGTCCGGGCCGTGACCGCGCCAGCAGACCCGGATGACCCGGAAGTCGTCGCGCAGGTAGGGCAGCAGCCGGTTCCACGCCCGGTGGTCGTGTGCCCAGCCGTTCAGCAGCACGATCGCCGGGGTCGTGGGGGCGTAGCCCTGGTCGTCGAACGCGATGTCGACGTCTCCTACGCGCATCGTGGTGATCATCGATTCCTTCTCCCATTCCTTCTCGTTGTCGGGGGCTCGTGGGGTGTGCTCAACGCGGCAGGCCGGCGGGCCGCTCGCGGGTCGCGGCGAGTGAGGAGCTCATGACGCCGGGCACCCGGCCGGCGGTGACGAGCAGTGCCGACCGGAGCGCGTTCGGGAGGCGGTCGAGGGTGCGCATCCGGTACGACGTCAGCTGGGTCCGCTCCACCGCGGGCCGCTGGACGCGCTCCCAGATCCGCAGCGCCTCGGGAATGTCCGGCGTGGCGGTGACGATGTCGGCCAGGGACAGCGCGTTCATCATGGCGGTGCCACCGCCCTGGCCGAGGTACGGCGGCTGGGCGTGCGCGGCGTCGCCGAGGAAGGCGACCGAGCCGCGCGACCACGCGGTGAGGCGGACCAGCTCGAAGCGGCCCCAGGGCACGACGGACTCCGGTCGTGCCCGCAGGAGCGGGCCGAGCGTCGCGAACTCCTCGTCCCAGCCGTCGGCCGGGTTGCTTCCGGGCGCGGTGTCGCCGGGCGCCTCGCCGACCAGGGCGACGTAGACGAGCTCGGACGTGCAGGGGGTGACGAGCACACGGCGGCGGGTGCCGAAGTACTCGGCGTGCACGTCGAGCCCGCCGGCGGCTTCGACCGGCACCATCATGCGGGCGGCCCCCTCGCGCATCTGCACCCGTTCGGACACCAGCCCGAGGCGGTCGCGCAGCCGCGACCCGACACCGTCCGCGCACACGACGAGGTCGGCGCGTCGCTCGGCGTCGGCGAAGGTGACCACGCCGTCCGGGTCGGCCGCGAGGCACTGCGCATCGGTCCGGAGGGTGACGCCGGAGGTCTGCGCGGCGTTGCGCAGCGCGGAGATCAGAGTCTCCCGCAGGACGGTGAAGCAGCGGGTGCCGCCCGCTTCGTTGATCGGGATCCGGTACAGGGTCCGACCGGTCGACGAGCGTGCCTCGACCGCCGGTGCGATGTGGGCGCCGCGGGTGGCCTCGTCGAACGCACCCAGGCCCTCCAGGGCGGCGAGGCCGTTGTCCCACAGGTAGATGCCGGCGCCGACGGCGCGCACGGCGTCCTGCCGCTCGTGCAGGGTGACGGTCCACCCGCGCTGCGCGAGTGCTGTCGCCGTGCTGAGTCCCGCGATGCCTGCGCCGATCACCTCGGCGACACGTGACGTGGACATGCCCACTCCTTCCGGTTCAGAGCTCGTACGGCGCACGTCCGGCGACGTGGACGTCCCAGTCGGGGTCGCCGTCGGTGACGAAGCCCGCCCAGCGGCTCCGCAGGGAGGCGCGCTTCTCGGCGAGTCGGGCGGGCGGCGTGCCGCGCAGCATGGGGGCATCGCGCCAGCCGGCGTCGTCGCCGAACAGCAACGGCAGCTCGATGCAGTGGCAGGCGCCGAACGGGTTCGCGGCGTCGAGGGCCCCGACGCGGAAGAGATGGGCGCGCCCGCCCGCCCGGGACCAGCGGTCGGCGAGGTCCGCGGCACCGCGCGTGAAGACCCGCTCGGTCATGACGCGCTGCAGCCGGTCCAGCGCCCGCGTCCCGACCAGCGGCAGGCGTCGGACTCTCGAGTACACGGGGTGCGGGTCGGCGAGGAAGGTGGCCGCTTCATCGGCGGTGGAGCCGATCATCAGCTCCACCTCCCGTATCCGCGCCGCGAGCGCGCGGTCCCAGGACGCGGGGTCGGGCAGCGGGTCCACCCCCCACACCGGTTGGAAGGGCGGGGTGGCCCGGAGCATGCCGGGGCCGGCCAGGGCGATCGCCGATCGCTGCTGGGTGGCGAGGATCTCCTCGACCGCGCAGGTCCCGAGGTCGGTCCGCCCGTCGCCGGCGATGGCCTCCGCGGCGCGGGCCGCGTCCCGCGCCGAGTGGAAGCCCAGGCCGAGGGGTGCGCTCTGGACGATCGCACGGTGGAAGAGCCCCCGCGTCGATTCGATGCCGAGCATCGCGATGATCGACTGCGCGCCGGCCGACTGGCCGGCGAGCGTGACCCGGCTGGGATCACCGCCGAAGGCGCCGACGTTCGCCTGCACCCAGGCGAGTGCCGCGATCTGGTCGGCCAGGCCCAGGTTCCCCGGAGCGAGGCCCGGCGAGCTGGCGTAGCCGAGCAGCCCGAGACGGTAGTTGACCGAGACGACCACCATCGGCCCGGTGGCGGCGAGGTCGGTCGCGTCGTAGAGGTTCCAGCCGCCCGAGCCGGTGAGATACGCGCCGCCGTGCAGCCACACGAGGACCGGCAGGGTCCGCCCGGGCTCGGCCGGCGGGGCGAAGACGGTGACCTCGAGGCAGTCCTCGCTCTGCTCGACGGGCGCAGGCGTGCCCATGACGAGTGCGATGCGGCTCGGGCCCTGTGGCGCGGCGACCGAGCGCCCGCCCGGCTCCGGCACGCCGGCGAAGGCGACCGGGCGCGGTGGGGCGAAACGCTCGGCATGCGCGTAGCGGATCCCGCGGTAGGTGGTCACGGTCTGGGTCATCGGCTCTCCTCCGGACAACGCAACTTGACTTGCGTTAAGGCGAGGGTAGGGGTCGCCGGGCGTTAACGCAAGAGTTCTTGCGATACGCTGCGGTCATGGCCCCTGTCGCACCGACCCCGCAGAAGCGCGGCGAGAAGCTGCGGCGCGCCGTCCTCGACGCGACGCTGGAGCGCATCGAACGCGAGGGCATCGACCGCGTCCGGATCGCCGACGTGGCTGTCGCGGCCGGGGTCCACGAGACGTCGATCTACCGCCGCTGGAGGACGCTGCCCCAGTTGCTCCTCGACGCGCTGCTCTCCCGCGTCGACGAGCAGATCCCGATCCCCGACACGGGCGAGGTCGTGGCGGACCTGACGGAGTTCATGCGCTCGCTCATCGCGTTCTGCCGCTCACCGGTCGGGTCCGCGCTGGTCCGGGGCGGCTCGCTCGCGGACGATCCGGACGTGGCGACGGCCCGCGCCGACTTCTGGGCGGTGCGGATGGCCGCCTCCGAGGAGATCGTCCGGCGCGCGGTCGCGGCCGGCGAGCTGCGGCCGGACACGGACCCGCACCTGGTGATCGCCATGCTCGGCGGCCTGGTGCACATGTACGTCACCCAGTTCGACGGCGCGATGCCCGACGACCTCCCGGAGACCGCGGTCGCCCTGGTGCTTCGCGGGGCCGCGCGCTAGCGCCGGGCGTCGCGGGGGCCTTACCCGGGCGCCGGAGCCGGTGGCCCGACGTCCGCCCGCGCGGTGGGCCCCTGACACAATCGGGGGATGAGCGCAGCCCCTGACCTGAGCACCGACGTCCTCGTCGTCGGCGCCGGACCCGCCGGCTCCGCGGCGGCTGCCTGGGCGGCGCGGGCGGGCCTCGACGTGGTGCTCGCCGACGCGGCCGTCTTCCCGCGCGACAAGACCTGCGGCGACGGGCTGACCCCGCGGGCCATCGGGGAGCTGGAGCGGCTCGGGCTGCGCGACTGGGTCCGCTCGCACACCGTCAACCAGGGCCTGCGGGCGCACGGCTTCGGCCAGACGCTGCACCTGCGCTGGCCCGGAGGCAACCTGCCCGACTGGGGCAGCGCCATCGCCCGCACCGAGCTCGACGACCACCTGCGGACCACCGCGCTCAAGGCCGGCGCCCAAGCGCTCGACGGCGCCCGCGCGGTCGGCGTACGGAGGGACGGGGAGCGGGTCGGTGCCGTCGAGTTCAAGGACGGACGCACGGTCGCGTGCCGACGGCTGGTCGTCGCCGACGGCGTTCGCTCGCCGCTGGGCAAGGTGCTGGGGCGCGAGTGGCACCGCGACACCGTGTACGGCGTGGCCGGCCGCTCCTACGTCACGTCGACCCGCGCCGACGACCCGTGGATCAGCTCGCATCTCGAGCTGCGCGGCGAGCAGGACGAGATCCTGTCGGGCTACGGCTGGATCTTCCCGCTCGGCCGGCAGAGCGGCGAGGTCAACCTCGGCGCCGGCACGCTCGCCACGGCCAAGCGGCCCGCCGACGTGGCGATCAAGCCGCTGATGAAGCTGTACGCCGACCGCCTCCGCGCCGAGTTCGGACTGGGCGAGGAGCTGCGCATGCCCACCTCGGCGCTGCTCCCGATGGGTGGCGCCGTGTCCCACGTCGCCGGCCGCAACTGGGCGCTGATCGGCGACGCCGCCGCGTGCGTCAACCCGCTCAACGGCGAGGGCATCGACTACGGCCTCGAGACCGGCCGGGTCGTCGCCGAGCTGCTCGCCGAGTCACCCGACGCCGACCTCGCGACGGTCTGGCCGACGCTGCTGCGCGAGCACTACGGCGAGTCGTTCTCGATCGCGCGCCGCCTCGCCGGCCTCGTGACCGTGCCCCGGCTGCTCCCCGCCCTCGGCCCGATCGGCATGCGCTCCGACCTGCTGATGACCCTCGCCCTGCGCTGGATGGGCAACCTGGTCACCGACGAGGACCGCGACCGCTCCGCGCGCATCTGGCGCTGGGCCGGTCGGCAGTCGCTGGCCCGCGAGCACCGCCCGCTCTTCTCCTGACGTCGTACCGGACCCAACGGTCGTGAGATCGGCCGATCCACGACTGTTTTGTCCGGTACGACGGCGGTCCCTAGGGTAAGGAAGAGGAGGTTCTGTCGATGGGCCAGCGGGTGCAGCGCCTGGCGGCGTACGCCGTCATCGTCCGCGGCGACCAGATCCTGCTGTCCCGGCTGGCGGAGCGGGTGACCAAGCGGGAGCTGTGGTCCCTGCCCGGCGGCGGGGTCGACCACGGGGAGGACCCGCGCGACGCGGTGATCCGCGAGGTCTACGAGGAGACCGGGCTGCACGCCCAGGTCGGGGAGACCGCCCACGTCCATTCGCTCCACGTCGCCGACTCCTGGCGGCGCGGCCGGCGGGTCGACGCCCACTCCGTCCGGATCGTCTACGAGGGCTGGGTGCCGGCCGACGCGCCCGAGCCGCACGTGACCGAGATCGACGGGTCGACCGCGGAGGCGGCCTGGAAGCCGATCGCCGCCGTGCTCGACGGCACCGTGCCGACCGTCGGCCTGGTCACGGAGGCGCTGGCGTCGTACGCCGTGCGTCGGCGCCAGCGCACCGCCGCCTACGCCTATGTGGTGCGGGACGACGCGATCCTGCTGACTCGCACCTCCGACCTCGCGCCCGACCCCGGCACCTGGCACCTGCCCGGCGGCGGCATCGACCACGGCGAGTCGCCGCGCGACACCATCCGCCGCGAGCTGTGGGAGGAGTGCGGCCTCGAGGGCGAGGCGGTCGACCTCCTCACGGTGCTCGACCACCACTTCACCGGCACCGCCCCCAACGGCCGCGAGGAGGACTTCCACGCGATCGGGGTCATCTACCGCGCCCGGGTGGGCCCGGGGGAGCCGCACGTCGTGGAGGAGGACGGCACCACCGACCAGGCCGCCTGGGTGCCGCTGGCCGATGTCGCGGCCCGCCGGATCAAGGTCTACGGGTCGGTCCGCGCCGCCATCGAGGCGGCCGGGGATACCGTGTCGGCGTGACCCCGAGCGAGACCGTCTTCACCTACGCCGCACCCGCGCTGAAGTTCGGGCGCGGCGCCGCCACCGAGGTCGGGTACGACGTCCGCGGCTGGGGCGCGCGCCGGGCCCTGCTCGTCACCGACGCGGGCGTGCTCGCGACCGGGCACGCCGAGACCGTCGCGGCGTCACTGCGATCCCACGGCGTCGACGTCGTCGTCTATCCCGGCGCCCGGGTGGAGCCGACCGACGCCTCGCTGGAGGAGGCGGTCGCGTTCGCCCGCGGCGAGGGCCCCTTCGACGCGGTCGTCGCGGTCGGCGGGGGCTCCTCGATCGACACGGCGAAGGCCGTCGCGCTGCTCGTGACCAACCCCGGCGAGCTGATGGACTACGTCAACGCGCCCATCGGCAAGGCCCGCGCTCCCGAGCAGCCGGTCCTCCCGCTGGCCGCCGTGCCGACCACGACCGGCACCGGCGCCGAGTCGACCACCATCTGCGTGATGGACGTGCTGGCGCTCGAGGTGAAGACGGGCATCAGCCACCCGGCGCTGCGCCCGCGGCTCGCCGTGGTCGACCCCGCGCTGTCGGCGACGCAGCCGGCGGGCGTGATCGCGGCCGCGGGCATGGACATCCTGTGCCACGCGCTGGAGAGCTACACCGCCCGCTGGTACGGCGAGTTCCCGGCCAAGCGGCCCGCGCAGCGCGTGCCCTACTGCGGCGCCAACCCGATCGCCGACCTCTGGGCGGAGCGGGCGCTGGGCCTGCTGGCGGGGGCGTTCCGGACCGCCGTACGCGATGCGCGGGAGGGGGGCGCCGACACGGGGTCGACGGGGGCGAGCGAGCAGATGGCGCTCGCGGCGACCTTCGCGGGGCTCGGTTTCGGCAACGCGGGCGTGCACATCCCGCACGCCAACGCCTATCCCATCGCCGGCCGGGTCCGGGACTTCCGCCCCGCCGACTACCCGCAGGACGAGGCGATGGTGCCGCACGGCATGGCCGTCGCGCTCACCGCGCCCGAGGCGTTCCGATTCACCTTCGACGCGGCGCCCGAGCGGCACCTGCGGGCGGCACAGCTGCTCTCGCCGGGGGCCGTGGGCCGGGACGCCTCCGTCCTCCCGAAGGTCATCGCGTCGCTGATGCGCGACATCGGGCTCCCCAACGGCCTCGCCGAGGTCGGGTACGCCGCCGGCGACGTCGACGCGCTCGTCGAGGGTGCGCTGCAGCAGCAGCGACTGCTCGCGACCGCGCCGAAGGAGGTCGCCGGCGAGGACCTCGCCGCGATCATGACCGCCTCGCTCGATCTGTGGTGACCACGGCCTGACCGCCGGCTCGGGCGGACCGAGCTGCCCGGGCGTCCCGGGCGTTCGGGGACTCCTGCATCTGTCCGCCGGGCCTCGCGGGGCGCGACGGTGGGGACGACCCAACCGTCCCCTCGACCGTGGAGAACCCATGACCCACCGACCCGGCCGGATCGCCGGTGCCGGGCTCGCCGCCCTGTGTGCCGGCGCCCTGCTGCTGCCCCTCCCACACGTCACGCCCTCGGTCGCCGCCGCGGCCTCGGGCGGCGGCACGATCACCTACATCAAGGACCACAACGTCTGGATCGCCCGCGGCGACGGCACCGGGGCCCGCCCGTTGACGACCAACGGCACCGCGGGGCTGCCGTACCGCGCTCCGAGCCAGTCCGACGGCGGCGTGATCGCGGCCGTGCGCTACCAGAACATCGTGACCCTCGACCAGCAGGGCCGGGTGCTCGCGGAGATCGACCCACCCCGCCTGCCGAGCTCGATCGGCGGCACCATGGACGGCAGCCCGGTCAACGCGGCGATCTCACCGGACGGCGCCCTCGTCGCCTACACCTTCGCGGAGCACTCCTGCACCAACGGCTGCGGCTGGCGCACCGCCACCGGCTACGTCAGCACGACGGGCGCGGGCACCCCCGCGGCGTACGGGACGTCCTTCTACAGCGACCCGTCCTGGGTGACGAACCGGCGCACGCTGCAGAGCGGCGGCTACGGGCACCAGGTGATGGTGCACGACGTGGGAGCCGCGACCCAGCAGCACTGGTTCGACGACGGCGAGATCTGGTACCCCAGCGAGGACTTCGGCAACACCGAGGTCTCGCCCGACGGCACGATGCTCGCGGGCGTGCGCGGGTACGGCGATGCCCGCGACATCATGACCTACCGGATCAACGGGAACATCCGCTCGGGTGCCGTCCCGGGCCTGCCGGATGACGCCTGCAACCTCGACGGCCAGGCCTCCGACAAGATCACCGACCCGACCTGGTCGCCCGACAGCACCACGCTGGCGTTCGGGGCGGCCGACGGGATCTGGACCTTCGCGGACAACAAGAACCCGGCCTGCACCGGCGCGCTGAGCCTGCTGCTGCCGGGTGGCAGCGAGCCCGACTGGTCCGCCGCGCCGCTGAGCCCGCCTTCCGGCGGCGAGCCGCACGGCGGGGGCCAGAACGGCGGCCCGAACGGCGGTGCGAACGGAGGCCAGCCCGGAGACGTCGGGGCCGTCGCCGTGGTGGCGCCGCCGAAGGCCCGCGGCACGGCCCGGGTCGGCAAGGTCCTGCGCGCCACCACGGGCAGCTGGTCGACGACCGTCACGTCCGTGCGCTACCAGTGGCTGCGCAACGGCCGCCCGATCAAGAAGGCGACCAAGGCCCGCTACCAGGTCACCCGCGCCGACCGCGGGCGCCGGCTGTCGGTGCGCGTCACCGTGCAGAGCGGCTCGTCGAGCGGGGTCGCGGTCAGCAAGGCCAAGCGGGTGCGCTGATCCGGCGCCGGGCGCGTGGATCCGCCCGTCTACGATCGACGGGTGAACCCACGCCACCGCCGCCTGATCATCCCGGCCGCGCTGGTGGCGCTCCTGCTCATCGTGATCGTGGCGGCGCTCCTCAAGTGAGTGTCCCGGTGAGCACCCGATGAGCACCCGGCCGCTCGACGAGGGCCTGGCGCAGGTCCGGGCGGACCTGCTGGCCGACGACCGACTGGTCCGGGCGGTGGCGTCGGGCCGGCGCCGGTCCGCCGCGCCCCCGTGGCGCCGCGTCGAGCTGCGCTGGGTGGACCTCAAGGCGGGCCGCCACCTCCAGGTCGTCCGGTACGACGCCACGCAGGCCCACACCGCCAACCACGCGCACGGCGGGGCGGCCGAGGCGGCCGTCGACGCGCTGCTGGCCGAGCCGTTCGGCAACTGGACGGTCGAGACCGCCGAGCGGCAGCTGAGCCTGCGGGTCACCAAGAAGGGCGCCGCCGCGGTGCACACCGCCGCCCGGACGGGCGAGGCCCCCGTCGAGCGGGACCACGACCGGGCCAAGGAGCGGCTGCTGCCCGAGGACGACCCGGTGTTCGCGGCGCTCGGGCTCGCCGACGCCCAGGGCCGGATCAAGCCCAGCCGGATGGCGAAGTACCGCCAGGTCGAGGACTTCCTGCGCATCCTCGACCGCTCCGTCGCCGATGCGATCGCCAAGGGCCGCCTCCGCCGGCCGAGCGCGGCCGACCCGCTGCGGGTGGTCGACCTCGGCTGCGGCAACGGCTATCTCACCTTCGCCGCGCAGCGCTACCTCAGCGAGCGCCGCGGCCTGCCGGTGCGGCTGACCGGCGTCGACGTCAAGGAGCAGTCGCGCGACCACAACGCGTCGGTCGCCCGCGCCCTTGGCATCGACGCCACCTTCGTCGCCGGCACCATCGGCGACGCGGTCCTCGACGAGGCGCCCGACGTCGTGCTCGCCCTCCACGCGTGCGACACCGCCACCGACGACGCACTCGCCCGCGCCGTCGGCTGGGCCGCTCCGCTCGTGCTCGCCGCCCCTTGCTGCCACCACGACATCGCCGCCCAGCTGCGGAGCGCGGAGCCGCCGGCGCCGTACGCGTCGCTCGTGCGCGACGGGATCCTCCGCGAGCGCTTCGCCGACACCCTCACCGACACGCTGCGCGCCCTGCTGCTGCGCCGCGCGGGGTACCGGGTCGACGTGATGGAGTTCGTCGACAGCCGGCACACCCCGCGCAACACGCTCCTGCGTGCGGTGCGCACCGGGAGGCCCGCGGACGGCGCGGAGTACGACGACCTGGTGGCCGCCTGGGGCATCAGGCCCCGGTTGGGCGCCCTGCTCGCGGAGCCGCGCGGGTGACCAGGCGCGGGCGGTTCCTCGCGGGCCTCCTGCTCGCGGTGCCCTTCGCGATCGGGTTCCTCGCGCCGGGCGCCGCCGGCGAGCCGCTGTCGGGGGAGCCGGTCTTCCGGTTCACCGATCCGGAGATCACCGAGTCCAGCGGCCTCGTCGCGCGTGACGGCCTGGTCGTCACGGTCAACGACTCCGGCGACGGCAACCGGATCTTCACCGTGGATCCCGCGACCGGCGACACCGTCGGGACCACCCGCTGGCCGGGCGAGGCGCGCGACATCGAGGCGCTCGCCCCTGCCGGCGACGGCGAGGTCTGGGTCGGCGACATCGGCGACAACCTCGGGTCGCGCGAGCACGTCGAGGTCACCCGGGTGCCGTTCGGCCGCGGTGCGCGCGAGGTGGACCCGCCGACGTACCAGCTCGTCTATCCCGACGGACCCCACGATGCCGAGACGCTGCTCGCCGACCCCTCGACCGGGCGGCTGTACGTCGTGGCCAAGGCGTTCATCGGACGCCTGTACGCCGCGCCCGAGCGGCTCGATCCCGACGGCCCCAACGAGCTCACGGTCGTCGACGAGGTGCTCGGCATCGCCACCGACGGCAGCTTCCACCCCGACGGGAGTCACCTCGTGCTGCGCAACTACGGCCAGGCCGCGGTCTACACCTGGCCCGGCCTGGAGCGGGTCGCCCAGGTCGACCTGCCGCGCCAGCAGCAGGGCGAGGGCCTCGCGATCGACGAGGCCGGCGGGGTGCTGCTGAGCTCGGAGGGCACGCGGGCCGAGGTGCTCCGCGTCGAGCTGCCCTTCGGCGAGCCGGCCGCACCGCCGTCCGCCTCGCCCACGCCGCCTCCGTCCGCGTCAGCACCGCCCTCCGCCTCGCCGGGCGCCGACGAGCGGTCGCCGGTCCGGGCCGACGACGAGCGCTCCCTGTGGCCCTGGGCGCTGGGCGGCGTCGCGGGGATCGTGATCGTGGGCGTGCTGCTGCGCTCGCTGCGGCCGAGGGACTGAGAGCGACCGGTTCCGGGTACCGGCGCGACGTGGCCCGGCTGCGTCGTACCTCACCCGACGAGCCGGGCTGGACCCGCCGCCGGGCGGGGCGCGGCTTCGTCCACCTCGGCCTCGACGGCCGCCCGCTGCCGCCGGAGGACGCGGCCCGGTGCAAGGCACTCGTGATCCCGCCGGCGTGGACCGACGTGTGGATCTGCCCCCGTCCCAACGGCCACCTCCAGGCCGTCGGCGTCGACGCGGCCGGACGGCGTCAGTACCTCTACCACCCGGACTGGGTCGAGCAGCGGGCCGAGGAGAAGCACGCACGGGTGGTCGGTCTGGGACGCCGGCTGCCGCGCCTGCGCGAGCGGGTGCTCGCCGACCTCGCCGACGACGACCTGGGCGCGCGGGCGACCTGCGCCCTCGCCGTCCGGTTGATCGACCTCGGGTGTTTCCGGATCGGCAACGACGTCTACGCCGAGGAGTACGGCTCCTTCGGCCTCACCACCCTCGAGCGCCGGCACGTGCGGCGCTCGGGCGACGTGCTGGTCTTCGAGTTCACCGGGAAGTCGGGGATCGAGCACCACGTCGAGATCGACGAGCCCCAGGCCGTGGAGGCCCTCGACCGGCGCCGCCGGCGGCGGCGTACCGACCCCCGGCTCCTCGACGTCACCGGCACCGACGTCAACGAGTACCTGCGCGACGCGAGCGGGCTCGACGTCACCGCGAAGGACTTCCGGACCTGGCACGGCACGGTGCTCGCCGCGGCCGCCCTCGCCGAGGCGCCCCCCGCGCCGGAGGTCTCGAAGACCGCGCGCAAGCGGGCCGTCGCCGCCGCGATGCGCGAGGTCGCTGACTTCCTCGGCAACACGCCCGCGCTCGCGCGGTCGGCGTACGTCGACCCGCGGGTGGTCGACGCCTACGAGGAGGGCCGCACGATCCGCGCCGCCGTCCGTCGGCGCTACGACGACCCCGACGCGCGGCGGGCGGGCCTGGAGCGGGCGACGCTGCGGCTTGTCGGCGGCCGGTGACACCATCGTCGCGTGACCGAGCACGAGTTCACCGCGCCGTTGTGGCGCTGGCAGGCGCGCGACGAGCAGTCCGGCGGGGCGTGGTTCTTCGTCAGCCTGCCGTTCGAGGTGGCCGACCTCATCGACGAGGCCGGGCCGCGCAAGGGGTTCGGGAGCGTGCGGGTCGAGGTGAGCGTGGGCGGCAGCACGTGGCGCACCTCGGTCTTCCCCAGCCTCGAGGAGAGGACCTTCGTGCTTCCCGTGAAGAAGGCGGTGCGCACCGCCGAGGGCCTGGTCGAGGGTGGACCGTGCACGGTGCGGCTCCGTACGGTCGGGTGATGGACATCGAGGTCGTCGAGGGCGACATCACCGCGCAGCACGTCGACGCCGTCGTCAACGCCGCCAACCGGGCCATGCGTGGGGGTGGCGGCGTCGACGGGGCGATCCACGCCGCCGGCGGTCCGGAGGTGCTCGCCGACTGCGTGCGGCGCTTCCCCGACGGCCTCGCGACCGGTGACGCCGGCTGGACCACGGCCGGGGCGATGCCCGCGCGGTGGGTGATCCACGTCGTCGGGCCCAACCGCCGTGCCGGTGAGACCGACCGGGGCCTGCTGACCTCCTGCTACCGCCGCGCGCTCGAGGTGGCCGACGAGCTCGGCGCGCGCTCGGTCGCCTTCCCGCTGGTGAGTGCCGGTGTCTACGGCTGGCCCAAGGAGGACGCCGTCGACGCCGCGCTGGAGACCCTGCGCGCCACGCCCACCGACGTCGAGCTGGCGCGGCTGGTGGCGTTCGGGCGCGCGGCGTACGACCTCATCGCGGTCCGGCTGTAGGTCGGACCCAGCCTCGCCCGTCGTCCTGGTGCCGAACGATCGACCCGGCGCGTTTGAACGCGCCGGGTCGACGCTTCTGCGGCGTTCAGATGCGCCGGGTCGATGGTGCCGACCCGGGACCGGGTCCCGAATTCGGGCCGGGGTCGTCACCCGGCGGGGCGGTCGTCGTTGGTCAGGCACCGATCCACCGAGAGGAGCCGACCATGCCACTGGAGCTGACCACCGCGGTCCTGGCGCTGGCGTTCGCCCTCCTCTGCGCGGGCTGGTTGGCCCGCGCTCGTGGAGCGGTCACCTCGATGCCGGGCATGGGGCCGGACATCGAGGAATGGCGCTCGGCCGCACTGCGGCACTTCCAGGAGCACCGGGACCTCGAGCGCACCGTCGCCGAGGTCCTGGCCACTCCGGGCGCCGTCCGGGGTCCGGCCCGCACCGAGCTCTTCGTGGCGCTCGGTGCGCGCCGGGTCGACACCTACGCGTGATCGGGGCCGTCTCGGCTCGGATAGGGTGACGGACCGTCCCGTCCGTCGAGCGAGGAGCCGTCTCCCATGCGCAGGGTGGATCTGCCCGCACCGTTGCCCGCCGGGTCCCGCATCCTCCACATCGGACTCCCCAAGACCGGGACCTCGGCCCTCCAGGCGTCCTTCCACGCCGCGCGCGAGGAGCTCGGCCGGCGCGGCGTCGACTACGTGAGCAGGGGCGCCAACCCGCTGTCCGCCGCACGGTTCGCCGCCGGCACCGCGCAGGGCGACACCGCCCCTCTCGAGCGGCGCTGGGACCGGCTGGCGGAGGACTTCCGTACGTCGAGCGCGCCCTATGTCGTGCTGTCGAGCGAGGGCTTCAGCGGCGCCGCTCCCGACCGCGTGGACTGGATCGCCGACCGGCTCGGTGGGGACGCCACCGTCGTGGTGACCCTGCGGCCCGTGGCGGCGCTGTTGCCGTCGATCTGGCAGCAGGCGCTGCGCCGGGGCGGTCTCGAGTCGTTCGAGGAGTGGCTGGCCGGCGTCCTCGACCCGGCGCATCCCCACGCCGCGAACATCGGACGCTACGACCCTGCCACGATCATCGCCACCTGGGGGAGCCGGTTCGGGGAGGAGCGGCTGGTCTTCGTCTGCGGCGACCCCGAGGACCGGATGCTCAACCACCGCGCCTTCGAGAGCCTGCTGGGCATCGAGGGGGTGCTCGAGCTCCAGCCGGTGCTGAACTCGTCGCCGCCGTACCCCGAGATCGAGATGCTGCGCCACTTCAACCTCGCGCACGGGCGCGCCGGCGCGGACGACGAGCTGTGGACCCGCGTGCTGCGGCGTACGGCGCGCCGGATGGGCGATGCGCCCCCGAGCGGCGCCGGCACCGCGAAGGTGCGGGTGCCGCGGTGGGCCGCCGAGCGGATCAACGAGCAGACCCGCGCCTCGATCGCGGCGCTGGAGGCCTCCGCGGCGACGGTCGTCGGCGACCCCGCCCACCTCCTGGTCGACCCGGCCGACCACCCCGTCGAGACGTCGCCACCGGGTCAGGTGACGGTGGCCTCGGCGGGCTGGTTCGCCGACACCGTGGCCCGGCTCGCCGTCGACGAGACCGACCAGCGCGCCGCGGCGAGGACCCGCCGCCTCGAGCGCAAGGTCGCGCGGCTCACCGAGCGGCGCAAGGCCGCGACCACCCTCGACGACGCGTCCGCCCGCGACCTGCTCCGGGCCCTCGCGCGCAAGGCGGGGAGCAGGGCGCGGAGCAGGTCGCGGCGCGACCGCTGACGAGGCTGCGTCAGAGGCGACCGACGACGTGGTCGATGGACGCCGTCAGCGCCTCCACGTCGGCGGGGTCGATCGCCGGGTACATCGCGATCCGCAGCTGGTTGCGGCCGAGCTTGCGGTAGGGCTCGGTGTCGACGATCCCGTTGGCGCGCAGCACCTTCGCGACCACGGCGGCGTCGATCGCGTCGTCGAAGTCGATGGTGCCGATCACCAGCGAGCGGTTCGCCGGGTCCGCCACATAGGGGGTGGTGTACGACGTCCGCTCGGCCCAGCCGTAGAGCGCGTCGGACGAGGCGGTGGTCCGCTCGACCATGCCCTTGAGGCCGCCCTGGGCGTTCATCCAGTCCAGCTGCTCGGCCATGAGGAAGAGGGTCGCGACCGACGGGGTGTTGTAGGTCTGGTTCAGGCGGCTGTTGTCGATGGCCGTCTTGAGGTTGAAGAACGGCGGGATGTAGCGGTCGGACGCCGCGATCCGCTCGGCGCGCTCGATCGCCGCCGGGCTGAAGATGCCGAACCACAGGCCGCCGTCGGAGGCGAAGCTCTTCTGTGGGGCGAAGTAGTAGACGTCGCTCTCGCGGAGGTCGACCGGCAGGCCGCCGGCACCCGAGGTGGCGTCGATGAGGACGAGTGCCCCCTCGTCGACGCCCGCGGGGCGGATCACCGGTGCCATCACGGCGGTGGAGGTCTCGTTGTGTGCCCACCCGTAGACGTCGACGCCGGCCTCGGCGACCGCGACCGGCCGCGTGCCCGGGTCGGCCGCGATCACCGACGGCGCGTCCAGCCAGGGCGCCGCCTTGACCGAGGAGGCGAACTTGCTGGAGAACTCGCCGAAGGTGAGGTGCTGCGACCGCTTCTCGATCAGCCCGAAGGCCGCGATGTCCCAGAAGGCCGTGGCGCCGCCGTTGCCGAGCACGACCTCGTAGCCGTCGGGCAGGTCGAAGAGGTCGCTCAGGCCCTGGAGCACGCGGCCCACGGTGTCGCGCACCGGCGCCTGACGGTGCGAGGTGCCCATCAGCGAGGCGCCGGTCGCGGCCAGCGCGTCGAGGTGGCTGGGCTGGATCTTCGAGGGCCCGGCGCCGAAGCGGCCGTCGGCGGGCTTGAGCTCGGCGGGGATCTGGATGTCGGTCACGTGGTCAACCTTCTCATCGTGAGGCGAGCGAGGCAGGGCTGACGACGCTGTCAGGGACGGGCGTCCGTGGCCGCGGGTCACGGACGCCGCCATTGTGACAGGCCGGGCGTGGCGCTGTTCAATCGGTTTCGCCATGCAAGCGTTCCTGGACCTCCGCCCGGTCGGCTATCTCCATCCCGACGCCGCGTCGCTCGTCGCCCGGGTGCAGGAGGAGTACGTCGAGAGGTACGGCTCGCCCGACGAGAGCCCCGTCGACCCGGCCGGCTTCGAGCTCCCCGAGGGCATCTTCCTCGTCGGGTACGACGCCGGCGCGGCGCCCGCCGTACCGGTCGCGACGGGTGCCTGGCGCCGGTCGCCGGTCCGCGCCCTGGGCGGTGTGGACGCGGTCGAGGTGAAGCGGATGTTCGTGCTCGCCGAGCACCGCGGACGTGGCTTCGCCCGCGCCGTCCTGGCCGCGCTGGAGGCCACCGCCCGCGCCGCCGGGCACGACCTGGTCGTCCTCGAGACCGGCCTCCGGCAGCCGGAGGCGATCGGCCTGTACCTCAGTGCGGGATACGAGGAGATCCCCGGCTTCGGCTATTACCAGGACGCCCCGCTGTCGCGCTGCTTCGGCAAGCGGATCCGCTGACTCCCCCCGGCAACGCCGACCCGGGTCAGATGACGTCGCGACGCCGGACCAGCGCGATGCTGGCGACGACGGCGAGGACGACGTAGACCGCGACCGTGATCGCGGCCCGGTCGGCGGGGACTGCGTCGAGGACGCCCGGGGTCTGGTCGCCGGAGTCCGGGTCGAGACCGATGACGGCGCCGATGAGGGAGCCGGCGGCGGTGCCGGGCAGCACCTCGGTGAGGCCCTCGACCCAGCCGAGGAGCTGGCCGACGCCGCGCAGCAGGTTCTCGACGACGAGCGCCCAGACCAGGCCGAGGCCGACGGACAGCGCCGGCCCGCGGGCGAGCGTGCCGAGCAGGAAGCCCAGCAGGGCCCACATCTCGAGGACCAGGAAGCCGCTGCCGGCGGCCTCGGCCACCGAGCCGAGGGACGGCATCGCGATGTCCTGGGACTCGGTGCCCGCGATGAGAAGGGAGATGGCGAGATCGAGCCCGAAGGTCACGACGAGGGTGCCGACCACGACGCCGGTGAGCGCGGCGATCGAGCCGAGCAGGGCCGGGGTGCGGCGCACGCCCTGGGAGAAGAGCGTCTTCCACGTGCCCCAGCCGTAGCCGTTCCCGGCGACGAGGGCGCCCAGCACCATCATCAGCGCGCCGCCGAACATCGGCATGCCCTGCAAGAAGACCTCGGGTACGGCGTCCGGCATCATCCGGGCGAGCTGCTCGGCCTGGGTGGTGCCCTCGTCGGCGAAGGTGGGGTCGCCGCTGGTGTAGGACAGATAGGTGAACAGGTAGCCGAACATCATGCTCAGCACCAGCCAGGCTCCGAGGGTGATCCACACCGCCGGCCAGGCACGCAGGCGCATCAGCTCGGCGCGGGTGCTGCGGGCGGTG
The DNA here is from genome assembly GCF_051390595.1 of Nocardioides segetis. Classification (NCBI taxonomy): domain Bacteria; kingdom Bacillati; phylum Actinomycetota; class Actinomycetes; order Propionibacteriales; family Nocardioidaceae; genus Nocardioides; species Nocardioides segetis. The sequence continues at coordinate 131,658 of NZ_JBNINR010000003.1, read as the reverse complement.
GCGGTCGTCGTACTCATCGCACGGACTCCTTGTGGCTCGTCATCTCGAAGAAGACCTCCTCGAGGCTGCGCTCGGCAGCGGTGATCTCGTGGAGGTCGACGCCGGCGCCGACGAGGGCGCGGGCGACATCGGGGGCGCGTTCCGCGGGCAGGGTCAACAGCAGCGCGCCGTCGGCCTCGCGGCGTACGCCGTCGTCGCCGGCCAGGCGCATCGCGACGGCGAGCGCCTCCGGCTCGGGGGTCGCACGGAGCCGGAGGGAGACGCCGCCGCGGAGCTCGGCGACGGTCGACTCGCGCAGCAGCCGGCCGTCGTTGATCACGCCGACGCGGTGGCAGATCTCCTGCACCTCCGCCAGCAGATGGCTGGACAGCAGGACCGTCTGCCCGCCGCGGGCGAGGTCGACGACGAGGGCGCGCATGTCGGCCATGCCGGCCGGGTCGAGCCCGTTGGTCGGCTCGTCGAGGATGATCAGCTCCGGGTCGCCCATGAGCGCGGCCGCCACGCCGAGTCGCTGCTTCATGCCCAGGGAGTAGCCCTTGAACCGGTCGTCGCCCCGTCCGGCGAGGTCGACCCGCTCCAGGACCCGCTCGACCTCGGCGTCGGACAGTCCGCGATGGCGGGCCAGGACACGCAGGTTGGCGCGGCCGGAGAGGTACGGATGGAAGCCCGGTCCTTCGATGAGGGCGCCGACGGACGGGCCGATCCGCGCCTCGCCGGCGGTGGGCCGGATCAGGCCGAGCAGCATGCGCAGGGTCGTCGTCTTCCCGGCGCCGTTGGGGCCGAGGAAGCCGTAGACCTCGCCGCGCCGCACGGTCATGGTCACCTTGTCCACGGCGATCCGGTCGCCGTAGACCTTCGTGAGGTTCTCGGTGCTCGCCACCGGTGTGTTCGCTGTCATGGGCTCCACGGTCGTCGGTCCGGGCCGCTCGCGCGTCCGCCGTGCGGCGGCGTCCGGCTACGCGATCCTGCGTACGCCGGTGGCGCCCGTCGGCGTACACCGACGCCCGCGCGCCGTTCTAGCCTCGCTGCATGAGCGCACCGACCGCCCGCCGCGCGACCCATCCGACGGTGGCCGAGCTGACCCGCGCCCACCGTTCGTGGTGGCCGTGGGCCGTGCTCGTCATCGTGCTGCTCGGCACCGCGGCGTCCAACGGCAAGAACGACGTCGACCACCCGGTGCCGCTGGGCGTGCTCCTCGTCGTCGTCGCGACGCTGCCCGCGGTGCTCCCGCCGCTGCCGGGCCGGCTCGCCGGGCTGGCGCTGCTGGCCTCCGGGGCGCTGTGCGGGCTCTACTTCGCGCTCGGGTACGCCGACGGGCCGGTCTTCCTGGCCCTGCCGGTGGTCACCTTCCTGGTGGCCGCGGCGGTGCCGGTCGGGCGGTGGCTGCCGGGTGCCCTGGTCGGTGTCGTGCTGCTCGCGGCGGGCCTGGCGGCCCGGTGGCAGTGGCATGCCGACGAGCCGCACAAGAGCCTGTGGCAGGGCATCGGGATGCTCGGCGTGGTGCTGGCGGCGGGCGCCGTGGCGACGGCGACCCGGAACCGGTTCGAGGCGCGCGCCGAGCGGGTCGAGCGAGCGGCGACCGAGGAGCGGTTGCGCATGGCGCAGGACCTGCACGACGGCGTCGGGCACGGTCTCGCGGTGATCGCGATGCAGGCCGGCGTCGCGCTGCACGTGCTCGACCGCGACCCGACGGCGGCCCGGACGAGCCTCGAGGCGATCCGGCGCACCAGCAGGGAGGCACTCGACGCGCTGCGTGCCGAGCTCGCGGTGATCGCGGGGGAGCCCGCTCCGCGTCGCCCCGCGCCCGGGGTCGCGGAGATCGATGCCGTGATCGAGCGGGTACGCGCGGCGGGGCTGCGCGTCGACGTCGTGGGGGAGCCCGGCGAGGTCGACGCGCCGGTGGGCGAGGTGGCGTACGCGGTCGTGCAGGAGGCGCTCACCAACGTGCTGCGCCACGCGGGCGCCGGTGCCGCGACCGTCGCCTGGGAGCGGGGCACGGACACCCTCGCGGTCCGCATCGTCGACGACGGACGCGGCGGGGCGGTGCAGGATGAGGGCATGGGCATCAGCGGCATGCGCGCTCGGGTGGCCGCGGTCGGCGGCACCTTCCGGGCCGGACCGATGGAGCACGGCGGCTTCGAGGTCGCCGCCGTGCTGCCCGCATGAGCGGCCCCCGGCCGGTGCGGGTCGCGCTCGTCGACGACCAGCCGCTGGTGCGGATGGGCGTCGCGACCCTGGTCGCCGCGGAGCCGGGGCTCGAGCTCGCCGGAGAGGCGGCCGACGGGCGCGAGGGCCTGGCCCTGATCCGGCGGACCCGACCCGACGTCGTGCTCTGCGACATCCGGATGCCCGTCCTCGACGGGCTGGGGCTGCTCGCGGAGGTCGCGGCCGACCCGGACCTGAGCGCGGTGAAGGTCGTGATGCTCACGACCTTCGAGCTCGACGAGTACGTCTTCGAGGCGCTCCGCAACGGCGCCAGCGGGTTCCTGCTCAAGGACGCCGAGCCGACCGCCATCCTGGACGCGGTCCGCGTGGTCGCCGACGGCGGCTCCCTGCTCGCGCCGTCGGTCACCCGCACCGTGATCGACCACTTCGGCGCCCGTCGTGCCGAGCGGCCGCACCCACGGATCGGCGACCTCACCGAGCGCGAGCGCGAGATCCTCGGCTGGGTCGCGACCGGCCGGTCGAACGGCGAGATCGCGCAGGCGCTGGTCGTCAGCCCCGACACGGTCCGCACCCACGTCAGCCGGGCGATGGTCAAGCTGCAGGCCCGTGACCGGGCGCAGCTGGTGGTGTTCGCGATCGAGTCCGGGCTGCGCCGCTGACGTCGTCGGGTACGCCGGTCCCGGGCGGGTTGTCGGCCGCCGGCACCGGGTCGCCGAGGACCCGGAGGACCGGCACGTGGCCGCCCCAGACGCCGGCTGCGACGTCCTCCGGATCATCCACAGGGCCGCCGGCGCGTGCCTTCATCGACGCCTCGCGGAGGGGGACGGCGAGCACGGCTGTCGCGGCCAGCTCCTTGCGGGTGCTCGGCCGCAGGGTGGCGGCGCGGCCGGGGACCATGTGGTCGACGATGAGGTCGAGGGCGTGCTGTCGCTCGGCGGGATCGTCGACGAGCCGCGCGCGGCCGATGACGACGGCGGAGCGGTAGTTCATCGAGTGGTGGAAGGCGGAGCGCGCGGTGACCAGGCCGTCGAGCTCGGTCACGGTCACGCAGACCGTCGCGTCGCCGGCCTGCCGCAGCCACCGGGCGGCGACGGACCCGTGGACGTAGAGCGAGCCGCCCGCGTCGGGGCCGTCGACGTCGACGGCGTAGGCCGTCGGCAGCACGACGGGATGGTCGCCGACGGTGACGCCGATGTGCGCGATGAACGCGTCGCGGAGCAGGGCGAGCAGCGCGCCGCGGTCGGCCACGGCGCGGTTGCGTCCGCGCCGCACCCGGGTGCGGTCGGTCGGCTCCAGGGGCTGCGTGCTCAGCGTGGTCATGGCACCATCGTGAGCGACAGGTGGTCTGTGCACACGGGCCAGTTCCCTCGCATTCCGACAGGCCAATCTTGCTTCCCGTCCGACTCGACCGCGCCGACCCGCGTCCGCTGGGCACCCAGCTCGCCGACCAGGTCCGCCAGCTGGTGCTCGACGGCGCCCTCGCCCCGCAGGACCGGATGCCCGCGACCCGTCGTCTCGCGGCCGAGCTCGGCGTCTCCCGCACGGTCGTCACGCAGGCCTTCGACCAGCTCCTCGCCGAGGGCTGGCTCGAGGCGCGGCAGGGTGCCGGCACGTGGGTGGCCGGCGGGCCGGCCAGCCGACGAGCGACGCCCGCCCGGCGTCGTACCTCCGGCCGGGAGCGGGCGCTGGTCCCGCTCGACGCAGGCACGCCCTGGATCGACCCGCGGCACCAGGCGGTGTGGCGGAGGGCCTGGCGGGAGGTCTCGGCGGCCACCCCGCCCCGCGGCTACGACGACGCGCGCGGTCTGCCCGAGCTGCGCGCGCTGCTCGCCGAACGGCTCGGGCGCACGCGGGGGCTCGCCGTGGACGCCGACCGGGTGCGGGTCACCGGCGGCACGGGCGCCGGGCTGCGTCACCTGCTCGCGGTGCTGGCGCCCGGCGCCGTCGCGCTGGAGGACCCCGGCTACCGGGCGGCGGTCGCCACCGTGCGCGGGTCCGGCCGGCCCGTACGGGACCTGCCCGCGCTCGAGCCGGTCACCGAGCTCGACGGGTGCGCCGCGGCGTACGTCACCCCGGCTCACCAGCATCCCCTCGGCCGGGTGCTGCCCGCCTCCGACCGGCTGCGCCTGCTGGCGACGGCCCGGCGCGACCAGGCGGTGGTCATCGAGGACGACTACGACTCCGAGTTCCGCTACGACGTCGCCCCGGTGCCCGCGCTGGCGTCGCTCGACCGCGGCCGGGTCGCCTACCTCGGCACCGCGTCCAAGGCGATCCTGCCCTCCCTGCGCCTCGGCTGGGCGGTCGTGCCCGACGGGCTGCTCGACGCCTTCGACGCGCACCGCGCGCTGACCCACGACGCGCCGCCGTGGCCGGTGCAGCGGGCGCTGGTCACGCTGCTGCGCGACGGGTACGTCGACGCCGTGGTCCGCTCCGCCCGGCGGGTGTACGCCGAGCGGGCGCCGCGGGTGGTGGCGGCGCTCTCGCCGTACGCCGAGCTCGCCGGGCCGGTCGCCGGCATGTACTCCACCTGGCTGCTGCCCCACGCCCGCGCCGTCCGGGCCCGCGCCGCCGCCGAGCAGGCGGGCTTCCGGGTCAACCTGCTGCGCGACTACTGCCGCACCGCCCGGCTCAGCGGCCTGGTCGTCGGCTTCGGCGGTCCGACGGACGCGGAGCTGGACCGGGCGCTCGGGGTGCTCGCGGGGGCGCTGAACTCTTGTAACTAAGTGTTACGTACGCGATTGGGGACTGGTGGGGCGCATGTGGTGGATAACCGTGCTGTAACCCTTAGTTACAAGCGGTTGCCGCTGATCCGCACCGGCCGCCCGGCGACGTACCCGGCGCCGATCTGCACCACGCCGATCCCCGCGAGGATCGCGCAGGGCAGCCGCCAGCCGCCGGTCGCGTCGTGCAGGACGCCGACGAGGAGCGGGCCGCCGGCCGCGATGAGGTAGCCGATGCTCTGTGCCATCGTCGACAGGGAGGCGGTGTCGGCCGTCGAGGTGGTGCGCAGCGCGAAGAACGACAGGGTCACGGGGAACACCGCTCCGCCGGCGCCGAGCAGCGCCGCCCACAGCCACGCGCCGCCGGCGGGGGCGAGGGACAGACCGGCCCAGCCGAGCATGGTGAGCAGGGTGAGGGCGAGGACCAGGTGGCCCTGGTGGCGCAGCCGCACCGCGAGCGTGGGGGCGATGAAGAAGAACGGGAGGCCGATGGTGATGCTCACTGCGAGCAGCAGGCCGGCGGTCGCGTCGCTGAACCCCGCGCCGGCGTACACGCTCGGGAGCCAGCTCATCATGACGTAGGCGTAGAGCGACTGGGCCCCGAAGAGCACCGTGACGGCCCAGGCCGTGGGGCTGCGCCACAGGGACGCGCGGCGGACCTCGGCGCGGCGCGGGTCGCGCCGCCGGCAGTACGGCGCCCAGGCGAGTGCGGCGGCGAGCGCGGTGAGCGCCCACACGCCCAGGCCCACGCGCCAGCTGCCGGCGGCGTTGGCGATCGGGACGGTCGCGGCCGCGCCGATCGCGGAGCCGAACGACAGCACGGTCGTGTAGGCCCCGGTCATCAGTCCGATGCGGTGCGGGAAGTGCTCCTTGACGATCGCCGGGACCAGGACGTTGCCGAGGGCGATGCCGGCGCAGGCGACGGCCGTGCCGGCGATGAGGGCCGGCGTGCCGTCGACCACGCGCAGCAGCAGACCGGTCGCGAGCAGCGCGAGCGCGGCGACCAGGCCGCGATCGACGCCCATCCAGCGCGTCACGGCCATCGCCGTGGCGCCGACCACCGCGAAGCAGAGCACGGGCAGGGAGGTCAGCAGGCCCTGGGTCGCGGGGGAGACGCCGAGGTCGCCGAGCCGGTCGAGCAGCGCGCCCAGCGAGGTGATCGCCAGGCGCAGGTTGAAGGCCACGAGCAGGACGGCGACGACGAGGCCGGCGCCGGCGCGCGCCGACTGGCCCGGCGCGGCGGTCCCTGCGGAACCGGCTGCGGAACCGGCTGCGGAACCGGCTGCGGAACCGGGTGCGGGGGCTGCATCGGGCGTGGACGCGGGAGCCGGCGCCGGCCCCGTCGCGGCGGCGGGCGGGCCGCCGGCTGCGCACTCCGGCTCGGCGGCGGCATCATGGACGGAGGCGGACATGTGCCTAGGATGCCAGACATAGGATGATTGGACGAATGACGGAGGTCACTGTGCCCCTTGCCCCCACCAGCTCCGCCTCGCTGGTCGACCAGGCCATCGACGGCATGCGCGCGCTGCTCGAGAGCGGTGAGTGGGAGGTCGGCACCCGGATCCCGCCCGAGCCGGCCCTCGCCGCGGCGCTCGGCGTCAGCCGCAACACGGTGCGCGAGGCGGTCAAGGCGCTCGCCCACCTCGGGCTGCTGCAGGTCCGTCGCGGTGACGGGACCTATGTCGCCGCCAGCACCGAGATGCAGGCGCTGATGCACAAGCAGCTCGACCGGGTCGAGCTCGGGCACCTGTTGGAGGTGCGGCACGCGATCGAGGTGCGGGCCGCGGCGCTGGCCGCCGCGCGGCGTACCGTCGACGACCTCGCCGCGCTGGACGCCATCATGGAGCGGCGCCGTGACGCGGTTCGCGACGACGAGGGCGCGGCCTTCGTCGACGCGGACGTCGACTTCCACTGCGCGATCGTGGCCGCGGCCCACAACCCGCTGCTGGTCGAGCTGTACGACGGTCTGGTCGCCACCCTGCGGGCCAGCATCCAGCCCCCGACCGACTCCGACGTGCTCGCGGACGAGCACGACGCCGTGCTCGAGGCGATCCGGCGAGGCGACCCGGTCGCCGCGGCCGCGGCCGGTGAGGAGCTGCTCGACCACGTCGTGCGGTGACGCGGATCCACCCGCACCGGACCGGACCACGCCCGACCCGACCGCACCGCACCGACCCGGGCCGGATCAGCGTCGGGTGAGCTGCCCGCCGAGGATCGCCGCCAGGGCGAGTGCGAAGCCCGCGACCTGCAGGGGGCGCAGTGCCTCGCCGAGCACCAGCCAGCCCAGGGCGGCGGCCACGACGGGCGACAGCAGCCCGAGCAGCGCGGTCGCGACGACCGGCAGCGAGCCGAGCCCGCGGAACCACAGCAGGTACGCCGCCAACCCGCCGACCGCGCCCAGCCACAGGTAGCCGCCGGCCGCCGGGGCGTCGATGGCCGGCGGTGCCCCCTCGACGAGGAACGTCAGCGGAAGCAGGACCAGGCCGCCGGCCGTCAGCAGCCAGCTCACCAGGACGCCCGAGCCGACGCCCTCGGGCCGTCCCCAGCGCCGGGTGAGGACGACGCCGGCGGCCATCGACAGGGCGCCGCCGAGGCCGGCGAGGAGGCCCACCGGGTCGAGCGCGGCCTCGGGGCCGATCACGACGAGCGCCACCCCGCCGACGCCGGCCAGTGCCCAGGCGACCCGGGCGACGGTCGGGTGCTCGCCGAGGAGCGGAAGGGCGAGCGCGATCACCAGCAGCGGCTGGACGGCGCCGACGGTCGCCGCGACACCTCCCGGCAGCCGCTCCGCCGCGACGAACAGGAGCGGGAAGAAGATGCCGATGTTGAGGGCGCCCAGGACGAGCGAGCGCCACCACCACACGCCCGCGGGCAGGCGACGCAGTACGACGAGCAGCAGCAGGCCGGCCGGCAGTGCGCGCAGGAGGCCCGCATAGAGCGGATGACCGGGCGGCAGCAGCTCGGTCGTCACGAGGTACGTCGTGCCCCACACCGCCGGCGCGAGCGCGGTCAGCGCGGTGAGCCCGGCGCTGGCGGGAGCGGCGGGCACGGCCGGGGTGCTCGGCGTGCTCGGCGTGCCGGTGGTGCCCGCACCGGGGCGTGCGCCGGGGGCCGATTGCCGGAGCTGGGTGGTGGTCATGGATCCAGGGTGCGCCGGATCAATTCATGAGTCCAACACATGCTTTTCATCTGATCGATCGTGATTCAAGATGGATGGATGGAGCTGCAGCAGATGAGGTACGTCGTGGCGATCGCCGAGCACGGGAGCTTCACCCGGGCGGCGGAGGCCTGCTTCGTCGTGCAGTCCGCGCTCAGCCACCAGGTGGCGCGACTGGAGCAGGAGCTCGGCGTACGGCTCTTCCACCGGACCAGCCGCCAGGTCCGGCTCAGCCCGGCCGGCCAGGCGTTCCTGCCGGTCGCCCGCCAGTGCCTCGACGCCGCCGACCGGGCGCGGGCCGAGGTCGCCGCCGTGACGGGCGAGGTGCGTGGACCGCTGTCGATCGGCGTGATCCCGACGGTCGCGGCGGTCGATGTCCCCGCCGCGCTGCGCACCTTCCGCGAGCGACACCCCCAGGTGCAGGTCCGGCTCACGAGCGGCAACAGCGACACCCACCTGCAGCAGGTCGCCGACGGAGCGCTCGACCTCGCGTTCCTCGGGCTGCCCGAGGGCTGGGAGATCTCGGGCGTGGCGGCTCGCCGGCTGGCCCGCGACCACCACCGCGCGGTCATGGCGCCCGGCCACCCGCTCGCCGGGCGCGCCCGGCTGAGCCTGGACCGGCTCGCCGGGGAGACCTTCGTTGACTTCCCGGCCGGCAGCACCGGTCGCCTCCAGGCCGACCGGGCGTTCGCGGACGCCGGGCTGCGCCGGGAGGTCAGCTTCGAGACCACCGACATCCTGTTGATGGCGCGCATCCTGCGCGCCGGTCTCGCGGTGGCGCTGCTCGCGTCCACCTTCGTCGAGCAGCTGCCCGGACTGGTCGCCGTGCCCGTCACCCGCGCTCCGGTCCGTACCGAGCACGTGGTGTGGAGCAGGTTCGGGCCCGCGCCCGCCGCCGCCGCCTTCCTCGAACAGGTCGGCGTCGCGGTCTGAGTGCGAGCCCGTCGGCTCAGGTCGGCGCCGTGGGTGCCGATGGACCGGCGTGTCCGTCGTGCGCCCGCTGCTTGCTGCCGCCCTCCTGGCGACGGCACTGACGCTGTCGCCCGGGCCGCCGGCGCTGGCCGGGCCCGCCGCGGCGCCGGGTCTGCGGGCATCCGCCGCGCACGCCGATGCGGCCCCGCTCGAGGACTACGCCGCCTACGAGCCGCCCGTCCGCTGCTCGCCGCGCGACCGGCGCGGCACCAAGGCGCTCGCCCGATGGACGGTACGGCGCTTCGGCGGCGGCTGGGGTGGCATCTCCCGGTCCTGCGGCGCCACTCCGTCGGAGCACAGCGAGGGCCGCGCGTTCGACTGGACGGTCGACGTACGCCGCGCCGCGGACCGGCGCCGGGTCCGTGCGCTGCTCGACGCGCTCTTCGCGCCCGACGCCGCGGGCAACCCCGCCGCGCGCGCACGCCGGATGGGCGTCATGTACGTCATCTGGGACGACACGACCTGGTCGTCGTGGCGGCGGTTCGCCCCCGCGCCGTACCTCAACGCGGCCTGTCCCTCGAAGCGCGAGTGCTCCCGCACCCTGCGGCACCGCGACCACGTGCACATCTCGCTCACCCGAGCGGGTGCTCGCGGCCGGCTCTCCTGGTACATCGGCCGGGTCTAGCCACCCGGACCGCGACGCACCCGGCATCCGGGTCGTCGAATCGGTGGATTCACGACCGGAATGCCGGGTGCAACGGTCAGACCAGCCCGCGCGTCACTTGCCCCAGGCGGCGTCCCAGCCCTCGATGTCGCTGGCGGGCCGGGCGGCCGGGCCGGTGTAGATCGCGGAGGGGCGGATCAGGCGGCCGGTGGTCTTCTGCTCCAGGATGTGGGCCGACCAGCCGCCGGTGCGGGCGCAGGTGAACATCGAGGTGAACATGTTGGCCGGGACCTCGGCGAAGTCGAGCACGATCGCCGCCCAGAACTCGACGTTCGTCTCCAGCACCCGGTCGGGACGACGGGCGCGGAGCTCGGCGAGGGCGGCCTTCTCCAGCGCCTCGGCGACCTCGTAGCGCGGGGCGTCGAGCTCGCGGGCGGTGCGGCGCAGCACGCGGGCGCGCGGGTCCTCGGCACGGTAGACGCGGTGCCCGAAGCCCATCAGCCGCTCGCCGGAGTCGAGCAGGCCCTTGACGTAGCCCTCGGCGTCGCCGGACTTCTCGACCTCCTCGATCATGTGCAGCACCCGCGACGGCGCACCGCCGTGCAGCGGGCCGCTCATCGCGCCGATGGCGCCCGAGAACGCGGCGGCCACGTCGGCCCCGGTCGAGGTGATCACCCGGGCGGTGAAGGTGGAGGCGTTCATGCCGTGCTCGGCCGCCGAGGACCAGTACGCGTCGATGGCGTGGGCGTGCTTGGGGTCCGCCTCGCCGCGCCAGCGGATGAGGAACTTCTCGGCGAGCGTCGTGCCCTCGTCCACCACCTTCTGGGGTACGACGGGCAGGTGGAGGTCGCGCGCCGACTGGCCGGCGTACGACAGGACCATCACGGCCACCCGGGCGAGGTCGGCGCGGGCCTGCTCGTCGCTGATGTCGTAGGTCTGGCCGAACCCGAAGGCCGGCGCGAGCATGGCGATCGCCGCCTGGACGTCGACGCGCACGTCGCCGGTGTGCACGGGGAGGCTGAACGCCTCCGCCGGCGGCAGGCCGGGGGTGAAGGACCCGTCGATGAGCAGGCCCCACACGTTCTCGAAGGGCACGCGGCCGACGAGATCCTCGATGTCGACGCCGCGGTAGCGCAGGGCCGAGCCCTCCTTGTCGGGCTCCGCGATCTGGGTCTCGAAGGCGACGACGCCCTCCAGTCCGTGGTGTACCTCGGGCATCGGCGAACTCCTTCGAAGCGATGAGTGCAGGTGCGTCCGAGCCGGGCGACCCGCGGGCCACCCGGCATTCTGCCCCACGTCGCTCCGGTGCCGGCGTCGCAGGTGGCACCTAAGGTGGGCCCATGGCCGCCGACCTCACCCCGTCACCCGACCTGGCCGCCCTGCGCAGGGAGTACGGCGACCGGGGACTCGCCGAGGCCGACGTGCCCGCGACGCCGTGGCCGCTGTGGCGGCGCTGGTTCGACGACGCGGCCGCCGCGGGTGTGCACGAGCCGAACGCGATGGTCGTGGCGACCGTCGACCCGGACGGCGCCCCGTCGGCGCGGATGGTGCTGCTCAAGGGCGTCGCGGCCGACGGGCCGGAGGAGGGGTTCACCTTCTTCACCAACACCGGCTCCCGCAAGGGTGCCGCGCTGGGGGCCGAGCCGCGCTGCGCGCTGCTCTTCCCGTGGCACCCGCTGGAGCGCCAGGTCCGGGTCGAGGGCACGGCGCACCCGCTGTCCGCCGAGCGGGTGGCGGCGTACTTCGGCTCCCGCCCGCGCGGCGCGCAGCTCGGCGCGTGGGCCTCGCCCCAGTCGCGGGTGGTCGACGGCCGGGCGGAGCTCGACCGCCGCTACGGCGAGGCCGAGGAGCGCTTCGCCGGAGCGGAGGTGCCGGTCCCGCCGGCCTGGGGCGGCTACCGGGTCGCCCCGGCGTCCTTCGAGTTCTGGCAGGGGCGGCCCGGCCGGATGCACGACCGGCTGCGCTACGCGCGCACCGCCACCGGCTGGGAGGTCACCAGGCTGGCGCCCTGAGGTGCGCCGCTGTCGTGCGGCCGGTCGGACTTCTGTGCCGCCGCATAGATCGCTCCGAGCAGGATCAGCACCGCGATCACGCCGACCAGGATCAGTGTCTCGCGCTTGTCGGCGCCTCCGACGGCGGGACGCCGCGGGGCCTGCTCCCGGGCGGCCGGGACGGGCGCGGGCTCCGGCGCGGACGCGCGGGCGGGCTCGGGTACGCCGGGCTCCCGGTCGGTCGCGACCTCGGCGGCCTCGGTGGCCGCGGCGGCGTCGGGGATCTCGTCGGGGATCTCGTCGGGGATCTCGTCGGGGATCTCGTCGGGGATCTCGTCGGTCTCGATGTCGGCGGCGACGTCGGCGAGCCCGGCGGCCTCGGCGGGTTCGGCGCCGGCGACCTCCTCGGTGGCGTCAGTGCCGCTGAGGTTACCGAGGTCACCGACGTCGTCGAGGTCCTCGATCTCCTCGATGTCGTCGGGATCCGGTACCTCCCGGCCCGGGCCGACGGGACGCGGGCGGGTGCTGTGACTCGCGGAGCGGCGGCGCTTGGTGCGGCGCCGGCGCACGATCTCCGAGCCGAGGCCCGGGACGTCCCCCGCGCCCTCGAGCGGCTCGAAGCGGGGGACGGCGCGGCTGCTCGCCACGACCTGGCGGAACGCCTCGTGGTCGTCGTGCGCCGTGAGCACCGCCGCCGCCTCCGGCGCGGCGTCGGCGGCGGTGGCGCGGACGGCCTCCGGAGCGCCGGCCGCATCCTCGTCCGCGTCCTCGACCGCAGCGCTGGCCGCACCGTCCGCAGCACCGTCCGCCCCGGCAGCCGAGCGCGGCGCGGGGTCGGCGAGGGGATCGGACGGCGGGTTGAAGAGCGGGTCGAAGCGGGGCACCTCCCGCGACGGGGTCAGCAGCGACCGGAACGCGGCGTGCTGGCGCCGCCGCTCCTCGCGGGTGAGGTCGTCGGCATTCGAAGCGTGGTCGTCGGGGGACACGGGGTCATCCTCGCCGATGGCGACGTGCGGCCGGCCGCTGGTGGGCCACAGGTCGGGATCGACCGCCTCGGGGACGACCAACAGACCATGGATCGTCGGCCAGCGGCTCCGGGGCCGCTGCGGCGGTCAGGGCCTCCAGCAGGGTGCGCTCGTCCGGGTGGACCCCCATGTCCATGCCCGCATCCTGCCCGCTGTGCCGGTCCCGTGGGGCGGAATCGTCGACCCGCCCGGCGGCTCACCCCGCCGAGCGGGGGCGGAGCCTTCAGCGCCCGGCGTCGTCCAGCGCGGCCTTCGTCAGCGTGCGGCCGAGGTCGAGCAGCTCGTCGGCGCGGTGGAAGTCGATGGTGCGGGCGGCGCTGAGCGGGACGGTGACGAGGACGTCGGGGGGCAGCGCGGCCAGGCGGTAGCGGGTGATCAGGCTCTGCATCGCGTCGAACGACAGCGACACGACCTCCGAGGTCCGCACGTCCGGGCGGACGTCGACCGCGTCGCTCGGCGGGGCCTCCGCCGGCGCCTCGGGCGGGGCGGACGGCGGGGCGGCGGGCGGGACGGAGGGAGATCCCACCTCGCCCGGGTCCTCCGCGCCCCGGCGGACCGGGTCCTCCTCGCCCCGGCGGACCGGGTCCTCCTCGCCCCGGCGGAACCGGCGGCGCAGGTCGGCCGCCCACTCCGCGCGGCGCACGGAGAACCCGCGGGCGGGCGAAGTCGGCTCGTGCGGCGCGCGTGGCCCCTGCAGGGAGACCGCGACGGTGAAGTCGGCGGCTGCCGCGGCGGTGGGCTCGAGCGGCAGCGGGTTGAGCAGGCCGCCGTCGACGAGGACCCGGCCGTCGACGACGGCGGGCGTGAACAGGCCGGGGATGGCGAAGGAGGCTCGCATCGCGGGGATGAGCGGTCCCCGCTGGAACCACACCTCGCGTCGGGCGGCGAGGTCGGTCGCGACGGCCGTGTAGGGGATCGGCAGCGACTCGATGGTGACGTCGCCGACGATGTCGTCGAGAGCGGCCATCAGCCGCTCGGCCGTGGCCGCGCCACCACCCGCCCAGGTCGGGTCGGCGAGCCGGACCACCCGTCGTCCCGTCAGCGTCGAGGCCCAGGCGGCGAACTGGTCGTCCTTGCCGGCGGCGACGAGACCGCCCACCACGGCGCCCATCGATGTGCCGGAGACGGCGACGATCTCGTGGCCGCGGTCGCGGAGCTCCTGCACCGCGCCGAGGTGGGCGTACCCGCGGGCGCCGCCGGAGCCGAGGACGAGCGCGACGCGTGCCATGACCCCATTGTGGGTCGGCCGTCGCGACATAGCCCAGGCGTGACCGTGTCGTTGTGCTCACATGGGACCGCGAACCATCACCAGACTGGTCGTCGCCCTCAGCCTCGCCGTGACCGGCCTCGCCGCGTGGCCGCGGCCGGCCGGCGCCGACGACCCGGATCCGCCCGCGCGGGTGGTCGTCGACGACCGGTTCACGACCTCCGACGGCGTCGAGCTGCAGGCCACGCTGACGAGCGTCGGCCCGGTGACCGCGAAGCCGACGGTGATCGAGTTCTCGCCCTACGGCGACGGCAGCCAGACGTTGGAGGTGACGCCGGACTACAACTTCCTGCTGGTCCAGATCCGCGGCACCGGCGACAGCGACGGCTCCTTCGACGCCCTCGGTCCGAGGAGCCAGCGCGACGTGGTCGAGGTGCTGCGGTGGGCGTGCACGCAGCCGTTCACTGACGGCAACCTGGCGCTCAACGGCTTCTCGGCCAGTGCGATCGTGCTCTACAACTCCTGGCACCAGGAGCTGCCGTGCGTGAAGGCCGCGATCCTGCGCTCCGGCACCCACGAGCTCTACCGCGACCTGCTGGTCCCCGGCGGCGTCCTCAACCTGGTCCCCGGCGCCGGCGTGATCGGCATGATCGGCGCACCGGCCCTGCTCCAGGGCATCGACCGGCTGCGGCGCGACCCGGGCTCCTCGCTCGACGTGGTCGGCGGCCTGTTCGCCAGCGGCCTCGGCGTCCTGGGCCACCTGAGCCTGGACTCCTGGTGGGTCGAGCGCGGCTGGCGCGGCGACGCCAACGACATCCCCGTGCTCATGCTCAACGGGTTCTACGACGTCGAGTCGCGCGGCGTCTTCCAGGCCTTCCAGGCGCTGCGCGACGACGGCGCTCATCTCGTGATGGAGGGCGGGCACGACGGTACGCCGGCCGGCACCGACGGCGGCGTCGGGGAGGCCCACGCCTGGCTCGACCACCACCTGCGCGGCGTCGACAACGGGATCGAGCGCCGGCCACCGGTCCGGCTGCTTCTCGCCCACGGCGACCGGGCGGCGTACCTCGCCGGCGACTACTCGGTCCGGGAGGCCGCCGACTGGCCGGTGCCCGGGACCACCTGGACCGAGCTCGCCCTCGGCGCCGGCAAGCGACTGACGACCACCGCATCGGCCGCGTCGCGCAAGGAGGCCTATCTCACCGTTCCGACCCTGCCGACGATGTCGGACGTCCCGACGTGGTCGCTGCTCGAGGCCGGGGGAGCGAAGGCGCTCACCGGGGCGCTGCCCTTCCTCGGCCGCACGGACGCGGTGGCCGTCGACGGACTGACCGGCCTGACCTACACGACCGACGCCCTGGCCGCCGACGTCGCGCTGGCGGGCCCGGTCGCGCTCGACGTGCCGCTGGCGACCACGACGCCCGGCTCGGGCATCTGGGCGATCCTCTCCGACGTCGCCCCCGACGGCTCCTCGCACCCGCTCACCGTCGGCCGGCTCTCGACGAGCTACCCGAACCTCGTCCCCGGTCGATCGCTGACCGACGCCTCTGGCGCGGTGGTCCAGCCCTACGGCGACTACGCCACCGTCGACCGGTCCGGCGCGGGGAAGCTCCGGCGCTACCAGGTCGAGCTGTGGCCGGTCGGCAACGTCTTCCGGGCCGGCCACCGGCTGCGCATCCAGCTCGTCGGGACCTCGCTGTTCTCGCCGCTGGCCCTGCCCGCCGTGCACACGATCCGGGTCGGTGGCCCGGACGGCGCCCGGCTGCGGGTCCCGGTGCTGCCGGGGAGCGACCTCGGCTCGGCCCTGCGCTGACCCGGCCGGGCGCGAGCCGCCGACTGCCGGGCCGCCGACAGCCGGACCCGTCACCGCTCGACCCGCAGCACCACCGAGTCCACCCGCGGCGGCGGGCGGAAGGCCGCCCGCGGGACGGCACGCCCGACCCGGAGCCGGTACCGACGGGCGTGCCGGGCCCGGGGCGGCGCCGCCGCGATCCGCCGGGCGGTCGCCGACTGCAGCACGAGGTCGGCCGAGAGCAGCCGGTCGGTGCCCAGCAGCAGGCGGACCAACGGCGTGCTCAGGGAGTACGGAGGGCTGGCGACCACGCGGAACGGCCGCGAGGGCAGGCGGAGGTCGCGCAGGTCGCAGCGAACCACGCGCACGCCGCGCTCGGCGTACCGCTCCCGGAGCGCGGCGGCCCGCCCGGGATGCAGCTCGACCGCGATCACCCGGGCGCCGGCGTCGGCCAACGGTCCGGTCAGGGCGCCGTGCCCGGCGCCGATGTCGAGGACCAGATCCCCCGCGGCGACGGGGCTCTCGGCGACGACGCGCCGCGCCCAGTCAGGCCGGAGCGGGTGCCATCCCCAGTCCCGCCGCGTCCGCTGCCCGGACACGACGCACCATCACGTTGACGTAGCTCATGACCCGGACCCTACGGAGCGTCCCGGCGACGCCGCATCCCCTTTTGCCGCGTCCGGCGGCGGAAAAGGACTTGTGAGTGAGTACTCACTCATTTACTGTGGCCGCCATGCCACCCCGCGCCACGCCGCTGTCGCCCGACGACCGGCGGGAGATGCTCATCCGGGCCACCCGGCCGCTGCTCTACGAGCACGGGCGGCGGGTCACCACCCGGCTGATCGCCGAGGCGGCGGGGGTCGCCGAGGGGACGATCTTCCGTGTCTTCGACTCCAAGGACGACCTGATCGACACCACGATCGCGCGCGCCTTCGAGCCGGGGGACGTGCTGCACCGGCTCGACGAGATCGATCTCGGGCTGCCGCTGCGCGAGCGGATGGTGGCGATGACCTCCATCCTGCAGCAGCGATTCCTCGCGATCTTCGGGCTGATGAGATCCATGGGCTTCGTCGGCCCACCGGACCACCTGACCGAACGGCCCGAGATCAAGCAGGGCCTCGCCGAGGTGCACGACCGGCTCTACCTGCTCCTCGCCCCCGACATCGATCGGTTCGACCGTGATCCCGACCGGGTCCTCCATGTCTGGCGGCTGCTGACCTTCGCCGCGTCCCACGAGGAGATCGCCGACGGCGACCTGCTCACCCCCGTCGAGATCGTCGACACCGTCCTGGACGGTGTGCTGAGGAAGGACTCGCACTGATGCTGATCGGCCTCCTGCGCGACCACCTGCGCCCCTACAAGGGCTGGCTGTCGGCCATCGTCGTGCTGCAGTTCACCGGCACCGTGGCGATGCTCTACCTGCCCAGCCTCAACGCCGACATCATCGACAAGGGCGTCGCCCGCGGCGACACCGGGTATGTCGTCAAGATCGGCGGGCTCATGCTCGCCGTCGCGCTGGTCCAGGCCGCCTGCTCGATGGCCTCGGCCTGGTTCGGCGGACAGACCGCCATGGCGTTCGGCCGCGACCTGCGCAAGGCCGTGTTCGGCCGGGTCGGCAGCTTCTCGGCCCGTGAGGTCTCGACCTTCGGCGCGCCGTCGCTGATCACCCGCGCCACCAACGACGTCCAGCAGGTGCAGATGCTGGCGATGATGACCTGCCTGATGGCCGTGACCATCCCGATCATGATGGTCGGCGGCGTTATCATGGCGATGCGGGAGGACCTCGGCCTGTCCTGGCTCGTCGTCGCCGTCGTGCCGGTGCTCTTCGTCTGCATCGGCATCGTCGTGTCGCGGATGGTGCCGGCCTTCCGGCAGGTCCAGGAGCGGCTCGACGACGTCAACCGGGTCATGCGCGAGCAGATCTCCGGCATCCGGGTGGTCCGCGCGTTCGTCCGCGAGCCGCAGGAGGTCCGGCGCTTCGAGCGGGCCAACGACGACCTGACCGCGGTCTCGCTGCGCGCGGGCCGCTGGATGGCGCTGATGTTCCCGCTCGTGATGGCCGTGTCCAATGTCGCCAGCGTCGGCGTGATCTGGTTCGGCGGCCACCGGGTCGACGGCGGCCAGATGGAGGTCGGCGCGCTCACGGCGTTCCTGTCCTACCTCATGCAGATCCTGATGTCGGTGATGATGGGCACCTTCATGCTGATGATGATCCCGCGGGCCTCGGTCAGCGCGGACCGGATCGGCGAGGTGCTCGCCACCCGCACCAGCGTCGTACCCCCGGCGCGGCCGGTCACCGAGGTCGCCGTCTCCGGCCACCTCGACCTCGAGGGCGTGGGTCTCACCTATCCCGGCGCCGAGGCGCCGGTCCTGCGCGACGTCACGTTCTCCGCCCGGCCCGGCCAGACGATCGCCGTCATCGGCTCCACCGGGGCCGGCAAGACCACCCTGGTCAACCTGGTGCCGCGGCTGCTCGACGCCACCGAGGGCACGGTGCGGGTCGACGGTGTCGACGTGCGCGACCTGGAGCCGGAGCTGCTCCGGTCGCGGATCGGACTGGTGCCCCAGCGCGCCTTCCTGTTCTCCGGCACGATCGCCTCCAACCTGCGCTACGGCCGCCCGGAGGCCACCGACGAGGAGCTGTGGGCGGCGCTCGAGATCGCGCAGGGTGCCGACTTCGTCCGCGCGATGCCCGAGCAGCTCGAGACCGCGGTGTCGCAGGGCGGTACGACGGTCTCCGGCGGCCAGCGGCAGCGCCTCGCCATCGCCCGCGCGCTCGTCCGGCGTCCCGAGATCTACCTGTTCGACGACGCCTTCTCCGCCCTGGACGTCGCCACCGACGCCCGGCTGCGCGCGGCGCTCCGGCCGGTGACCCGCGACGCCACGGTGCTGATCGTCGCGCAGCGGATCGCGACCATCCGCGACGCCGACGTCATCCTCGTCCTCGAGGACGGCGAGGTCGTCGGCCAGGGCACGCACGACGAGCTGGTGCGCGACAACGCGACGTACCAGGAGATCGCCGCCTCGCAAGGCATCAGGGGAGAAGAGGAGGTCGTGGCATGAGCGAGGTCTCGACCGGCTCGGCCGGCGGGGGCAAGCCCCCCGCCAAGACGGGCACCATGAAGCAGACCGAGCGGATCGTCCAGCAGGGCGGTCCCGGACGCGGGCCGATGGGCGGCATGGTCGGCCAGAAGGCCGACGACTTCGGTACGTCGGCCCGGCGCCTGGTCGCGCGGCTGCGGCCGGCGCGGGGGCGCGCCGTCGCGGTCCTCCTGCTCGGCATCGGCAGCGTCGCCTCGGTCGTCGTCGGCCCATGGCTGCTGGGCCGCGCGACCGACGAGGTGTTCAACGGCTTCATCGGCGGCCGCCTGCCCGAGGGCAGCACCAAGGCCGACGCGGTCGCGAACGCCGAGGCCGCCGGCGACAGCGGGTTCGCCGACTTCCTGCGCGGCCTCGACGTCGTCCCGGGGCAGGGCGTCGACTTCGACAAGGTCGCCCACATCCTGCTCATCACTCTGCTCGTCTACGTCGGCGGGCAGGTTCTCGGCTGGCTGCAGGGCTATCTGGTCAACGACATCGTCCAGGCGACCGTGCGGCAGATGCGCACCGACGTGGAGGAGAAGGTGCACCGGCTCCCGCTGGCGTACTTCGACCGGCAGCCGCGGGGAGAGCTGCTCAGTCGGGTCACCAACGACATCGACAACGTCGCCCAGAACCTCCAGCAGACGATGAGCCAGCTGCTCACCTCGCTGCTGATGGTGGTCGGCGTCCTCGGTGCGATGTTCTGGGTCTCCCCGCTGCTCGCGGTCATCTCGCTGGTGTCCGTGCCGATCGCCATGTTCGTCACGAGCCGGATCATGAAGCGCTCGCAGACGCAGTTCATCAACCAGTGGCGCCAGACGGGCCGCCTCAACGCCCAGGTCGAGGAGTCGATCTCGGGACACGCCCTGGTCACCGTGTTCGGCCGGCGCGCGGCGGTCGAGGAGGAGTTCGACGCCGCCAACGAGGAGCTCTACCAGTCGTCGTACCGCGCGCAGTTCATCAGCGGGCTCGTGATGCCGATGATGATGCTGATCGGCAACCTCAACTACGTCGTGGTCGCGGTCGTCGGCGGCCTGCGGGTCGCGTCGGGATCGCTGTCGCTCGGTGAGGTGCAGGCGTTCATCCAGTACTCCCGGACCTTCACCCAGCCGATCACCCAGATCGCGTCGATGGCCAACCTGCTGCAGTCCGGCGTCGCCTCGGCGGAGCGGGTCTTCGAGCTGCTCGACGCCGACGAGGAGGTCGACCCGGTGGACGCCGGCGCGGCGGGCGGCGCGACGCATCCGACGCGCTCGGCCCGGACGAGGGGCGAGGTCGCGTTCGAGCACGTGGACTTCTCCTACGACCCCGACGAGCCGCTCATCGAGGACCTCTCGCTGATCGCCCACCCCGGCCAGATGGTCGCGATCGTCGGCCCCACGGGCGCCGGCAAGACCACGCTGGTCAACCTGATCATGCGGTTCTACGAGCTCGACGGGGGCCGGATCACCCTCGACGGGGTGGACGTGACGCAGATGTCGCGCGCGGAGCTGCGCAGCCGGATCGGGATGGTGCTGCAGGACACCTGGCTGTTCGAGGGCACCATCCGCGACAACATCGCCTACGGACGCCCCGACGCGACCGAGGAGCAGATCCGCGAGGCCGCGCGGGCGACGTACGTCGACCGGTTCGTGCACTCCCTGCCGGAGGGCTACGACACCCGCGTCGACGACGAGGGCTCCAACCTGTCGGCCGGTGAGCGGCAGCTGATCACCATCGCCCGAGCGTTCCTGGCCCAGCCGGCGCTGCTGATCCTCGACGAGGCGACGTCGTCGGTCGACACCCGCACCGAGCTGTTGCTGCAGCAGGCGATGGCGGCCCTGCGCTCCGACCGGACGTCCTTCGTGATCGCCCACCGGCTCTCCACCATCCGCGACGCGGACCTGATCCTCGTCATGGAGCACGGGCGGATCGTGGAGCAGGGCTCGCACGCGGAGCTCCTCGAGCGGGACGGCGCGTTCGCCCGCCTGCACGCGGCGCAGTTCGCCGCGGCGGCGGGGTGAGCGACCCGCCAGCGCGTCACGGCGCGCAGGGACTCAGCAGTCGGACCGGAAGTACGCCGGCTCGCCGCCCGTGACCGCGATGGCGGCGATCGGGGTGTCGCCGGTGACCTCGTCGGGCGGGGCGTCGAGCAGGAACCCGAGATAGGGGAGTCCGTCCTCCTCGCCCGGCGGGAAGACCGAGGCCTGGTCGAAGCCGTCGTCGACGGGTTCGGTGAGGTCGGGGAACGCCGCCGCAAGTTCGCCGTACGTCGAGCCGACCTGGAGGCCGCCGTGGTCGGTCGCCGGGCCCGGCGCGGTCACCCAGAGCTGGACGATGGTCGCGTCCTCGTCGGTCAGGACCCGCAGCCCGCGGCCGTCGGGGTCGTCCTTCCAGTGGATCAGCTCGCTCTCGCAGATCGCGGCGCCGTCGGCGAACAGACCGGTCGCCTCCCACTCCGCGCGGGTCATGCCGACCTGGGCGTCGCCGACGGCGGCCGGCCGGATCACCAGCGCGGGCAGGTCCACCGGCGCCGGGTCGGTCGGGCTGGGCGGCGGCTCGGTCGCCGGCGGGGTGCTGGCGGGTGCCGGACGAGCGTCGTCGGGATCGTCTGCGGGATCGTCGGCGGAGCAGCCGGCGAGCGCGGCGGCGCCGAGGGCGAGCAGCAGGGCGAGGGCAGGAGTACGCCGGGTCAGCGGTCCGGTCATGTCCTCCGCCTACCCGCGAACGCGACGTACCAACCGAATCTGTCGCCGGCCGGGCCGCCGGACGACGAATCCGGTCGGTGCGTGGTACACCCGGGTCAGCGGCGGAGCACCTTGCGTGCGAGCAGGTTGCCGCCGAGCTGGATGACCATGACGAACGCGACGAGGGCGAGGATCGAGGCCCACATGACGACGTCGTCGAACTGCCGGAAGCCGAAGCGCTGCGCGAACGAGCCGAGTCCGCCGCCCGCGACGACGCCGGCGATGGCGGTCATGTCGACGATCGCGACGAACGCGAAGGTGTAGCCGAGCACCAGCGGGCCGAGCGCCTCGGGGACGAGCACGCTGAACGTGATCCGCGCACGGCCGGCGCCCATCGCGCGCGCGGCCTCGATGACTCCGGGGCTGACCGTGACCAGGTTCTGCTCGACGATCCGGCTGATGCCGAAGGTCGCGGCGACCACGATCGCGAACGTCGCGGCGGGCGTCCCGATGCCGGTGCCGACCACGACCCGCGCCAGCGGCTGCAGGGCGGCGACGAAGATGACGAACGGGATCGGGCGGAAGAAGTTCACCACGACGTTGAGGACGACGTACGACGGCCGGTGGGCGTACAGCCCGCCCTTGCGGGTGAGGTACAGCCCGAGCCCGAGGGCGAGGCCGAGCAGGCCGCCGAGCACGAGCGCGGTGGTGGCCATCAACAGGGTCTCGCCGGCGGCCTGCCAGAACTCCGGTTGCAGCTCGCCGAGCCGCGTGTCGATCGCGAGGCCGGGTGTCACGGCCCTCATCACGCGACCTCCGTCCAGCTGACGAGGGAGCCGATCTCGGTCAGGGCCCGTTCGATCGCGCCGGCGTCGCCGGCGAGGGCGAGGGTCAGGTTGCCGAACGTCGTGCCCTGGACCTCCTCGATGCCGCCGTAGACGAGCTCGAAGGCCACGTCGTGGCGCAGGAGGGTCGCGAACACCTCGGACTGGCGGACCTCATGGCCGCGGAACGCCAGCCGGACGAGGCGACCCGGGTGACGGGCGCGGAGCGCGGCGAGCGCGTCGGCGTCCGGGAGGTCGTCGACCACGGTGCCGACGAACCGCCGCGTCACCGGGTGCCGCGGGTCGGCGAAGAGGTCGACGGTCCGGCCCTGCTCGACCACACGGCCCGCCTCCATCACCGCGACGCGGTGGGCGATGCGGCGTACGACGTCCATCTCGTGGGTGATGAGCAGGATGGTGATGCCGAGCTCGCGGTTGACCCGCGCGAGCAGGTCCAGCACGTCCCGGGTGGTGTCGGGGTCGAGGGCGCTGGTGGCCTCGTCGGCCAGCAGCAGCCGCGGCTCGGTGGCGAGCGCGCGGGCGATGCCGACGCGCTGCTTCTGGCCGCCGGACAGGTCGCCGACCCGGGCGTGCGCCTTGTCGGCCAGGCCGACGAAGTGCAGCAGCTCGGAGATCCGGCGCTGCTGCTCGGCGCGGGACCGCCCGGCGACGCTGAGGGGGAAGGCCAGGTTTCCCCAGACGGTGCGCGACTCCATCAGGTTGAACTGCTGGAACACCATCCCGATGCCGAGCCGCAGCTCGCGCAGGCGCTTCTCGGGCAGTGTGGTCACCTCGACGCCGTCGACGACCACGCTGCCCGAGGTGACCGGCTCGAGGGCGTTGACCAGCCGGACCAGCGTCGACTTGCCGGCCCCGGAGTGGCCGATGATCGCGAAGATCTCGCCGGGCTCCACGCGGAGGTCGACGCCGTCGACGGCCCGGTGCGCGCGGTCGCCGCGGCGGGCGCCGGGGAAGTCCTTGACGACGCCACGCAGCTCGACGAGGGGAGCGGTCACTGCTGGGCGCGGATCTGCTTCTCGACCTCGTGCAGGCTCTGCTCGAGCTCGGCCTGGCCGAGGGTGACGAACTCGGCGGTGCCGCCGGCGGCCGCGTCCACGCCGTCCAGGACGGCCTGCGTCTGCTGGTAGACCTCGACCAGCCGGCGGAGCACCGGGTTGTCCTTGTCCTCGGCACGGACCGCGAAGATGTTGACGTACGGCACGGCCGTGGGGTCGCTGGCGTCGTCGACGACGATCGCGTCGTCGAACGAGAGCCCGGCGTCCTCGACGAAGTCGTTGTTGACGATCGCCGCGGCCACGTCGGGCAGCGAGGTCGGCGTCAGGTCGGCCTGCAGCGCCTTCACCTTCACCCGCGAGGCGGCCTCGTCGACGTCCGCGACGGTGGAGAAGATCGAGCCGCCGCCCTCGAGCTCGATCAGGCCGGCCGACTGCAGCACCAGCAGGCCGCGGGCCTGGTTGGAGTCGTCGTCGGGGACGATCACGGTCGCGCCGTCGGGGATGTCGGCGACGTCGTCGTACTTGTCGGAGTAGAGGCCGAGGGGATAGATCGCGGTCGCGCCGAGTGGGACCAGGTCGTCGTCGTTGGCGACGTTGTACTCCGCCAGGTAGACGATGTGCTGGAACTGGTTGGCGTCCAGCTCGCCCTCGGCGAGCGCCGGATTGGGGAGCGGGTACTCCGCGAAGTCGCGGATCTCCAGCTCGATCCCGGCCTCGCGGGCAGCGTCCTCGAACGTGGTCCAGTAGGGGTCGCTGGCGCCGACGGTGCCGAGCACGACCTTGACCGGGTCGTCCTTCGACGGCTCGGCCTGCTCCGTGGCGCCGTCGCCCCCGGTCGCGCGGCGGGTCTCGTCGCCGTCGCGGGTGAGGAGGAACACCGCGGCGGCGACCACGGCCAACGCCACCACCACCGCGCCGACGACGAGCGGCAGGCGGGACTTCGGGGCCTCGATGAGGGGATGCGGGTCGGACATGCCAGGTCAAAGGCGACTGGGCCGCTCGACATTCCGTCCCGGGGACGTTGGCTCCGTCACAGGCGGCGTGGAAGGCCGCGCCGAGAGGCGTGCGCGGGGCGCGGCGGCGAAATCCCGTTGTGCACGCCGGCCGCCCGACCTACCGTTGTCGCACACGGGAAAGGAGGTGGTCCGAAGAATGATTTCTCATCGGATGCGTGAGGTGGCTGCCCGCTAGCAGCCCAGCCGTTCTGAAGGCTGCGCGCGAATCCAACGCAGCCACCCGACCCGCAGGTGAGCCCGGACCATCCACCGGGCGGGGTCCCGTCCCGGGGCCACACCTGCGGGTCGCTGCATTTCGGCCCGTCCGCCGGCGTGCCCGGCGCCGGTGTCGCGCGTCACAGAAGGTTGTCGCACATCAACCAATCGTCATATGGTTGATCTACGACAACTATTCGAGTGATGACGAGAAGAGATGACGACTCGATGACGACAGCTCCGTCGGCCACCGCCGAACCGGGCCAGATGACGCACCGCGAGATCATGGAGGCCCTCACCGGGCTCCTGCTCGCGATGTTCGTGGCCATGCTCTCCAGCACCGTGGTGAGCAACGCCCTCCCCGCGATCGTGACCGACCTGAAGGGCAGCCAGACCGGCTACACCTGGGTCGTGGTCGCGACGCTCCTGACGATGACGGCGACCACCCCGATCTGGGGCAAGCTCGCCGACCTCTTCAGCAAGAAGCTCCTCGTGCAGGTGGCGCTGGTCATCTTCTCGGCCGGTTCGGTCGTCGCCGCGGTGGCGCCCACCATGAGCGTGCTGATCGGCGCGCGCGCCTTCCAGGGCCTCGGGGTCGGTGGCCTGACCGCCCTGGTCCAGGTGGTGATCGCGTCGATGGTGTCCCCGCGCGAGCGTGGCCGCTACAGCGGCTACATCGGCGCGGTCTTCGCCACCGCGACGGTCAGCGGCCCGCTGCTCGGCGGCCTGATCGTGGACAGCCCGATGGGCTGGCGCGGCTGCTTCATCGTCGGGATCCCGATCGCGGCGATCGCCTTCGTCGTCCTGCAGAAGACCCTCCACCTGCCCACGATCAAGCGGGACGTGAAGATCGACTACCTCGGTGCCACCCTGATCATGGCCGGCATCAGCCTGATCCTCGTCTGGGTCAGCCTCGCGGGCACCAACTTCGACTGGGTGTCCGGTACGTCGGCGGCGCTGGTCGCGGGCAGCGTGGTGCTGATCGGTGCCGCGCTGTGGGTGGAGGCGAAGGTCGCGACCGAGCCGGTGATCCCGCTGCGACTGTTCCGCGACCGCACCACCAGCCTCGCCACGGCGGCCTCGGTGATGATCGGCGTCGCGATGTTCGGTGCGACGGTCTACCTGAGCCAGTACTTCCAGCTCGCGCGGGGCATGAGCCCCACCGAGGCGGGCCTGATGTCGGTCGCGATGGTCGGGGGCCTGCTCGTCTCCAGCATCGTGAGCGGCCGGATCATCACGCGGACCGGGCTGTGGAAGCGGTGGCTGGTCGGCGGCATGGTCTTCGTCATCGCCGGCATCGCACTGCTCGGCACGATCGACACGACCACCTCGCTGTGGGTGATCGGCGGCTACATGGCGCTCACCGGCATCGGGCTGGGCGCGACCATGCAGAACCTGGTGCTCTCGGTGCAGAACAACGTCGCGATGGAGGACCTCGGCGCGGCCAGCTCCGTGGTCGCGATGTTCCGTTCGATCGGCGGCTCCGCGGGCGTCGCCGCCCTGGGCGCGGTCCTCGCCCACCAGGTGACCAGTGGGGTCAAGGACGGCGTGACCAGCCTGGCGAAGGCCGGCAAGATCAGCCAGGAGCAGCTCAGCGCGATGGAGCACTCCACCGGCGACATCCCCAGGCTGTCGGACCTGCCGGGCCCGATCCGGTCCGTCTACGAGGCCTCCTTCGGCGACGCCGTGGGGCACCTGTTCCTCGTCGCCGCGCCCTTCGCGGTGGTCGCCTTCCTGTGCATCCTGTTCATCAAGGAGGTCCCGTTGCGCACCACGAACGGCCCGGCCGAGGCGGCCCCGGCCGCCACGCCCGCCGGGACGACCGCGTCCGGCCGGGCGTCGGCGCCGACCGTCGCGGAGTCCGAGGTCGAGGCGGCCCTGGTCGCCGCCGGCGAGGCGGCCGACTACCCGGGCTACGAGATCGAGAGCGGGCGCGCCGACGAGGGCCGGCGGCGATGAGCACCCCGGCGCCGGCCGCGCTGAGCCGCACCGACGCGTTGCGCGACCTCGAGGCCGAGGTCGGCGTACTGATCCGCCGGGTCCGGCGGGTGATCGGCGAGCGGGCGCGCGCCGTGCACCCGGAGCTGATGCCGTCGTCGTACCTCATGCTCGGCTACGTCCGCGACCACGGCCCGCTGCGCGCCTCCGCGATGTGTGCGGTGTTCGAGATCGACAAGGGCGCGATCAGCCGGCAGGTGCAGCACCTCATCGAGCTCGGCCTGGTCGACCGCTCCCCGGACCCCGAGGACGGCCGGGCGACCCTGCTCAGCGTGAGTGCGCACGGTGCCGAGCGGCTCGCCGCCGTCGCGGCCGAGCGCCGGGAGCTGCTCGACGAGCGGCTGGGGGACTGGCCGGCGGAGGAGCTGCGGGACTTCGCGGTGTCGCTGCGGCGCTACAACGACGCGCTGGGCATCCCGGCCGATCGCTGACCGTCTGCCCCGCTGCGACAGTCCCGGCCCACAAGCACCGGAAACCGGCGTCGAACGG
Source organism: Nocardioides segetis (assembly GCF_051390595.1). NCBI lineage: Bacteria > Bacillati > Actinomycetota > Actinomycetes > Propionibacteriales > Nocardioidaceae > Nocardioides > Nocardioides segetis. The sequence continues at coordinate 104,739 of NZ_JBNINR010000003.1, read as the reverse complement.
TGCTTGGGGGCCGGGACCATCGCGGTCGGGTCAGCGGATCCAGACGGCCGTGTCCGGCGGCAGCGTGGCGCCGGGCAGTGGGCCGCTGCTGATCAGCACCTCGCCCGCCGGCAGCGGCGCCGCCTCGGAGCCGGCGTTGAGGACGATCGCCACGTCGCCGCGGAGGACGACGAGCAGGTCGTCGTCGGCGACCGCGGTGGTCGCCTCACCGGCGCCGGCGAACACGGCCCGCCGCGCCGCGAGGGCGCGCCGGTAGAACGCCAGCGTCGAGTCCGGGTCGTCCTGTTGCGCCTCCACGCTGAGCGGCCCCCAGTCCGCGGGCTGGGGGATCCACGGCTGGCTGCCGGGCGGTCCGCCGAATCCGTACGGCGGCGCGTCGCCCGACCACGGCAGCGGGACCCGGCAGCCGTCGCGGCCCGGCTGGCCGGTTGCCCCCGGTTGACGCAGCCACGACGGGTCCTGACGCGCCTCGGGAGGCACGTCCACCTGCTCGAGGCCGAGCTCCTCGCCCTGGTAGAGGTATGCCGAGCCCGGCAGCGCGAGCATGGTCAACGTGGCGGCGCGCGCCCGGGCGAGACCGACCGGCCCGCCGCCGTACCGGGTCGGGTGGCGCTCGACGTCGTGGTTGGACAACACCCAGGTCGGTGCCGCATCCGCCGCCGCGACCGCGGCGATCGAGTCGTTGATGACGTGGGCGAAGGCCCGCGCCGACCACGGCGTGCCGAGCCAGCCGAAGTTGAAGGCCTGGTGGAGCTCGTCGGAGCGGATGAACATCGCCATCGACTCCGCGGTCTGCGTCCACGCCTCGGCCACCGCCATCCGGTCGCCGGGATAGGAGTCGAGCACGCGCCGCCAGCGGCGGTAGACCTCGTGCACCTCGGGCTGGTCCCACATCGGCTCGTCGTTGAGCACCCGCTCGACCATCGACTCGGCGAGCTTCGCCGGCTGCTCCGGACGCTTCTGGTCGCGCAGCGTGGCCTCCTTGTAGAGCCCGTGCGCCACGTCGACCCGGAAGCCGTCGACCCCGCGGTCCAGCCAGAAGCGCAGCACGTCCTCGAACATGTCACCGACCTCGGGATTGCGCCAGTCGAGGTCGGGCTGCGAGGTGTCGAACAGATGCAAGTACCACTGTGTCTTCTGGGCCGAGCGTGTCGCAGACGCCGCTCGCCGCCCGGGACTCGCTTCGCTCGCCCCACGGGCATCGCGGAGTGCCGCTTCGCTGCCCGCCTCGTCCGGCACCCGGGTCCAGGCAGGGCCACCGAAGATCGAGTTCCAGTTGTTGGGCGGCTCGGCGCCGTCCGGTCCACGGCCGGGGCGGAAGATGTAGCGCGCCCGCTCGGGCGAGTCTGGGTCGGCGGCCAGCGCCGCTCGGAACCAGGGGTGCTGGTCGGAGGTGTGGTTGGGAACCAGATCGACGATCACCCGCAGTCCCAGGCCGTGGGCCGTCTCCAGCAGTCGGTCGACGTCGGCGAGCGTGCCGAACAGCGGGTCCACGTCGGTGTAGTCCGCGACGTCGTACCCGTGATCCTTCTGGGGCGAGGTGTAGAACGGCGTGATCCACAGCGCGTCGACCCCGAGGTCGCGCAGATAGGGCAGGCGGGCGGTGATGCCGGGCAGGTCGCCGATGCCGTCGCCCGCCCCGTCCGCCGGCAGGCCGTCGGCGAAGCTGCGCACGTAGACCTGGTAGACCACGGCGTCCCGCCACCACGGACGATCGGTGGGGGCGGTCACGCGAAGTCCCGCGGGTCGACGGTGAACCACACGTGCTCGGCGGTCGCGACCACCTCGTCATCGGGGCCGTAGAGCGTCGCCGCGGTGTAGGTCCGGCGGCCGTCCAGGCCACGCTGCTCCCCGACGACGACATAGCGCTCCGACGTGCGCGGCACGCTGCGGACCTCGGCCGTCATCCGTCCCAGCACCGACGGGCGGCCCTCGAGGTCGCTCGACCAGCCACCCGGGCAGTCGAGGGCGGCCCAGGCCACCGGCACCGCGCTGTCGTACGGCGTCCAGGTGGCTGCGACCCGGTCGCCGCCGACCGCTCCGGGGAAGATCCGCAGGCCGTCGCCGACGCGCCGGTCGGGGCCGCACACGTAGCAGGTGGGGAACGGATGGGTCCGGTGGCCGGGGTAGTGGGCCTCGGCGTCGGCCGCCACCGTCGCCGGGACCGGTGCCACCGGCACCGGCCGCGCTTCGGCGTACACCGCCTCCGCGACGACCTCGCCGTCGTGGGTCAGGGTCGCGCCGGCGGCGGTCGGGAGCACGGGCATGGGGCGGTCGAGGGGAGGCGGCCGGCGCAGGGTGACGGTGACGGCGGTGCCGAGGCCCTGCGCGGGCAGCGTCGCGGCGAGCGCGCCCGCGGTCCAGCCACCGTTGCCCGAACGGGGCGGTCCGTTGAAGCGGTGCGGGACGATCAGCGGAGGCAGGGAGGTCACCGGGCCAGCATGGCAGGCGGGTGGTGTGCGCCCTTTCTCTTAATGGGTCAGAATAGGGGGGTGAGCGATCTCATCGACACCACCGAGATGTACCTCCGCACGATCTACGAGCTGATCGAGGAGGGCATCATCCCCCTGCGGGCGCGCATCGCCGAGCGCCTGCACCAGAGCGGGCCGACGGTGTCGCAGACGGTGGCCCGGATGGAGCGCGACGGCCTGCTGACCGTCGAGGGCGACCGCCACCTCGAGCTGACCGAGGAGGGCCACCGCCTCGCCACCCGCGTCATGCGCAAGCACCGCCTCGCCGAGCGGCTCCTCACCGACGTGATCGGCCTCGAGTGGGAGCTGGTCCACGAGGAGGCCTGCCGCTGGGAGCACGTGATGTCCGAGACCGTCGAGCGCCGTCTCATCGAACTGCTCGGTCACCCCACCGAGTCGCCCTACGGCAATCCGATCCCCGGCCTCGCCGAGCTCGGCCAGGACGCGGTCGGCGAGAACTTCATGGCCGACGTCGAGCCGCTCTCCCAGGCCGCTGGCGCGGAGAGCGCCCGCGCCGTGGTCCGCCGCATCTCCGAGGAGATGCAGAAGGACGACGCCCTGATGAGCGCCATGCGCCGGGTCGGCGCCCTGCCCGACAAGACCATCACCATCCAGGCCACCTCCGACGGGGTCCTGGTCGGCTCCGGTGGCGAGACCGCCGAGATCTTCCCTGAGGCGGCGGATCACATTTTTGTGAAGCGGTTGTAGGGGCGCCGGGCCGCGTGAGTTTCACCGGCCGGCCGGTGAAACTCACGCCTGGACGAGGAAACTTCCTCGTCCCAGCATGAGTTTTCTCGTCCCGGCTCACGTTATGACAACGCTCCCGGGCCCTCCGGCCGCCGGCACGGACGCCGGCACGGACGCCGGCACGGACGCCGGGGCAGGCGCCCGTACGGCGGCCAGGGCCGGCAGCCAGTCGCTCGTCCCGGCATCCACGGTGTACGACGCCAGGTCGTCGCCGCGGGTCGGGCCGCGGTTGACGACGACCACCGGGATCCCGCGCTGGGCCGCGCGGCGGACGAACCGCAGGCCGCTCATCACGGTCAGGCTGGAGCCGGCGACGAGGAGAGTGCCGCCGGTGGGGGCGAGCGCCTCGACGGCCGCGTAGCACCGCTCGACCCGCGGCTTCGGGACGTTCTCGCCGAAGAACACCACATCCGGCTTGAGCGGGCCGGCGCAGTCGGTGCAGGTGGGGACGACGAAGTCGGCGGTGTCGTCGAGGTCGACGTCGCCGTCGGGGCGGGTCGCGACGGCGGCGTGCCGCGCCGCCCAGCCGGGGTTGGCGTCCTCGAGCCGCTGCTGCAGCGCCCGCCGCGGCGTCGTACGCCGGCACGCGAGGCACACCACGTCGGCGATCCGCCCGTGCAGGGCGACCAGGGCAGGCGTTCCCGCGGCCTCGTGGAGACCGTCGACGTTCTGGGTGATGACGAGGTCGGCGCCCAGTGCCGCCACGGCGCGGTGCCCGGGGTTGGGCTCGGCGCGGCGCATCCGCGACCAGCCCAGGTGGCTGCGCGCCCAGTACCGCTGCTGGGCGGCCGGCCCCGACACGAACTCCTGGTAGGTCATCGGCATCCGCGCGGGCGCGCCGGGTCCGCGGTAGTCCGGGATGCCGGAGTCGGTGGAGAGCCCGGCACCGGTGAGCACGACGAGGGGCCCGCGGGCGCACAGGTCGAGCGCGGCCCGCTGATCGGGGCGCCGGCCGACGAGGGTCACCGGTCCAGGGTACGCAGCGGCACGAACACGTACCGGCCGTGCCGCTCGACGCGCAGCATGTCCCCGGCCACGGGACCGACCAGCACGCCGCCGCGGCGCAGCTGGCCGACCAGGGCAGGGGGCAGCACGTCCGCGTCGGCCGATACCAGCACCCGGTCGTACGGCGCCGACGCCGGCCAGCCGAGGACCGCCGGGTCGGCCTGGTGCAGCTCGACGCGACGGCTCCGGCCGAGGGCGGCCCGTGCCATGGCGAGCACCTCCGGGATCAGCTCCACCCCCACGACGTGTCCGTGCGGCCCGGCCAGGTGGGCCAGCAGCGCGGTCGACCAGCCGGAGCCGCAGCCGACGTCGAGGACCCGGTCGCCGGGCTCGACGTCGAGGAGCGTGAGCATCGCCCGCACCGTCGACGGCTGGGAGTTCGTGACGCCGTACCCGAGGGGCAGGGCCTGGTCCACCGCGGCGTACCGCCGCTGGTCGGGAGGCAGGAAGCCCGCGCGCTCGACGGCGGCGAAGGCGGCGCTGACGCGGCGCTCAGCCGTAGCGGAGCCGCGCACGCTCGCGCGCCTTCTCGGCCTCGACCTCCCGGTTCTTCGGTGGCGCCGTCGTCACCAGGTCGTCGAGGAGGTGCTGGGTGATGTGGGCGATCTCCGCGACGGCCCGGTCGAAGACCTCCTGGTTGGCCTGGCTGGGCTTCGTCGAGCCGCTGACCTTGCGGACGAACTGCAGCGCGGCCGCGGTCACCTCGTCCCGCGTGGCCGGGGGCTCGAAGTTGTTGAGCGGACGGATGTTGCGGCACATGCCTCCACGGTACGCCGGGAGGCAGGCGTGCCACGGGCTACAGCTCGAAGAACTGCGCATCCTCGCCGGTCACCAGCACCACCCGGCCGTCGGGAAGCGGCACGGTCCGCACCCGGTCGACGTCGGTGCCGTACTCCACTTGGACCCGGCGCTCGTGCAGGCGGCCGCCGGCGAGCTTGAGGACCGAGAGGTAGCCGACCCGGCGGCTGCCGGAGCGCTGGACGACGGTGAGGATCGTGCGGTGGTCGGGGAGCCAGGTGAACGCGCGGGGGTCGGTGCCGGCGAGCGGTTGGGTCCGGCGGCCGTAGCCGAGGACGTCGAGACGGGTCACCTTCCGGGTGTCGCGGACGTCGAAGAGCCCGACCTGGGCGCCCCAGCCGGCGCGGCCCTCAGGACCCTGCGGCCCCTCGCCGACGCCGATGAGCCGGGCCCGGCCGAGCGGATGGAGGTACGAGGAGAAGCCGGGGATCTTCAGCTCGCTGAGCAGTCGGGGCGCCGCGGTGTCGGTGAGGTCGACGGCATAGAGCGGGTCGATCCGCCGGAAGGTCACCAGGATCGCGAGATCGTCGAACCAGCGCACCGAGCGGATCTCCTCGTTGCGGCCCAGCCCGTCGAGCCGGCCGCGCTCGACGAGGTCCCGGCCCTGCCGCTCGAGGGTGAGCACCGAGTTGAAGTCGCCGGTCTCGCTGGTCGGGCCGACGGCCACGCGGAGCACGCCGCCGGCCTCGTCGAGCGACCAGCGGTCGCGGATCGCGCCCTCGACCTCGCCGGACGCGACGTGGGTGGCGCGGGTCCCGTCGAGCGCGAAGTCGAAGAGGTACGACGTCCCGCCGGTCCCGCTGCCCGGCACGAACCGCGGCATGACCGTCGCCCGGTCGGCGCACCAGTCGAGGCAGCCCCACCCCCCGCCGGCCGCGGCGGCGAGGTAGAGGTGGTCGGCGGACTCGTAGGCGACGTCGGTCAGCCCCGCCAGCCCGATCGCGTCCAGGGTGCCGGCGTCGCCGGCGTCGAAGCCGACCACGCTCGTGGTGCCGAGGGCGAGGTCGTCGGAGAGGAGGGCGACATCGCGGCAGTCGAGCAGCTGCGCGGCCGCGCCGTCGTCGACGGACACCGTCGGCAGCCAGTCCGCGAGGGTGCTGTCCTCGACGGCCTGCCGGTTGTGGGCGAGCGCCTCGTCGGGGCTGCGCTTGCCGGTGGGCTGCACGAAGTCGAGGTCGGGCAGGCCGTTGGCGAGGACCAGGCGGACGGTGTCGCCGTGCTGGCGTGCCGAGAGCCGCCCGCCGTCGTACCGGACGTCGTCGACGACCTCGGGCGCGGCGGGGTCGGCCAGCGACACGGTCAGCACCCGGGTGCCGCGGACCCCGGTGGGGCCGGTGGGGCCGCGGACGTCGCCGATCGCCACCACGGTGTCGCCGGCCAGCAGGATCTCGGGCTCGACGACGCCGGGCAGGTCGACGGAGGAGAGCCTGACGGTCGAGGAGCCGGTCACGTCGTACACGTCGAGGCGGTCGCGCCGCTCGACGAGCATCAGGCTGCCGTCGGTCTTGACGGTGTCGGGCTCGTCGACGCCCTCCTCCTGGACGTTGGTGCCGGTCTCGCTGCTGGTCTGCCGCTCGGTCCGCGGCGCCGCGACGGCGTGGCCGGTCGCGGGGTTCGCCGACGTGGTCGACAGATCGTTGCGGAGGGTGTCGTTGAGCGCGCCCGACTGCAGGGCCGCTGTCGGGACCGCGCCCCAGCCCCACGGCCCGACGACGTCCAGCCCCCGCCGGACGTACGACGCCAGCAGGTCGTCGCAGGACGCCGCCGCCTCCAGGTCGGCCTGGAAGGCGACGTGGCGCGGCAGCCGGTCGGGTCCGGCCGGGCCGGCGCCAGGCCCGCCAGGCCCGCCAGGCCCGCCGCCGGGGCCGCCGGCCAGGGTGCCGACGACGAACGCGCCCGCCAGCGCGGTCGCGGCGCCGGCGGTGAGCACGGGCCGCAGGACCGGCCGCCGGCGCCGGCGGCGTTCCCTGGCCGTCGCGGCGAGGATCGCGCCGACCGGCGCCGGGGCGGTCGGATAGTCGTCCCAGAGGTTCTCGAGGTCGGTCATGACGGGCTCCGTCCGGAGAGGTCGAGCAGATGGTCGTCGGCGGCGAGGTGGGCCAGCGCGCGGGACAGGCGGCTCTTCACCGTCCCCGCGGGGATGCCGAGGGCCTCGGCGGTCTGGCGCTCCGTGAGCTGGACGAAGTACCGGAGCACGACGACCTCGCGGTTGGGCTTCGTCAGGCCGCCGAGCGCCCGGTGGACGGCGTCGGCGAGCGCGACCCGGTCGGTCTCGTCGGGCTCGGCCGTGCGCGCCCCGTCGATCGGGGCGTCGTACTGCCGGTCCTTCCACCAGCGGGTACGGCGGCTGTCGCGCAGGCAGTTGAGCAGCATCCGGTAGACGTAGGCGTCCCGGTTCTCGGCCTCGGTCACCCGGCTCCAGCCGGTGTAGCAGCGCACCAGCGTGGTCTGGGCGAGGTCCTCCGCCTCGTGCGGCCGCGCGCCGAGGAAGACGGCGGCGCGGACCAGGCTCGACCAGCTCTGCTGGACATAGTCGGCGTACGCCGCCTCGATCTCGGGTTCCACAAGGTCTCCTCGCTGTGCTGAACCTATGACGGAGCCCGGGCCGCGAAGGGTTCCATCGAGTTCGCGACCGATGGAAGAGTGGGGGCCATGGCAGACAGCGCGCGCCCGTACGACGTCGTCCTGTTCGGCGCCACCGGCTTCACCGGGGGGCTCACCGCCGACTACCTCGCCGAGCACGCCCCGACCGGCCTGCGCTGGGCGCTCGCCGGCCGCAGCGAGCAGCGGCTCGCGGCGGTCCGCGACCGCCTGGCCGCCTCCCACGAGCGGCTCGCCGACCTGCCGCTGCTGGTCGCCGACGCGACCGACGCCGAGGCCCTGGCCGAGGTGGTGGCGACCACGAAGGTGGTCGCGACGACGGTCGGGCCCTACATCGAGCACGGCGGCCCGCTGGTCGCCGCCTGTGCCACGGCGGGCACCGACTACGTCGACCTCACCGGCGAGCCCGAGTTCGTCGACCGGACCTATGTCGAGCACAACGCCGCCGCGGAGGGATCCGGCGCCCGGCTGGTGCACTCCTGCGGGTTCGACTCGATCCCGCACGACCTGGGTGCCTACTTCACGATCGGTGAGCTGGCGAAGGAGGTCGGCGGGCAGATCACCACGCCGGTCACCATGCGCGGCGTGGTTCGCAGCAGGGCCGGCTTCTCCGGCGGCACCTTCCACTCCGCGCTCACCGCGTTCTCCCGGGCCCGGCAGATGAAGGAGGCCGCGTCGGCGCGACGGCGCCTCGAGCCGCGGCCCGAGGGCCGGCGCTCCCGCGCGGTCGCCGGTCGGCCCCGCCGCGACCCCGACCTCGGCTACTGGCTGCTGCCGCTGCCCACGATCGACCCGTTCGTCGTCGCCCGCAGCGGCGCCCACCTGGCGTCGTACGGGCCGGCGTTCACCTACTCCCACTACGCCGGCACGAAGACCCTGCGCTACGCCGCGGGTGGCGCGGTGGGCGTCACCGGACTGACGCTGGCCGCGCAGGTGCCGTCCCTGCGCAACGCCCTCCTGAAGCGGGTTCCCCAGGGCGAGGGGCCCTCGCCGAGCCGCCGCGAGAAGTCCTGGTTCACCGTCGACTTCGTCGCGGAGACCGCGGGGGCGAAGGTCCGCACGCGCGTGTCCGGCGGCGACCCCGGCTACACCGAGACCGCCACGATGCTGGCCGAGTCCGCGCTGTGCCTGGCCCTCGACGACAACCCCAACGTGGCGGGCCAGGTCACGACCGCCACCGCGATGGGCGAGGCGCTCCTCGGCCGCCTGCAGCGAGCGGGGATCGTGTTCGAGCGTCGCTGACCGCGGTCCCGCTCACCGGACGTCCTCGCCCGGGGGTGCCCGACGAAGCAACCGCTTGGGTACGCTGCTCGCGGCGCTCGGGGGCGCGCCATGGGGAGATGACCGTGCGGCGCCGGGGAGGGCCGACGTCCGCGCGCGTCCAGGGAGAGAGGGCCCGGCGATGGGGCGCGGGAGCGAACGACGTACGTCCGAGCGCGGCGCGAGCGCGCTGCTCGTGGCGCTGTTCTTGTCGGTGGCGATGGTCGCGACGGCGTTCGCGGTCGACCTCGGCCTCCAGCGGGTGCTGCGCCGCGACCTGCAGGCGGTCGTCGACGTCGTCGCGCTCGACCTCGCCCGCGAGCTGACCGGCAAGAAGGCGGGGGAGTACGACGCGGCGGCCCGGGCGGTCATCGACGCCGCCAAGCGCGACAGCCTGCGCCGCAACGACCGGCTCGTCGGCGGGGAGGTACCCGCGTCCGAGGTCGCATGGGAGCTGGTGTCGCTCCACGACGGCGCCTGGCGGCCGGCGGCGGCCACCGAGATCCCCGGCGGCGTGCGCGTGACGGCACGCTCCGACGTCGGCTTCGCGTTCGGTGCCTTCACCGGTGTCGACCGGGGCGGCGCGACCCGCACCGCCGTGGCGTCGGCCCGCGCCGGTGCCTGCCTGCGGGTGGGTTCGTACGCCGCCCAGCTGGACACCCAGCGCTCCTGGCTGTTGCATCCGCTGCTCGGCGAGCTGCTCGGCTCGGACCTCGCGCTGGCACTGCTCGATCCCGAGGCGGGGCTCGCGGGGGTGGACCTCAACCTGCTCGACCTGATCGACGAGCTGGACCCCCTCGTCAGCGCCGACATCTCGGCGGCCTCCTTCACCGAGGTGGCCGGCGTGGCGGTCGGCCTGTCGGAGCTGATGCTCGCCGCGATCCACGCGCTGGAGCGACAGAGCGGCCGGCTCGCGGAGATCGACCTGCTGCGCGACGTCTACAACGGCATCCAGGCGAACCTCCCGGCGGTGGGGATCGAGCTCAGCGACCTGGTCCGGCTCGCGACGGCCGACGACGCCGCGGCCAACCTGGACCTCGACCTGTTCGACCTCGTCGCCGGGTCGCTGGCGATCGCCAACGGCACCAACGTCATCAGGCTGCCCCTGACCGTGCGCCTGCCGCTGCCCCTGGGACCCGACGGAACCAGTCTGGTCGACCTGAGCGCCTCGGTGAAGGTCGGGCAGAAGCCCGTCGTCGACTGCGTCAAGGCGGAGAGCTCGCAGATCGAGATCGAGCTCCGCGGGGACGCGCTCGCGCTCGACCTCGGCGTCATCGCGGTCCGAGTCCCCCTCACGGTCCGGCTGACCCTCGCCGACGCGAGCGCCACGGTCACCGCCGTCGAGTGTCTGCCGGAGGGCAAGCGGATCGCGATGCTCGTCGACAGCGGCCTCCTCGGGGTCGACGTCCGCCTCGGACAGCGCGCGGACGACCCGGCCTCGCCGAAGCTGCGCGTCTCGCTGCTGGACGTGGGCATCCCGGGCTGGGACGGCATCGAGGTGGTGAGCGGGACCGTGGTCCTGGCGAGCGGGGCGAACCCGAACCGGCCGACCCGCAGCGAGCACCTCGACATCGTCGACGAGAACTACGACGTCAGCGTGCCCATCCGGCAGGGCGGCCTGGGCGTCCCGGACCTGTTCCTCGCGGTCAACAGCCTCAAGCTGCTCGGCGGTCTCGGTCCGCTGTCCGACCTCCTGGAGTTCCTCGGCATCCCGAGCCTGGCGCAGTGGGTCGTCGACCTGGTGCTCCAGGGCGTCGTCAACCCCCTGAAGAACAACCTCGACGCGTGGCTGCTCGCCCCGCTGCTCGACGCACTGGGCGCCGACCTCGCCGGTGGCACCGTGAGCGCGGTGAAGCCGGTCGACTGCGGGATGCCCCGGCTGACCGGCTGAGCAGGCTGAGGCCGGCGGACGCTCAGCCCGGGCAGGGATCCATGTCGAAGCTCGTGGACCGGGTGGTGGTCTGCCCGGCCCGGTCGACGGCGGTGACCGTGGCCGAGACGGCGCCGCCGATCGGGAAGGGGCCGATGGTGGCCGACCAGGTGCTGCCGGAGGAGGACATCGCCCTGTGGTCGCTGCCGCTGGCGCCCGACCAGGAGACGCGCACCGACTGCAGCCCAGAGGCGTCGGTGATCGTCGTGGTCACGGTCCGCCCGGAGCAGTCGGTGGGGCCGCCGACCGTGATCGTGCCGACGACCGGCGGCCGGTCGACGGTGACCTGGACCGACAGGACGAGGGTGCCGCCGGACCAGGTGAGGTCGACGGTGCCGGTGCTGCTGCCCTCACCGAGGGTGGCGCGGTCGACCGTGATGGTCAGGGGTGCACCGGCCCCGGGGGCCAGCGATCCGCCCTTCGGGGAGACCGACAGCCAACCCGCCCGCGGCCGCGCGCGGTAGTCCAGGGCGGCGCCGCCGGCGTTGCTCACGCGGACCGAGCCCGTGCTCCTCGCCCCGAGCCGCAGAGTGCGGGTCGACACCCGCAGCATGCCGGCCGCCGCGGCGGACCCGGTGGCCGCGGTCTCGCCCGCCGTCTCGCTCGGGGGCTCGGTCGTGGGCGTCTCCGGACCCTGGGTCACGGACGGCGGCGCCACGGATCCGGGTGCGGCCGGGGTGGCCGGGGTGGTCGGGGTGGTCGGCGAGGTGACCGACGGGTCCGGCGGGGTCGCCGCCGCGGTGCCGCGCGCGGGATCGGTCGCCACGGCCGGATCGGCGCCGTCGGGCCACCACGTCATTGCGGCGATCCCGCCCAGCACCAGCAGCAGTGCCACCAGGCCGGCCAACAGCGCGCGGCGCGGAGCGCTCCCGGTGCCCGCGCCCCCGGCCGCGGCCGGGCGGGGGCCGCCGGCGTCGACGTAGTAGCCGACCAGCCGCTCGTCGCCCAGCACCCGGTCGCGGAGCGCGGCGGGCGCGGCGAAGGCCGGGACGCCGGCGAGGAGGGCGAGCGGGCTGACCATGAGCCGGCGCCGGGTCTCGCACACCTCGCAGCGGTCGATGTGCCGGGCGACCCGCTTGCGGATCAGCGGGGAGAACCGCCCGTCCCAGTCGGTGAGGATGCCGGACAGGTCGGCACACAGCTCGCTGCCGCGGCGGGCGATGAGCAGCGCCCCGAGCGACCGCTCGACCTGGTCCCGCGCCCGGCTGAGCATGACGTAGGAGCTCTGCGGCGTCACCTCCATCGCCGCCGCCAGCTCGGCGCCCTCGAGGCCCTGGCGCAGGTGCAGGTCGAGCAGCGCCCGGTCGCGGTCGTTGAGACCCTCGATCGCCGCCCAGACCAGCTCGCGCAGCTCGTCTCGGACCGCCGCGTCGGTGATGTGGTCCTCGGGTCCGCTGCCGTGGTCAGGCATGGCCTCGAGCCACTCGTCGTCGTGCGCCTCGCGCGCCCGCCCCCGCAGCGTGCGCAGGCACTCGTTGCGCACCACGGAGTACAGCCACGGACGCAGCCGCGACGGGTCGCGCAGCTGGCCGACCTTCTCCGCCATCACGACGAAGGCGTCCGCGACGCAGTCCGCCGCCTCCTCGCGGCTGCGGAGCATCGAGTGGGCGAAGTCGTGCAGCCGGTCGGCGTACCGCTCGTAGACGCCCGCGAACGCCTCCCGGTCGCCCGCGAGGACGCCCGCGACGAGGGTCGCGTCGTCGGCAGGCGGGCCCGAGGCGGTCATGGCGTGATCGTAGGGACACAGGGGTGTGAGCGCCCACGGTTCCCGACCTTGCGTTTTGTTGGGCCGAGCGTGTCGGAGATCGACCTCGCCGCCCGGTCCTCGCTGCGCTCGGACCGCGGGCGTCGGTCGATGCGGCTGCGCCGCCGTCCGCCACGCTGCCGGCCGTGCTGCGCTCGGACCGCGGGCGTCGGTCGATGCGGCTGCGCCGCCGTCCGCCACGCTGCCGGCCGTGCCGCGCTCGGACCGCGGGCGTCGTCGATGAAGCTGCGCCGCCGGCCGCCACGCTGCCGGCCACCCGACGCTGGACGGTGCCCACAACGAATCCCCGCGAAGCCTGTGGGTTCTCCACTGTCACCGGCCCGGCGCGAGATGGAAGGGTCGAAACCGTGCCAGTGGTCTCTCGAATCGCCATCGTCAACCGCGGTGAAGCAGCCATGCGGCTGATCCACGCCGTGCGCGACCTCAACGCCCGTCACATCACCGCGGGCGAGCAGATCCGCACCATCGCGCTCCACACCGACGTCGACGCCGGCGCGGCGTTCGTGCGGGAGGCGGACGAGGCCCACCTGCTGGGGGCGGCGGCCGACCGGCCCTATCTCGACCTCGCCGCGCTCGAGCGCGCCCTGACCGAGACCCGGGCCGACGCGGCCTGGGTCGGGTGGGGCTTCGTGGCCGAGGACCCGGCCTTCGCCGAGCTGTGCGACCGGCTGGGCGTCACCTTCATCGGCCCGAGCGCCGAGGCGATGCGCAGGCTCGGCGACAAGATCGGCTCCAAGCTGATCGCCGAGGAGGTCGGCGTGCCGGTGGCGCCGTGGAGCGGCGGCAGCGTCGACAGCCTGGAGGAGGCGCTGGCCGCCGCGGAGAAGGTCGGCTACCCGCTGATGTTGAAGGCGACCGCCGGCGGTGGCGGGCGCGGCATCCGCAAGATCACCTCCGACGCCGACCTGACCGACGCCTACCAGCGGACCCGCGACGAGGCCGAGCGCGCCTTCGGCAGCGGCGTGGTCTTCCTGGAGAAGCTGGTCACCGACGCCCGCCACGTCGAGGTCCAGGTGATCGCCGACGGCCAGGGCACGGCCTGGGCCATCGGCGTGCGCGACTGCTCCGTGCAGCGCCGCAACCAGAAGGTCATCGAGGAGTCCGCCTCCCCGCTCCTCGGCCCGGACCAGACCGCGGACCTCAAGAGCGCCGCCGAGCGGTTGGCCAACGCCGTGGGGTACGCCGGCGCCGGCACCGTCGAGTTCCTCTACCACCCGGGCGAGCGGACCTTCGCCTTCCTCGAGGTCAACACCCGCCTCCAGGTCGAGCACCCGATCACCGAGGAGGTGACCGGCACCGACCTGGTCGCGCTGCAGATCCAGGTCGCGCGGGGGCTCCCGCTGAGCGGTGAGCGGCCTGCCGAGCGCGGCCACGCCGTCGAGGCCCGGCTCAACGCCGAGGACCCGGACCGCGACTTCGCTCCGGCCCCGGGCCGGATCAGCCGACTCGAGTTTCCCGCCGGACCCGGCATCCGCGTCGACACCGGTGTCGCCGAGGGCGACACGATCCCGGCCGACTTCGACTCGATGATCGCCAAGGTGATCGCCTGGGGCGCCGACCGCGACCAGGCGCTGGCCCGCCTGCGCCGCGCGATGGGCGAGACCACGGTCGTCATCGACGGTGGCGCGACCAACAAGAGCTTCATCCTCGACCTGCTCGACCAGCCCGAGGTCACCACCGGCGACCCCGCGTGGGCCGACACCGGCTGGATCGACCGGGTCCGCGGGGAGAGCCGCCTGCAGGCCGCCCGGCACGCCGGCGTGGCGCTCGTCGCCGCCGCGATCGAGGCGTACGACGAGGAGGAGCGCTCCGAGATCGCGCGTCTGCTGCAGACCGCCCAGGGCGGCCGGCCCCAGGTGCAGCACGATCCCTCCCGCACGATCGAGCTGAAGCTGCGCGGGGCGACCTACGCCCTCACCGTGCGGCAGACCGGACCGGCCCGCTACCAGGTCACGGTCGCCGCCGGCGGTGCCGGCGGTGCCGGCGGAGAGGTCCGCACGCTCACCGCCACGCTGGACCGCATCGACGACGTGCACGGACGGCTCACGGTCGACGGGCACCGGTTCCGGCTGGTGACCGCCACCCACGGCCCGATCCACCTGGTCGAGGTCGACGACGTCATGCACCGGATCAGCCGCGACGAGGGCGGCATGGTGCGCTCGCCCGCGCCCGCGCTGGTCGTCTCCACCCCCGTCGCCGTCGGCGACGAGGTCGCCGCCGGGCACCCGGTGCTGGTGCTGGAGTCGATGAAGATGGAGACCGCGCTGCACGCGCCGTTCACCGGACGGGTCAAGGAGCTCCTGGTCCGGGTGGGCGGCCAGGTCGAGACCGGCGCCCCCCTCGTGCGCCTCGAGCCGACCGCCGAGGCGGGCACCGACGACGGCGGGCAGGCGGGCGCCGCCGGCTCGCCGGCCGTCGACCTGGACCTGCCGACGCCCGCGACCGTCGCGGCCGGCGGCCGCAGCGCCGAGCAGCTGGCCGCGCTGAGCAGCCAGCTGCTGGGCTACGACGTCGACGCCGATCAGCGTCCCGCGCTGCTGGCCGAC
The DNA here is from genome assembly GCF_051390595.1 of Nocardioides segetis. Lineage (NCBI taxonomy): Bacteria > Bacillati > Actinomycetota > Actinomycetes > Propionibacteriales > Nocardioidaceae > Nocardioides > Nocardioides segetis. The sequence goes on along the minus strand of NZ_JBNINR010000003.1, from coordinate 89,616 downwards.
TACCTCGCGAGCCGTGGCGAGGACGCACCGGCCGACACGCTGCGCGCCGAGATGGCGCTGCTGTCGCTCTTCACCGACGTCGCCGAGCTCAGCCGCAACCGTCCGGCCGGCGACGAGCCCCCGGCCGAGCTGCGGGTGCACAGCTCGCGGGAGTACTTCCACACCTACCTGCGCAGCCTCGACCCCGAGCGCGGCGCGCTGCCGGACCACTTCCGCGAGAAGCTGCTGCGGGTGCTCGCGCACTACGGCGTCACCGACCTCGAGCGCACCCCGGAGCTCGAGCGCGCGGTCTTCCGGATCTTCCTCGCCCAGCAGCACGCCGCCGACGTCGACGTGGCGGTCGGCGTCCTGCAGCGGTGGCTGAGCGCCCCGCCGCCCCCGGCCGAGGACCGCGCGGCCGCCCGAGCACTGCTCGAGCGGATGGTGCGCGCCACCCAGCTCCGGTTCGCCGTCGTCGGCGACCTGGCGCGCTCCATCCGGTTCGGCTGGTTCGACCAGCCGCTGGTCGACGACGAGCGGCGCACGGTCCTCGAGGGAGTGGCCGCCGAGGTCGCCGCCCTGGCCGAGCCGGACGCCACCGACAGGGAGGCCCGGATCGCCGCCCTCACCGCGATCCCGGAGCAGCTGGTGGGCTTCCTCCGCGACCGGCTCGTCGACGGCCTGCCGCCCCGGGAGCCGCTGCTCGAGGTGCTGATCCGTCGGCACTACCTGGAGTACGACCTCCACGACCTGACCGTCGCCGATCCGGCTCGACACGGCGGGCGACCGGTCGTGTTCGCGGACTACGCCACCGACCAGAAGGGCGCGACCCGCGTCGTCTCCACGCTCGGCGACGTGACCGAGCTCGCCGACCCGGAGGGTCCTCTCGGCGCCGCGATCGGCTCGGCAGTGACCGCCGACCACGACCCCGACCACGCGGTGGTGGAGATCTACCTGCGCTGGCCCGACGCCCCGGCCGATCCCGACCTGGCCTCGGCGGAGGTGGCCCGGATGCTCGCCGGCCAGGAGTTCGCCCGCCGGGCCCGCCGGGTGTCGGTGGCGGTCTGCCCGGCCGCGCCCCAGCCGGTGGACTACTTCACCTTCCGCCCCCACGAGGGCGCTCTCGTCGAGGACACGCTGGTCCGCGGCATGCACCCGATGGTCGGCCGCCGGCTCAACCTGTGGCGCCTGCGGGAGTTCGACGTGACGCGGCTCGCCGCTCCCGACGACGTCCTGCTCTACGAGTGCGTGGCCCGGGCCAATCCCGCCGACCGCCGCCTGGTCGCCGCCGCGCAGGTGCGCCAGCTCGCCGTCGTACGCGACGACGAGGGGCGGGTGATCGCGCTCCCGCACGCCGAGCGCGCCGTCGAGAACTGCCTCGAGGCGATCCGCCGGGTGCGCACCGCCCGTGGCCGCGAGGGCACCAAGCTCGACGTCAACCACGTCTGGGTGACGGTCTGGCCGCTGGTCGAGGCCGACCTCGACCAGCTCACGGCGCTGCAGGGCAAGATCACCCCGCTCAGCGAAGGTGCCGGGATCGAGGAGGTGCTGGCCGAGGGGCGGGTCGCCGGCCCCGACGGCACGCCGACGCCGGTGGCGATCCGCTTCCACGCCAAACCGGGGGCCGGTGTCGTGGCCGACATCCTCGAGCCGCCGACCGAGCCGCTGGCCCCGCTCGACGAGTACGCCGGCAAGGTGCTGCGCGCGCGTCGCCGGGGTCTGGTCTACCCCTACGAGCTCCAGCCGGTGCTCGCGGGCGGCGGCAGCGTCGTCGAGCACGACCTCGACGCGTCCGGGAACCTGGTGCCGGTCGACCGCGCGCCCGGCCAGAACACCGCGGGCATGATCGTCGCCGTCGTCAGCACCCCGACCGCCCTGCACCCCGAGGGCATCACCCGGGTCGTGCTGTGCGGCGACCCGCTGAAGTCGCTCGGCGCCCTCTCCGAGCCCGAGTGCGCGCGCGTGATCGCGGCCATCGACCTCGCCGAGAGCCTGGGCGTCCCGGTCGAGTGGTTCGCGGTGTCGGCCGGCGCGCGGATCTCCATGGAGAGCGGCACCGAGAACATGGACTGGGTCGCCGCGGCGCTGCGCCGGATCGTGCAGTTCACCCAGGACGGCGGCGAGATCAACATCGTGGTCGCCGGCATCAACGTCGGCGCCCAGCCGTACTGGAACGCCGAGGCCACCATGCTGATGCACACCAAGGGCATCTTGGTGATGACGCCGGACAGCGCGATGGTGCTGACCGGCAAGCAGTCGCTGGACTTCTCCGGTGGCGTGTCGGCCGAGGACAACCACGGCATCGGCGGCTACGACCGGGTGATGGGGCCGAACGGCCAGGCGCAGTACTGGGTGCCCGACCTGGCCGGTGCGTTCGGTGTCCTGATGGCGCACTACGACCACACCTACGTCGTCCCCGGCGAGGCCGGGCCGCGGCGCGCGCCCACGACCGACCCGGTCGACCGCGACATCACGACCCACCCGCACCCCGGCGACTTCGCATGCGTCGGCGAGATCTTCTCGCCCGAGCACAACCCGGACCGCAAGCGGCCCTTCGACATCCGCACCGTGATGCGGGCGCTGGCCGACGCCGACCACGCCATGCTGGAGCGGTGGGCCGGCATGGCCGACGCCGACACCGCCGTGGTCGTCGACACCCGCATCGGCGGCTACCCGGTCAGCCTGGTCGGCATCGAGTCGAAGCCCGTGCCCCGGGCCGGCTTCCCGCCCACCGACGGACCGGACACCTACACCGCGGGCACCCTCTTCCCGCGGTCGTCGAAGAAGGTGGCGCGCGCCATCAACGCCGCGTCCGGCAACCGGCCGCTGGTCGTCCTGGCGAACCTGTCGGGCTTCGACGGCTCCCCGGAGTCGATGCGCAACCTGCAGCTGGAGTACGGCGCCGAGATCGGCCGCGCGATCGTCAACTTCCGCGGCCCGATCGTGTTCTGCGTGATCTCCCGCTACCACGGGGGCGCCTTCGTGGTGTTCTCCAAGCGGCTCAACCCGGAGATGACCGTGCTCGCGATCGAGGGCTCCTACGCGTCGGTCCTCGGTGGCGCGCCGGCGGCGGCCGTCGTGTTCGCCGCCGAGGTGGCCAAGCGGGCCGCGGCCGACCCGCGGGTCGCGGCGCTGGAGGAGCGGATCGACCACGCCGAGGATGGGGAGAGGGGCGCGCTGGTCGTCGAGCTCGCCGAGCTGCGGGCCCAGCTGCGCGCCGACAAGATCGCCGAGGTCGCCGCCGAGTTCGACGGCGTCCACCACATCCACCGTGCCGTCGAGGTCGGCTCGGTCGACGAGGTGATCGCGGCGCGCGACCTGCGTCCCAAGGTGGTCGCGGCGATCGAGAAGGGCCTCGACCGGGCCTGAGCCTGCCGCGGTCGCCGCCGCGAACGACACGAGGCCCCCGGTCGACGACCGGAGGCCTCGCGCGTGGTGCCGTGCTACTCGAGCGTGAGCATGATCAGCCCGGCCGGGTACCGGTCGCGGGCCGAGACGTAGACCCGGTGCCGGACCGGGTCCACGGAGACGCCGTAGACCTTGTTGCCGAACCTGTTCGCGGAGAGCCGGGCGACCTCGCTGAGGTCACCGGCGTCGAGGACCGTGACGCCGCTGGCGTCGAAGTTCTCGTTCTGCTCGCCCAGGTAGACCCGGCCGAGCTCCGGGTCGACCGCGACCGAGCGCCACATCGGCGCGGTGCGGGCGGCCTGGGCCACCTCGACGTACGTCTCGCCGTCGAACACCCGCAGCCCGACCGTGGCAGCCGCGCTGTCGCTGTTGGACACGTAGAGCCGGTCGTGCACGGCGTCGTACGCCACCCCGTGGCTGCGCCAGGCGGCGTCGGCGATCGGCACGTTCCGCACCATCGCGCCGGTGGCCGCGTCCATCACGACGAAGCCCGCGCCACGGGTCGCGCCGACGACGCGGCCGCGCTCGAGGTCGACGTCCATGCCGCGGACGTTGGCGCCGAAGTCGAACGGGCCGCGCTTCAGCGCGCCGGTGGTGCTGTCGACCACGACCCACTGCGCTCCCAGGGCCACGTACAGCTCGCCGGACGTGCTGTCGAGCGCCACGTCGCGGACCCCGTTGTCCGTGGCGAGGTCGACCCCGCCCTCGGTCGGGATGCTCAGTGCGAGCACCCGCACGCTGGTGTCGGCGGCGGGATCGACGACCCGCACCCGCGCCGGGCGCATCTCGTTGCCGACGAACAGGTGGCCGGTGACCGGGTCGACGGCCGAGCCGACCGGCTTGTCGTCGACGGACGTGTCGGCCCCGTCGGGCAGCACGGTCAGCGGCGTGGCGACGTAGTCGCCGTCGCCCGGCTCGGGGTCCACCGGATCGACCGGGTCGACCGGTCCGCCGGTGCCGTCGCCGGGCACCGGGCCGGGCAGCTCGCCGTCGACCAGCCGCTGGCTGACGGTGACGGCGACGGGGGTGTGCTCGTCGCCGGGTGGGTTGAGGCGGTGGTCGCGGTTGGAGACGAAGACGCGTTGGCGTTCCTCGTCGACGGCGATGCCGTAGCCGTCCTTGCCGTACTGCTTGCCGGTCTTGTCGACGAGGAGGTCGCCGTCGGCGAGGTCGTAGACGGCGAAGCCTCCGGTCTCGTTGGTGACGCCGGTGAAGCCGACGTAGACGAGGCCGTGTTCGGAGTCGATGTCGACTTGGCGGGCGTCGGGTCGGGTGGGGGTGTCCCAGACCTTGGCGAAGCCGTTGGCGGCGTTGAAGACCTCGACGTTCTTGGCGGTGGCGGTGTCTTCGAAGTAGGCGACGGCGAGGTTGCCGTTCTTGGGGTCGGCGGCGACGTAGTAGGCGCCGACGGTGCCGTTGACGGTGCCGATGGAGGCTCCGGTGGTGGCGTCGAAGACCTCGACCCCGCGGGAGGGGATGGCTGCGTAGACGTAGCCGAGGGTGGGGTCGATGTCGAGGGATCGGTTGGACTCGCTGATGGCGTAGGGGCCGCGGACGACCTGGCCGTAGGTGGCCTCGGCGAGGGAGACGACGACCCAGTTCTTGTTCTGCTGGCCGACGTAGAGGAGCTGGTTGGTGTCGTCGATGCCGAGGTCGCGGATGTTCTCGGGCAGGGTCATCGAGTTGACGACCTCGTCGGTGGCGGGGTCGATCTCCCAGATGGTGCGGCCGTTCTGGTCGCCGAGGAAGAGGGTGTCGCGTTCCTGGGAGAACGCGACGCCGGCGGGCAGCTGCGCGGTCACGTCGTCGACCGACTCCAGCTGGCCGAGCACGCCGTAGTCCGGGGTCTCCGGTACGACGCGGCGGCTGACGGTGACGGCGACGGGGGTCTGCTCGTCGCCGGGTGGGTTGAGGCGGTGGTCGCGGTTGGAGACGAAGACGCGTTGGCGTTCCTCGTCGACGGCGATGCCGTAGCCGTCCTTGCCGTACTGCTTGCCGGTCTTGTCGACGAGGAGGTCGCCGTCGGCGAGGTCGTAGACGGCGAAGCCTCCGGTCTCGTTGGTGACGCCGGTGAAGCCGACGTAGACGAGGCCGTGTTCGGAGTCGATGTCGACTTGGCGGGCGTCGGGTCGGGTGGGGGTGTCCCAGACCTTGGCGAAGCCGTTGGCGGCGTTGAAGACCTCGACGTTCTTGGCGGTGGCGGTGTCTTCGAAGTAGGCGACGGCGAGGTTGCCGTTCTTGGGGTCGGCGGCGACGTAGTAGGCGCCGACGGTGCCGTTGACGGTGCCGATGGAGGCTCCGGTGGTGGCGTCGAAGACCTCGACCCCGCGGGAGGGGATGGCTGCGTAGACGTAGCCGAGGGTGGGGTCGATGTCGAGGGATCGGTTGGACTCGCTGATGGCGTAGGGGCCGCGGACGACCTGGCCGTAGGTGGCCTCGGCGAGGGAGACGACGACCCAGTTCTTGTTCTGCTGGCCGACGTAGAGGAGCTGGTTGGTGTCGTCGATGCCGAGGTCGCGGATGTTCTCGGGCAGGGTCATCGAGTTGACGACCTCGTCGGTGGCGGGGTCGATCTCCCAGATGGTGCGGCCGTTCTGGTCGCCGAGGAAGAGGGTGTCGCGTTCCTGGGAGAACGCGACGCCGGCGGGCAGCTGCGCGGTCACGTCGTCGACCGAGACCAGGTCCTTCTCGTGGCGGTACTCGAAGGTCCCGCCCGGGTTGCCGGGGTTCCCCGGGTTCTCGGGATTCTCCGGGTTCTCGGGGTTCTCGCAGCCGAGGCACGGGCCCGGGTCCGTCGGGTCGATGACCTGCGGCTCGGTGTCGTCGGTGACCGCCTTGCCGTGCTCGTTCTTCACGATGGTCAGGCCGTCGTAGTACTCGCCGTCCGCCGTCCGCGACTCGTAGCGCAGCCGTCCGTCCTCGACCGTCACGAGCTGGTAGAGCTGTAGGCCGCCGCCCATCCGGCGCAGGTGCGCGCCGTTGTCGTCCCAGACCCGCGGGCCGGGCTTGTACTGCTTCTCGCCGACGTTGGAGACGACGTAGACCGGGCCGTCGTACGACAGGTCGGCGTCCCAGCTCTTCGGCAGGTCCTCCTCGGCGGCGTCGGTGTTGCCCCGCCCGTAGCCGTGGTCGTGGCCCTGGAGGACCAGGTCGACGCCGTACTTCTCGAAGACGGGCAGCCAGGCCTCACGCACCGCGCGGTTGTTGCGGCCCTCGTCGAGGGAGAACACCGGGTGGTGGAAGAACACGACCGTCCACTGGTTGGGGTTGTCCTTCAGCTGGTCCTCGAGCCACGCGGTCTGGATGGCGAGGGGCTCGGCCGAGCTGGCGTTGCTGTTGAGCGCGATGAAGCGCACGCCCTGGTAGTCGGTGGCGTAGACGGTGCCGTCGAGCAGGTCGTACGCCGGGCCGCTGCCGGACGGCCCGTTGTCGGGATAGGTGAACTGCGCCGAGAACTGCTCCGACAGCTCGGTGCCGTCGTACTCGTGGTTGCCCGGCGCCATCATGAACTGCTTGGTGCCCAGCCCGTAGCTGGTGGCCTCGTAGACCTCGGCCCACTGCTCGTCGCTGTCGTGATCGTCGACCAGGTCGCCGGCCTGCAGCACCATCCGCGCCCTCGGCGCGTCGCGGAAGGCGTTGCGGACGACCCGCGAGGCCTGCGACTTGATGCCGTTCTGGATGTCGCCGAAGTAGATGAACTCGAACGGGTCGTCGCTCGCCGCCTCGGTGGTGAAGTGCTGCCACTCGCTCCAGTTGGTGCCGTCGCCGACCCGGTACTGGTACGTCGTCCCGGGCTCGAGGCCGGTCATCCGAGCGCTGTGGAAGGTCTCGGTGTAGCCGAGGTCCGTCGTCACCTCCGTGTCGCGCTCGGAGACGAACACCCGCTGGTCGCTCTGGTAGGTCAGGCTGGAGGCGACGCGGAGCTCGGCCTTCGCCTCGCGCACGGCGGTCGACGTGCGCCACACGACGTTCTGGCTGGTCTTCGGGTCGTCGGTGGGCGTGAGCGTGATCCGGTCCGGGACCACGCTGGGCCGGTAGGTGACGGCGGGGTCCGCCGCGGCGGCCGCGGCGGTCGGTGCCAGGCCCGGTACGGCGACCGCGGCCAGCGCCGGGGCGGCACCGGCCAGCACGGCCGACGCCACCAGGGCGCCGATCGGCCGGCGGGTACGCCGGCGCAGGGACTCGAACATGCGTCGTCCTCTCGGAACGAGGGGGATGTCGGTGGGGGAGGGGGCGGACGTGGTCATCGCTTGCTCACCACGGTCCTGGTGACCTTCGCCGAGGTCACGGCGGAGGTGCCGGCGTAGACCACGCGGATCCGGTGCTTGCCGACGGCGAGCCGGGGCAGCCGGAAGCTGAGCCTCCCGTCGGCGGCGTCGCGCAACTGCTTGACCTTGACCTTGCGGCCGTCGACCACCAGGGTCACGCGGGCGCCGGGGGTGGCCATCCCGGGCACGTCGACGACCACCCGCACCTTGGCCCGGACGCCGGGGCGCACCTGCTGGGGCAGCTTCTTGAGCCTCACCGTCGCCACGGCCGGCGCGGCCGGTGTGCCCGGCTGCGGCGAGGAGCCGGTCGGCGGTCCGGTCGGGTTCTCGGTGGGGTTCTCGGTCGGCTCCGCGCCGGGTACCGCGGCCTCGGGCAGGTCGGGGCGCTCGATGCCGTCGCGCTTCGAGCCGGGGCCCGATCCGCGCGGCGTGTCGTCGGTCGTCACGAGCTTGGCGCCGGCGTCGTCCTTGGCGATGGTGAACGCGTCCACGAGCTCACCGGAGACGTTCCAGCTCTCGACGTGCATCTCGCCGTCGGTGACGTCCACGAGCTGGTAGAGCTGGGTGTTGGCGAGCGAGGTGCGCAGGTGCGCGCCGTTGCGGGTCCAGTTGTTGTCGTCGGTCGGGTCGAGCACGTAGTACTTCGGGCCGGCCACCGAGACCAGGTAGACCGGGCCCTTGTTGCTCCTCGCGGCGCTCGCACCGGTCGGCAGCCCGGAATCGTTGGCGACCAGGTTGCCGCGGCCGTAGGCGTGGTCGTGGCCCTGGGCGACGAGGTCGACGTCGTACTTCTCGAAGAGCGGGAGCCAGGCGTTGCGGATGGCGACGTTGTCGCGCCCGGAGCTGACCGAGAAGACCGGGTGGTGGAAGGTGACGACGGTCCACTGGTTGGGGTTGTCCGCGAGCACCGACTCCAGCCAGGCCGTCTGCGCCGCGAAGGCCTCGGAGTCGCCGGGGAAGTTGCTGTTGAGCGCGATGAAGCGCACGCCCTGGTAGTCGGTGTAGTAGACGTTCTCGGCGTACAGCTGGTCGATCCGCGGAGTCGTGGCCGGCCCGTTGCGCGGGTACTCGAACTGCGCGCCCCAGTGCTCGGCGAGCTCCGGGCCCGGGTAGTACTCGTGGTTGCCGGCGGCGGCGATCACGTTCATCGAGCCGTTGGACCAGCCCGCCGCGCCGAACCACTCGCCCCACTCGGCGTCGGAGTCGTCGGTGTCGATCAGGTCGCCCGCGTGCAGGACGGCCTTGGCGTAGGGGCGGGCCTCGTAGGCCGCGCGGAAGGTGCGCGACACGTAGGACTTGATGTCGTTCTGGGCGTCGCCCTGCACGATGAAGGAGAACGGCTCGGGCTCGGCGGCGGCCGTCTCGAACTCCAGCCACTCGCTCCACGTGTCGCCGTCGCCGACGCGGTAGAGGTAGGTCGTGCCGGGCGTCAGCCCGGTCAGGGTCGCCGAGTGCTGGCTCACCTCGTAGCCGAGGTCGGCGGTGAAGGTCGTCGAGGTCGCCGCCGTCTCGGTGGTCTTCGACGCGACGCCCTTGCCGGCGAGGGTGACCTCCACCTTCGGGGCGCCGGCCGCGGTGGAGGTCCGCCACGTGACGCTCTGCGAGGTGCTGGGGTCCTCGGTCGGGGTGAGCACGACCCGGTCGGGTACGACGAGCGGCGCGTGCACCGTCTTCGGGTCGACGGCCGGCGGGGCGAGCCCCCCGGCGGCGTACACGATGCCGGCGCCGGCGGCGATCGTCAGGGCGAGGCCGCCGACCACGATGGCGGGTCGCTTCGGCGCGCGCCAGCGGGAGCGCGGCTGTCGGTCTGAGGAGGTCATGAGGGTCCTCTCGGAGCCGTCGTGGGCACGACGGCATGCGGGCATGGGGCTGCGGTACGACTCCCGAGACAGCACGCGGCCCCCGGCACACCGGGTGTGGCGGGAACCGCGAGACGGCCGGAAGCTAGCAGCGCCCAGCTAACTCTTGGTGACCCTTTCGGCCCGCTCAGGCGGGGCGTCGCTCCACGTTCACCGAGAATGGGTCGAGGATTCGCTCACTGCTCGGTGCGTGTTGGCCGGACCCGCCCTCCTACGATCGCGCGGTGGACCTTCTCTTCACGGCGTTCGTCGGGGCCTGCTTCGGGGCGCCGGTCGCGTTCTTCGTCGCACGCGGTGCCGAGATCTTCGAGCGACCAGTCTTGCTCCGACGTGCCCGGACCGCGACCGTCGGATTGGCGGGTCTCATGTTCGGTTCGCTGCTCGGCGCCGTGGTTGTCAGCGGTGATGTTTCGACCACCGGCGGTTGGGTGGCAGCCGGGCTCTGCGCTGGACTCGTGCTGGCGGTGGCCTGTGCTGCTGTCGCCGTGGCCAAGGGTCGGCTCTGGCGCTCGCCGGAGTTCCCCGAGAAGGTCGAGGTCATGGTGCGTCCGCCTGGCGCGCCGCGGCCGATCGGGGGAGCGCACGCGGCACCGCTCGCGCCGCTCTGGTCGAGCCGCCGCTATCGGCGCAGTCCGGTGCGCATCGTGCTCGGCGGCGGACTTCTCGTGCTCGCCGGGACGGCGCTCGGCGTGGTCGCGGAGAGTCGTGGAAACACCATCGGCGTCGTCCTGTGCGGCCTGGGGACGGTGGGCACGCTTGTCGGCGTGGGTGTGCGCGACGCGTGGGGCGTCCTGCTGGGTCTCGTCGGGGTCGTGGCCGCGTCTGCCGGTGTGTTCGCGGGTTGGTTCGGGGCGGCCGGGATCGTCGTCGCCACCCTCGGCGTCGGGCTGCTGGGCGTGGTCTACCAGGACCGCGACGAACGGCCGAGCGGGTGAGCGTCGCCCGCCGGGGCCGAGGTCTCGGCCTCAGACGGGGGTGATCGGGATCGACCGCCGCGGCGTGAAGACGAACGACGCGCCGGTGCTGAACCGGGTGACGGCGACCTCGTCGGCCTCGGGCGCGGGCTCGTCGCGTCGTACGACGCTCGCGCGCCAGCCGTCCTCGCCGGGGAGCGGGTCGACGTCGACGTCGAGGTGCGGGTCGAGGGCGCGGACCACGGCTTGGAGGGCGGCCGTCCAGCCGGGGCCGCACAGCGAGATCCAGGCGTCGTCCTCGTGGGCGGGGGACGGGCGCACGAGCACGGTGGCGTCGGCGAGGGTCGCGTCGACGTACGCCGCGGGGTTGAGGAGGGGGTGGACGGCCAGCAGCCGGGTGGCCGCGGCCACCGGGTCCGGGGCGCGGTCGAGGCCGAGGGCGCGGGCGAGCCGCTCCGCGCCGAGGCCGGCCACGCCGACCAGCTGCTTGCGCCGGATCCGCTCCAGCTCGCCGTCGGTCTCGGTGCGCTCGGCGACCGCGAGCGCGAACGCGCGGTCGAGCAGGTGCATCTGGAGGCAGACCTCGTCGGCGATGCGGACCAGGGCGGAGTGCGAGAAGGCGGTGAAGTCGAGGTCGGAGAGCAGCGGACCGGCGTAGTCGGCGGCGCCCTCGTCGGTCGGGTCGACCGGGGTCAGCTCGAGGGTCGCGGCGCGCGAGCGCTCGTTGACCTCCAGGGCGGGGACCGGCTCCGGCACGGGATGCGCCGGGTCGATGCTCACCGTCCAGGCGCAGTGCGGGTGGCGGTCGGCCGGTGTGCGCGGCGGACGGTGGATCGGCCGGACCTGGGCGTGCGGGTTGGTGGCGATCGCGGTCGCGTCGAAGGTGGGGTCCTCGATGTCGTGGCACATGCCGCGCACGTAGTCCTCACCCATCGGCTCGACGTCCATCAGCGCGCCGCAGTGGTCGAGCCGGAACTCGCCGTGCCACGGGTCGTGCACGGTGTAGCGGAAGTCCATGAACTGCGGAGGAGCGCCGATGTCGAGCTGCAGCCCCTTGAAGATCGTGACGACGTCGCCCTGCCCGGGCACCTCGGGCGCGTACCCCAGCGCCCGTTGCATCCGCCGGGTGTAGATCGGCGAGGCCGCCGCCCACTCCTCGATCGCGATCTGGAGCATCTCCTCGCGGCCGAACGCGGCGATGCACCAGGCCATGCCCGAGCGGTCGATCAGCTGGCCCATCAGCAGCAGCTCGGGCACCAGGGTCGCCAGCTCGGCGCGGGTCAGGTCGGCGTAGCGGCTGGGGGAACGGTTCACCAACCGAAATTGTCGTGAATCGCCCGCATCGGCAGCAAATTCGGTAGTTGCGTCGTTCACGAGAGCCCCAGCCGGGCGGCCATCTTGTCGAGGTAGGTGAGGACGGCGGACTCGTCGGAGTCGGGGACGCCCCAGATCAGCTCGGAGGCGCCGGCGGCCATCCAGTCGGCGAAGTCCTCCTCGCTGGGCCGCTTCGCCACGAGCACGCGCACGTCGGGCTCGCCGTCGCGGCCGGCCTCGGCCCACTCCTTGCGCAGCAGCTCGGCGCTCGCCGCGACGTCGGTCGAGGTCGGGGTGGTCATCCAGCCGTCGGCGTGCGTGGCGATCCACTTCATCGTCTGGGGGCCGGCGCCGGCGCCGATGATCACGGGGATGCGGCCCTGCGGGGGCTTCGGGTAGGCCCAGCTCGGGCCGAACGAGACGAACTCGCCGTCGTACGACGCCTCCTCCTGCGTCCACAGCGCCCGCATGGCGCCGAGGTACTCCGCCAGCACGGTGCGCCGCTTCGCCGCGGGGACGTGGTGGTCGGTGAGCTCGTCGGTGTTCCAGCCGAACCCGGCGCCGACCGTGACCCGGCCGCCGGAGAGGTGGTCGAGCGTCGCCAGGGTCTTGGCCAGGGTGATCGGGTCGGACTCCACCGGCAGGGCGACCGCGGTGGACAGGCCGATCCGCTCGGTGACCGCGGCGCACGTGGCGAGCGAGACCCAGGGGTCGAGGGTGCGCAGGTAGCGGTCGTCGGGCAGCTCCTCCCCGCCCGTCGGGTGGAGGGCGTCGCGCCGGACCGGGATGTGCGTGTGCTCGGGCACGTAGATGGTGTCGAAGCCCCGCTCCTCGGCCGCCTGGGCGAGTCGGGCCGGCGTGATGCCGCGGTCGGAGGTGAAGAGGACGATCCCGTTGCGCATCCCCACAAACTAGAACGAGTTCTAGGAAATGTCTTGCGCCCGACGGATGCGTCTCCTATGTTGGACAGGTGTCCAGTCAGGTGTTCGAGACGCCGCGCCAAGGGTTGAACCCGCGGCAGGCCGAGACGGTGGAGCGGCTGTTCGCCGCGGGGCTCGAGGAGCTGCGCGCCGTCGGCCACGAGGCGCTGACGGTGCGCACCGTCGCCCAGCGGGCGGGCGTCTCGCCCGCCACGGCCTACACCTACCTCGCCTCCAAGAACCACCTCTTCGCCGAGCTGTTCTGGCGCCACCTCAGCTCCGCCGAGCCCGTCGGGCACGACGGGGGGACGGCGGTCGAGCGGTTGCAGGCGACCATGCGGGCGGTGACCGCACGGATCGTGGAGGAGCCCGAGCTCGCCGCGGCGGTGACCCCGGCGCTGCTCGGCACCGACCCCGACGTCGCCCGCCTGCGATTGCGGATCGGCGCGGAGTTCCTGTCCCGCTTCGATGCGGCGCTGGGCGAGCAGGCCGACCCGGAGGTGCTCGAGGTGCTGGTCCTGACCTTCTCCGGGGCCCTCCTCCAGGCCGGGATGGGTCTGATGACCTACGACCAGATCGCCGAGCGACTCGTCGCCGCGGTCGCCGTGATCATGCGAGGCAACTGATGGTGCCGACCGGCTCGACCTCCGGCGTCGACGCGCCCCTGGTCTTCGACCCCTACGACTACGCGTTCCAGGACGACCCCTACCCGACGTACCGGCGGCTGCGCGACGAGGCGCCGGTCTTCCACGCCCCGGCCGACGACATCTGGGTCGTCTCGCGGCACCAGGACGTCTTCGACGTGCTGCGCGACGACGCCGTCTTCTCCAACCGGATGGGCGTCTCGCTCGACGCGTCGGCGTGGAATCCCGAGGCCCACCGGGTGATGAGCTTCCTCGGCCTCGACGGCGCGGAGCAGGCGCGCATCCGCAAGCTGGTCTCGGCGGCCTTCACGCCGCGCCGGGTGCGTGAGCTGACGCCCGAGGTGCAGGCGCTGACGGAGCGGTACCTGGAGCGCACCTTCGCGGCCGACGCCGAGCGTGGGGAGGCCGACTGGATCGGCGACTTCGCGGGCCTGCTCCCGATGGACGTCATCTCCGAGATGATGGGGGTCCCGGAGTCCGACCGCGACGAGGTACGCCGCCTCGCGGACCTGGTCGTGCACCGCGAGGACGGCGTCCGTGACGTCCCGCAGGCCGGCATGGAGGCGTCCTTCGCCCTCTTCGACTACTACGGCGAGATGGTTCGCCGGCGTCGCGCGAGCGCCACCGACGATCTCACCTCGGCCCTCGTCGCCGCCGAGCTCGACGGCGACCGGCTCACCGACGGCGAGATCATGGCCTTCCTGTTCCTCATGGTCGTGGCCGGCAACGAGACCACGACCAAGCTGCTCGGCAACGCGCTCTTCCATCTCGCCGCGTATCCGGACCAGCAGGCGCAGGTGCTCGCCGACCCCGCCCTGGTGCCGGCCTGGATCGAGGAGACGCTGCGCCACGACACGTCGAGCCAGATGCTCGCGCGCCATGTCACCGAGGAGGTGGAGGTCGCGGGGGTCCGCATCCCCGCGGGCGCGAAGGCGCTGGTGCTGCTGGGCAGCGCCAACCGCGACGAGCGGGTGTTCACCGACCCCACGACCTACGACATCCACCGCGACAAGGCCGAGCTGGCGCGGATCCTCAGCTTCGGGACCGGACGGCACTTCTGCCTCGGCGCCAACCTGGCCCGGCTCGAGGCCCGCGTGGTGCTGGAGGAGCTGGTCCGCCGCGTCGCCGGCTTCGAGGTGCACGCGGACCGCGCGGTCCGGGTGCACTCCACGAGCGTGCGGGGCTTCGCCTCGCTGCCGGTCACGTTCGTCCCGCGCGAGGGGGTCTGATGGCAGCCTCCCGCAAGCCGGTCCACCCCGACCGCCGGCCCGCGGTCGTCACCGGTGCCTCCTCGGGGATCGGCGCCGCGACGGCTCGCGCGCTCGCGACCGCCGGGTTCCCGGTGGCGCTCGGTGCCCGTCGGGTCGACCGGCTCGAGGAGCTGGCGTCGGGGATCCGCGACGCCGGCGGCGAGGCCTTCGTGCACCCGCTCGACGTCGCGTCGACCGCGTCGGTCGAGACGTTCGCGGCCGCCGCGACCTCGGCCCTCGGCGACATCGAGGTCGTCATCAGCAACGCGGGCCTGCTCGCACCCGGCTCGATCGTCGACGCGACGACCGAGCAGCTCGCGGCCGAGTTCGACGTCAACGTGCTCGGCGCGCACCGTCTCGTCCGGGCCTTCGGCGCGGCGATGACGCGGCGGCGGCGCGGCGACCTGGTCTTCGTGTCCTCCGACACCGCCCTGCGGGCGCGCCCCTTCATGCGCGGCTACAGCGCCACGAAGTCCGGCCTGGAGGGACTGGTCGAGGCCCTGCAGATGGAGCTGGAGGGCACCGGCGTCCGCGCCAGCGTCGTGCGGCCCGGCCCGACCTGGTCGGAGATGGGCTCGGACTGGGAGGCCGAGGCCGGCGCGAAGGTCCTCACCGAGTGGATCAAGTGGGGCCACGCCCGGCACTCGCACTTCCTCAAGGCCACGGCCATCGCGGACGCGATCGTCACCGTGGTCAGCGCGCCGCGGGGCGTGCACCTCAGCCCGGTCGACGTGAACCCCGAAGCACCCGTCGCGAAGGAGGATCAGGCATGAACAGGGATCTCGATGCGCCGCCTCGGTCCTCGGCGGCCACCCGATCGGCACTGGACGCCATCCCCGAGGTCTCGACCGTCCTCGACGACCAGGCTGCCGACGTACCCGCCATCATCCGGGGCACCGGCCACCTCCCGGAGATGCGCGTCGACCCGATCGCGCTCTTCCACCGCGTCCGCGAGGAGTGCGGCGACGTCGGCCGCTTCCGGCTCGCCGACAAGCAGGTCGTGCTCGTCACCGGCGCGGAGGCCAACGAGGCGTTCTTCCGGGCGCCCGACGACGTGCTCGACCAGGCCGCCGCGTACCCCTTCATGACGCCGATCTTCGGCAAGGGCGTGGTCTTCGACGCCTCGCCCGAGGAGCGCCAGCAGATGCTGAAGAACCAGGCGCTGCGCGGCGACATGATGCGCGGGCACGCGCGGACCATCGAGGCCGAGATCCGCCGCATGGTCGCCGACTGGGGCGACGAGGGCGAGATCGACCTGCTCGACTTCTTCGCCGAGCTGACGATCTACACGACCTCGTCGTGCCTGATCGGCAAGCCCTTCCGCGACCAGCTCGACGGCTCCTTCGCCGAGATCTACCACCGTCTCGAGCACGGCACCGACGCCATCGCGTACGTCGACCCCTACGCCGACATCGAGAACTTCACGATCCGCGACGAGGCCCGTGCGGAGCTGGTCGCGAAGGTGCAGGCGATCATCGCCGCCCGTGTCGCCCAGGGCGAGATCCCCAAGGAGGACCGGGACCTGCTCGACGTCCTCATCGCGGTCGGGTACGACGCCGAGATGGTCACCGGCATCTTCATCTCGATGATGTTCGCCGGGCACCACACGTCGTCGGGCACCGCCTCCTGGGCGATGATCGAGCTGCTGCGGCACCCGGACGTGATGACCGACGTGGTCGCCGAGCTCGACGGGCTCTACGCGCCGGATGCCGACGGCACGGCGCCGGAGGTCTCCTTCCAGGCGCTGCGCTCGATCCCCGTGCTGGAGGCGGCGCTCAAGGAGACGCTGCGCCTGCACCCGCCGCTGGTCATCCTGATGCGGCTCGTCCAGGAGGACTTCGACCTGCTGGGCCGCACCATCCCGGCCGGCACGGTGCTCGCGGCGTCGCCGCGCGTGTCCAACCGGATCGAGGACGACTTCCCCGCGGCCCACACCTTCGACCCGGGCCGGTACGTCGACCCGCGGCAGGAGGACCTGCAGAACCGCTGGACCTGGATCCCCTTCGGGGCCGGCAAGCACCGCTGCGTGGGCAACGCGTTCGCGATGATGCAGATGAAGGCGATCTTCTCGGTGATCCTGCGCGACTTCTCCTTCGAGCCGGTGCAGGAGCTCGACTCCTACCGCGACGACTTCACCAAGATGGTCATCCAGCTCGCCCAGCCCGCGCGGGTCCGCTACCGCCGGCGCACCGCCGAGCGAGGAGCGGGCGCCGGCGAGCGTCGCGGGACCGGAGCGGCCTGATGCGCGTCGTCGCCGACAGCGGCCTGTGCCAGGGCCACCAGCTCTGCCAGGGCGAGGCCCCCGACGTCTTCGGGTTCGACGCCGGCGCCGATGTGGTCGTCGTCCTCGACCCGCGCCCGCCCGAGGAGCGTCGCGCCGACGTCTCCGCCGCCGTGAAGTACTGCCCCGCCTTCGCCCTGTCCATCGAGGAGGACTGATGGTTCCGACCAGCTCGACCAACGCAGACCCGCTGACCCGCGCCGAGATCGAGGAGTTCTGGGAGACCTGGCTCGACGTCAACCGTCGCGCCGAGCAGAGCGGTGACTGGCGGGTGATGGCCGAGTGGTTCGCCGAGGACGCGACCTACGGCTGGATGTACCACCCCGACGAGCACTTCATGGCCGTCGGGCGCGACCAGATCCGCGACTGGGCGATCGGCATCGAGATGGACGGCCTGGACGGCTGGCACTACGACTACGTCTGCACGATGATCGACGAGCAGAAGTCGATGATCGTGGGCTTCTGGAAGCAGCGCTCCGGCATCCTCGACGACAACGGCGAGGAGTACGAGATCCTCGGCATCGGCGGCTCGTGGTTCGGCGTCGAGCGCCAGTCGTCCGGCGCGGACGCGGGGCAGATCAAGATCGCCTGGCAGCGCGACTGGTTCGACCTGCCGTCCACCGCGCACACCTTCATGGCGATCGTGGAGGCCGGCAAGGCGCCCGACACGCTGCTCAAGCGGATGTCCGTCACGGGCCTCGACGTGCCCGGCCACTACCGCCTCGAGGACCTGCCCTCGACGGTGTGGCCGCCGCCGGTGGAGGCCGGACGGTATGTCACCCAGGCACCCGCTCCGGGGGCGGCGTCGTGACCTCCGGCGGGCTTCCTCCCGCCGCCCAGCAGCTGATCGACGGCAAGCTGGTCGCGGCGTCGGACGGGGCGACGTACCCGATCCTCGACCCCGCCACGGGGCGGGAGATCGGCGTCGCCCCGGACGGCACGCCGGCCGACGTGGACGCCGCGATCGCCGCGGCCCGGCGCGCCTTCGACGAGAGCGACTGGTCGACCGACCTGGCGCTGCGGGTGCGCTGCCTGCGCCAGCTGCACGCCGCGCTGCTGGACGACGCCGACGCCTTCCGCGCGCTGACGACGGCCGAGGTCGGGATGCCTGGCTTCATGATGGGCGCGGCCGGCTTCGACGTCCCCGTCGACGGGCTGAGGTGGGTCACCGACCTGCTCGAGACCTATGAGTTCGAGACGGACCTGGGGGTCGCCTCGCCGATGGGGATCCCCTCGCGTCGTACCGTGCGCCGGGAGCCGGTCGGCGTCGTCGCGGCGATCACGCCGTGGAACGTGCCGACCCAGATCAACCTCGCCAAGGTCGGCCCGGCACTGGCCGCGGGCTGCACCGTCGTGCTCAAGCCCGCGCCGGACACGCCGTGGGTGGCCGCCGAGCTGGGGCGGCTGGTCGCCGAGCACACCGACATCCCGCCCGGTGTCCTCAACGTGGTCACGCCCCGCTCCAACGAGGTCGCGTCGGTGCTGTCGACCGACCCGCGGGTCGACATGGTGTCGTTCACCGGCTCCACCGCGGTCGGACGCGCGCTCATGGCGGCCGCCGCGCCGACGCTGAAGAAGGTCTTCCTCGAGCTGGGCGGCAAGTCCGCCGCGATCGCCCTGGACGACGCGGACGTCGCCGCGGTCGCGGGCGCCACCGCGTTCGCCGCCTGCATCCACGCCGGTCAGGGCTGCGCGATCACGACCCGGCTGATCGTCCCGCGCGACCGCTACGACGAGGCGGTGTCGGTCGCGGCGGCGACCATGGAGTCGATCGGTGCGAAGGACCCCGCCGACCCGGGCGCGATCTGCGGCCCGGTCATCTCGGCCGCGCAGCGCGACCGCGTCGCGGCGTACTTCTCGATCGCCGCGGAGGAGGGCGGGCGCTTCGCCACGGGAGGCGCGGTCATCGACCGGCCCGGCTTCTGGGTGCAGCCGACCGTCGTCGCCGGCCTCGACAACTCCTCGCGCCTGGCGCAGGAGGAGATCTTCGGCCCGGTGCTCGTGGTCATCGCGCACGACGGCGACGACGACGCGGTGCGCATCGCCAACGACTCGGCCTACGGGCTCTCGGGCTCGGTCGACTCCGGGTCCCTGGAGCGGGCGAAGGCGGTCGCGGACCGGATCCGCACCGGCACCCTCGCCGTCAACGGAGGAGTCTGGTTCAGCCCCGATGCGCCCTTCGGCGGCTACAAGCAGTCCGGCATCGGCCGGGAGATGGGTGTCGCCGGGTTCGAGGAGTACCTGGAGACGAAGACGCTGGCGTTCCCCGCGTGAGCGGTGCACACCACAGTGACACCACAGTGACAGGAGTGACAATGCGTTTCCAGGACAAGGTCGTCGTGGTGACCGGCGCGGCCCAGGGCATCGGCGAGGCCTACGCACGGGCGCTGGCGAAGGAGGGCGCGGCGGTCGTCGTCGCCGATCTCAACGCCGAGGCGGGGGAGCAGGTCGCGACGCAGATCGAGGCGGACGGCGGCCGGGCGATCTTCGTGTCCTGCGACGTCTCCTCGGCGGCGTCGGCGGACGACCTGGTCCGGCGGACCGTCGCCGAGTTCGGCGGCATCGACCATCTGGTCAACAACGCGGCCATCTACGGCAGCATGGAGTTCAACCTGCTGATCAGCGTCGACTGGGACTACTACAAGAGGTTCATGGCCGTCAACCTCGACGGGGCGCTCGTCATGACCCGGGCCGTCCACCCCGAGATCGCCAAGCGCGGCGGCGGCGCCATCGTCAACCAGTCCAGCACGGCCGCCTACCTCTACTCCGGCTTCTACGGCCTCGCGAAGGCGGGCATCAACAGCCTGACCCAGCAGCTCGCCCACGAGCTGGGCGGTCAGCGGATCCGGGTCAACGCGATCGCGCCGGGCCCGACCGACACCGAGGCCACCCGCACCCAGGCCGGTGACGCGGCGAAGGACATCGTCCGCACCAGCCTCGCCATCAAGCGGATGGGCGCGGTCGACGACATGGTCGGCGCCCTGCTCTTCCTGCTGTCCGACGACGCGTCGTGGGTGACCGGCCAGATCCTGGCGGTCGACGGCGGCCAGACGTTCAGGCTGTAGCGGTGGCTGTCACGACCCGCGTCGGGTTCGTCGGCCTGGGCAACATCGGCCGGCCGATGGCGCTGCGCCTCGCCGCCGCGGAGGGCGTCGACCTGCTGGTGTACGACGTCGCGCCCGATCCGGTGGCGGAGCTGGTCGCCGCCGGCGCGCGTGCCGCCGGCAGCGTCGCGGAGCTCGCGGCGGCCGTGGACGTGGTCTGCGTGATGGTCCGCGACGACGACCAGGTCCGCGTGGTCGCCGCCGACGTCCCGCCCGGCACCGTGCTGGTGATCCACTCGACGGTGGCTCCCGCGACGCCGGCCGAGCTGGCCGCGGCCGGACTCCGCGTGCTCGACGCGCCGGTGAGCGGCGGACCGATGGGCGCGGCGGACGGCAGCCTGGCGATCATGGTCGGTGGTGCCGAGGACGACGTCACCACCGCGCGCGCCGCGCTCGAGGCGATGGGCGGCCGGGTCGTCCATGCGGGCCCGGTCGGTGCGGGGACCCGCATGAAGCTCGCCCGCAACCTGATCCACTTCGTCGCGTTCACCGCGGTCACGGAGGCCCAGCGGCTCGCCGAGGCGGCCGGGCTCGACCTGATCGCGCTGGGGGACGTGGTCCGCCACACCGACACGGTCACCGGTGGGCCGGGCGCGATCATGCACCGCGCCACGACGGAGCCGATCGCGCCGGACGACTTCTGGTACGACGTCTTCGGCCACGTCCGGGCGCTGGGGGAGAAGGACCTCGGGTTCGCGATCGCCCTCGCGCACGAGCTCGGCGTCGACGTACCGCTGGCGGAGCTGGCGATCGAGCGTCTCGGGCCCGGCCTCGGCCTTCCTGTGGAGGACGCGCGCGACGAGCGGAGTGATCGGTGAGGCTTTCCTCGACCCTGGCCCCGGGTCACACTGAGAGGAAGGTCGATGTGTCCCCACACCCGTCAGGAGCGCCGATGCTCGAAGTGCCCGTCGACGGAGTGCGGCGTCTGCGCATGTCCTGGGAGGAGTACGAGCGGCTCCCCGACCGGCCGCGCACCGAGTGGGTCGACGGCGAGGTGCTGGTGATGTCGCCGCCCGCTCAGCCGCATGCGTCGGCGGTGGCCCGCCTCATCACGGCGCTGGTGAACGCCTTCCCCGACCTCGAGATCGGCACCGAGGGCGGCCTCTGGCTGCCCCGCAACCGGTTGCGCGGCCCCGACGTGATGATGGCCGAGAGCCGCACCGACGAGGTCTTCCGGACGGTCATGCCGCTCTTGGTCGCCGAGGTGCTCTCGCCGAGCACCCGCGGCGAGGACACGATCCGCAAGCCGATGGAGTACGCCGAGGGCGGCGTCGAGCGGCTCTGGATCGTCGATCCCGACCTGCGCACCATCGACGCCCTGCTCAACGTCGACGGCGCCTGGGAGACCGAGGCCCACCTCGACGACCGCGAGCCGGTGGCCGAGATCGTGATCGGAGACCACGGCGCCGTCGTCCTCGACCTGCGGGAGGTCCTGCGATGACGGGCCCGGACGGCCAGCCGGTCGACGAGCCGGTCGGCGAGCCGACCGACAAGTTCGGCGACCTGCCGGAGCTGCGCGCCCGAGGGCTGCGCAAGATGGAGCAGGTCTACGGCTTCGACATGGCCGACGGCGAGGGGGACTTCTTCCGCTACACCGCCGACCACCTGTTCGGCGACATCTGGCAGCGCCCCGGTCTCAGCGACCGCGATCGCCGGCTGTTCCTCATCGGCCTGCTCGTCGGTCAACGGGCCGACGACGTCCTCGGCATCCAGGTCCCCGCCGCCCTCGCCAACGGCGAGCTCGACGCGGAGGCCCTGCGCGAGCTGGTCATCCTCGCCTGCCACTACGACGGGTGGCCCAACGGATCCCGGTTGAACTCGGTCGTCGAGGACGCGATCGGCCGCGCCCGCCGGGCCGCCGAGCGTCGGGAGCCGGAGGTCAGCTGACGAGCGGGTTCCGCGTCTTCAGATGGTCGGGGCCTTCGCCCAGGAGCGCGACTGTCGGCAGGCCGGCGAGAGCCTGCACTGCTCCGAGCGCCTGCTCCGGGGTCGAGGGCGGATCGTAGGCGCGGGGGTGAGTGGCAATGGCGAGGAACTCGTCCCCCTTGGTCCCTCCTCGTCTGCTCTCGCCCCTCGTCGCCCGACGTCGCCCGACGTCGCCCGGCACCGGCGTGAGCCGGCTCACAGGTCCTTGTTAGCCTCGGGAGCGATGACTCGCGACGTGGCGCAGGCGGTTCCGGACCGCAGGGCGGAGCCGGTGACCCCGGTCGTCCTGGACACCTTCCTCAACACCCCCGTGACCCGGCCCGGCGGCGGGCTCGGCATCTGGCGGGTCCCGACGGCCACCATCGGCGACGAGGAGCTCGAGGTCGCTCGCGACTGGCTCGACGAGGACGAGCGGCGGCAGGCGTCGTCGTACGTCCGGGCCGAGCTGCGGCTCGCCTACGAGATCGCGCACGCCGCCGCGCGCCTGGTCGTCGGCGCGGCGACCGACACGCCACCGGAGAAGGTCGTCTGGGGCCGGCATCCCTGCCCGGGGTGCGGTGAGCCGCACGGCCGGCCGCGCGCCGAGGGCGCGGGCGTGGAGTTCTCGCTCAGTCACACCCCGGGGCAGATCCTCGTGGCGGTGACTGAGGCGCCGGTCGGGGTCGACGTCGAGCGCCACCCCGACGACCCGGTCGCTCTCGCGAAGCTGCTGCACCCGCGTGAGTCCGAGGAGATCGAGGCCGCCGCCCAGGGCACCCTCGACGGCGGCCGGGCCACGGTCCGGTTCACCCGCGCGTGGTCACGCACCGAGGCGTACCTGAAGGGCATCGGCATCGGGCTGGGCCGCGACCCCCATCTCGACTACCTCGGCACCGACGAGGCGGCCGGCCGCAGCCTCGGGCCGTGGACCGTGCGCGATGTCGTCGTCCCGGAGGGGTACGGCGCCGCGGTGGCCGTCCTCGCCTGAGCTCCGGGGGCCGCGCGCGCCAGCACCGATCTGGCGATCCCTCCTCGGATCGTGCGGCGTCACCGGGAGCCAAGGTTAAATCTTGCGCCCCAGGCGCACTTTTACCCGAAATCCCTCCACCCGGGACTTTGGTCCTCCCTACGCTGCTGGGTGGGATCCGTTCGTCCCCTCCGTCTCGGGAGGTGCGGGCGCTCGGAGGAGGCAGTGTCGACCCGGGTTCGCGGTGGGGCGTGGACGGCGGGCTCGACGGCCTCCGGTTCTCGGCCGCCCGATTCAGCATCATGGCAGCTTGTCGCGGCACCCCTCGGCGCGACGCAGTGGGGGGTACCCGAACATGTCCATCTCCGTGCGCCGACTCCGGCGCCCTGCCGAGCCGGAGCGGGCCGCGACCGCCCGCCGGTGGCGGCACTCGATCGCTCTCGCGCTGCCGGCCCTCGTGCTGGCCAGCGCCACCCTCGGCGGCCCGGCCCTCGCCGACGACGCCGCCGACCCGGGCCCTGATCCCGCCACCGCCCCGTCGGCGTCCTCGCCGGAGACCCCGGCCGAGCCCGCCGCGGACCCGAAGCCGGAGCCCGCGCCGGAGTCCGAACCGGAACCGAAGCCCGCGCCGGAGCCCGAGCCGGCCCCGGAGCCGAAGCCGGAGCCGGAGCCGAAGCCGAAGCCCTCCACCGAGCCGGGTGCCGACGAGGGCGATCAGGCCGGCGAGAAGCCGGCCGACGCGCCCGACGAACCCGCCGAGGAGCCGGCCGACGCGTCCGCCGACAAGGAGGACGCCGCGCCGGGCGACGCGTCGACCGGACCGTCGGAGCAGACCACGCCGGCCGCGGAGTACACCGCGGTCCAGGCCGCGGCCAAGGCCGGCAAGGCTCCGAGCGCCGTCGTGCCGCAGGCCGTGAACGACAAGAAGGTCGTGGTCTGCAAGTACGTCAGCACCCCGGGCGGCTACTCCCACCACGTCATCGTCCCGTCGGTCAGCTCGCTCAAGGACTGGACGCCCGCGATGGGCTTCCCCTCCTTCGCCTTCGCCGACGCGCACGACTCGATCGTGATCCGCTACCTCGACGACAGCGAGATCCCCGGCCAGGTGCCGAACTCCGCCTGCCCGACGATGGTGAACCCGCCGACGCTGACCCTGCTCAACCCGTGCGGCGCCAACAACACCAGCTGGGCCGACCCGGCCAGCTCGCCGGCGTACACCTGGGTGCGGAACCCGGACGGGTCGATCACCTTCACCGCGAACCCGGGCTACCTCTTCCCGTCGAACACCCCCGGCGGACTGACGTCCTTCACCAGCCCGCCGCCACCGGTGGACACCGACCCAGTCAACCAGAACTGCGGCAACACCGACATCGTGGTCACGCCGCCCGCGCTGCAGATGGACGACCCCTGCGGCGTCGGCAACGCGATCTGGCTGAACCCGGGCAACACCGCCGCCTACACGGTGGCGATGGACACCCCGGGCGCCGGGCAGGTCACGCTCACCGCGAACGCGGGCTACACCTTCCCCGGGCCGTCGCCGACCCACGTCTACGCCCCGCCGGTGGAGACCAACACGGATCCCTGCCCGACCGTCGTGCAGCCGCCGGTGGTGCCCACCGTCAACCCGTGCGGCCCCGACAACGTCGCGTTCGGCACCGTGCCGGCCGGTCCCTGGACGTCGTCGGTCGACCCGGGCGACGGGTCGCTGACCCTCACCGCGACGGGCAACAACGTCTTCCCGGGCGGGACGAAGCTGCACGTCTACAACCTCCCCGCCGACAACGACCCGGCGTGCCTGGTCGCGCCGGCGCTGGCGCCCAGCGACCCGTGCGGTCCCGGCAACGCCGCCTGGATCCCGCCCGTCGCCACCGCCGGCTACACCGTCTCGGTGGTCAACGGGGTGATCCAGCTGATCGCCACGCTCGGCAACCTGTTCGTCGGCGACCAGCCGACCTACACCTATCCGGCCTCGGCGCCGGTCGACTCCGGTGTGGTGTGCGAGGTCGGTGGCGTCCAGGAGACCGCGCCGCCGAAGAAGTCGGACGACGACACCGGCGCGGTCGGTGGACAGCAGGCCACCGCGCTGCCGAACACCGGTGGTCCCGACGGCTGGCTGATGCCGCTCGGCGTCCTGCTGGTGCTCGCGGGCGCCGGGCTGGTCCTCGCCCGCCGCGGCCAGGTGGCGTAGCGCACGCGGGCCGGGTGCCCGACGTACGGAGCCCGTGCCGGGAGTCCCCGGCACGGGCTCCCGTGCGTCCGGGGCCGGATGCGGCGGGGCGACGCGCGTGACACTCAGCGTCGCGCGATCGCGACGCCCGCGAGCAGCAGGACGATCAACCACATGACTCCGCCGGCGATCCACAGCACGTAGGGAGAGACGCCCCGGAGGCCGGATCGGTTGCCTCCTGCCCGGGATCGGTTCGCCGAGGACCGGTCGAGCCGGGTCGGACTTCTGTGATGGAGAAAGTGCTCCCGGTCAGTTTCTGCGCTGCGCGAAGGTGGGGCGACGCCGGGCGCCCGGCCCGCCGTCTGCTCGTGGAGGAAGAGATGAACGCATCGATGTCCGTCGCCGACCGGGGAGTCCCCGCCCGCACCGCCCGGGCGGCCGAGATCGCCACGCTGGCCGAGCGTGACTGGCGGTTGCTGATCGGCGGCGCGCTGGTGCCGGCCGAGGGCGGGGCCACCTTCACGGTGAGCGACCCCTACACGCAGGAGGCGATCGTCGCGGTGCCCGACGCCTCCCTCGCCGACGTCGACCGGGCGGTCGCGGCGGCCGAGGCCGCGCTGCCGGGGTGGCGGGCGACGCCGGCGCTCGAGCGCGCCGCACTGGTGCGGCGGTTCGCGGACCTGGTCGAGGAGCACGGCGAGGAGCTGGCCCTGCTCGACACGGTCGACGCGGGGTCCCCGATCTCCAACGCCCGCGTCGACGTGGAGGTCGCGCTGCTCCAGATGCGGATGTACGCCGGGTTCGCGCTGGAGATGAAGGGCGCCACGATCCCGGCGAGCGAGAACCTCCACCTCACGGTGCGCGAGCCGGTGGGGGTGGTCGCCAAGATCTTCCCCTACAACCACCCGCTGATGTTCGCCTGCCGGATGGCTGCCCCGCTCGTGGCCGGCAACCCGGTCGTGGCCAAGCCGCCGGAGGCGGCGCCGCTCTCGACCCTGCGGCTGGCCGAGCTGGCCCGGGAGGTGTTCCCGCCGGGCGTGGTCAACGTCGTCGTCGGCGACGGACCGGCGGTGCCGGACCGACTGGTGCGGCACCCGGCGGTGCGTCGCATCGGGTTCATCGGCTCCGAGCCGACCGGGCGGGCGATCCAGCGGGCGGCGGCCGAGAGCGGCGTCAAGCAGGTGACGCTCGAGCTCGGCGGCAAGAACGCGATGGTGGTCTTCGAGGACGCCGACCTGGAGCGGGCGGCGGCCGGCGCGGTCGCCGGCATGAACTTCACCTGGTCCGGCCAGTCCTGCGGCTCCAACTCGCGGCTGCTCGTGCACCGCTCGCTGCACGACCGGCTCGTCGAGCGGGTCGTCGAGCTCGTGGAGGCCCGCACGATCGGCGACCCGCTCGACGAGGGCTCGGAGCAGGGCACCATGATCAACCGCACCCAGTTCGACAAGTCGCTGTCCTACGTCGACATCGCCCGATCCGAGGGTGCGGTGGTCCGCACCGGCGGTGGCCGTCCCGCCGGACCGGGCTTCGAGGACTCGCTGTTCGTCGCGCCGACCGTGCTCGTCGATGTCGCGCCCGCCTCGCGGATCGCCCGGGAGGAGGTCTTCGGGCCGCTGCTCTCGGTGATCGCCTTCGACACCGAGGAGGAGGCGGTCGCGATCGCCAACGATGTGGAGTACGGCCTGACGGGCAGCGTGTGGACCAAGGACCTCGACCGTGCGGTCCGCGTCGCGCGGGCCCTCGAGGCCGGGTTCGTGTGGGTCAACGGCTCGAGCCAGCACTTCCCCAACGTCCCGTACGGCGGGGTGAAGGCCTCCGGTGTGGGCGGCAAGGAGGAGTGCCTCGAGGAGCTGCTCTCCTACACCGAGGAGAAGGTCATCAACATCATGACCTGACGCGCCGTGAGCTCGTCGCGTGCCCCGTGCCCCCGGGGCGAGGACGTGTCGAGGAGCTCGAGCCGCCGGCGGCTCAGAGACCCAGTGCGGCCACGTCGAGCTGCAGGTCGTGCCGGCTGGTCATGATCAGCTGGATCGACTCCGGCGCGAGCAGCTCGGGGAAGCGGGCCGAGGGGGCCGAGACGGACATCGACGCGATCGCCCGGCCGGTCCCGTCGCGCAGCGGCACGGCGACCGCGCTGACGCCCTTCTCGGTCTTCTGGTTGGTGGTCGCGAAGCCGTTGCGCCGGCAGGCGCGCAGCTCCCGGAGCAGTGCGGCCAGGTCGCGGTCGCCGAGGGCGTCGCCCATCGCGTCGGCCCCGTCGCTCTGGTAGAGCCGGCGCAGCGCGTCGTCGGTCAGGTCGGCGAGCAGCGCCTTGCCCCCGGCCGACGTGCTGGCTGGCAGCACCGCGCCCATGCGCGAGACGATGCGCAGCGTCCGGTTGCCCTCCTGGCTCCACAGGAAGTGGATCTTGGTGCCGACCCGGACCACGAGGTTCGCCGTCTCGCCGGTGCGGTTGGACAGCAGCTCCAGGTGCGGTACGGCGACGTCGCGCAGCTGCCGGGTCCACGACAGTCCGACCGGACCCACCCCGAGCGCCGGCCCGGGGCGATAGGCCTTCGACTCGTCCTGCACGGCGAAGCCGTGGAAGACGAGCATCGACATCAGCCGGTGCACGGTCGACTCGGCGACGTCGAGGTCGCGCGCGGCGGTGCGCAGCCGCAGCTCGCCGTGATCGCGGAGCATCTGGATGAGCCGCAAGGCGCGGTCCACCGACGACACCATGTAGGCCGGCACCTCGCGGGACTTCTCGGGCTTCTGCATTCCAGAAGTATCTGGTCCTGCCTTCTGCAAGACAACAGAGTTGAGGGACCGGCGTGACGGGCGTCACCCACCGGACCGGCGGCACCACCGCGGTCCGCCATGCCCCGGACCACGCCTCTCTCGGAGCCCCACCACCACGGGTGGACGACCTCCCGTGCCCAGGAAGGAAGCTCGATGACCGACACCACCCTGCAGCGGCCCGGCCCCCGCACGCAGCCGGCGGCGGGCCCGCGGCGGCGTACCGCCGGCTGGCGCTCCCTCGGCTACCGCTACGGCATCGTGGCGGTCTGGATCGTCGAGATCGCCGTCTTCGCGGTGCTCGCCCCGGAGACCTTCCCGACCGCCGCCAACATCACCTCGCTGCTCAGCTCGCAGGCGGTGCTCCTCCTCCTCGCCCTGGCGTTGGTCCCGACCCTGGTCACCGGGGAGATCGACCTGTCGATCGCGGGGACCATGACGATCGCGGCGACCACCGCCGCGCAGCTCAACGCCGTCGCCGGCCTCGGCGTGTGGCTCGCGGTGGCCCTCGGGCTGGGCGCCGCGCTCGCGGTCGGGCTGGTCAACGCCTTCCTCACCGTCAAGGTCGGCGTCGAGAGCATCATCGTCACCCTCGGCATGGGCACGCTGCTCGTCGGCCTGTCGGTCTGGCTCAGCGACTCGCTCACCATCAGCGGCGTCTCGCCGGAGCTCGGCAACCTGCTCAACACCCAGCTGGCACGGGTGAACACCGCCTTCTTCCTGGCGATCGGCGTCGGCGTGGCGATGTGGTTCGTCTACCGCCACACCGTCTTCGGCCGCGGCGCCGTCTTCGTGGGGAAGAACGCCGAGGTGGCCCGGCTGTCCGGCCTCCCGGTCGCGCGGATCAAGGTGCTCAGCTTCGTGGGGACCGCGCTCCTGGCGGGCGCCGCGGGCATCGTCGTCATCGGCATCGCCGGCGGTCTCCAGCCCACCTCCCTGCAGACGCTGCTGCTGCCCGCCTTCGCCGCGGCCTTCCTGGGCTCGGCGATCGTCGAGCCCGGCACGTCCAACCCGATCGGCACGATGATCGCCGTCCTCTTCCTCGCCACCGGGATCAGCGGCCTCGTGCTGGTCGGCCTGGACCCGTGGATCCGCGACGTCTTCTACGGCGCCGCCGTGGTCGTCGCCGTCACCGTCTCGCGCATCGCCGCGATGGCCGCCCCGTCCGCGGGGCGTCCGTGAGCTCGGGCTCCGTCCCACCTCTGCATCCCAAGGAGAAGTCGATGTCCTCAGCACCACGGATCCCCGGCCGCGCCGGCAGGATCGTCGCGGCCCTGTCCGCCGCCGGTCTGGCCGCCGCGCTCGCCGCCTGCACGTCGCCGGCCGAGACCGCGTCGGGAGGCGGGGGCGGCGACGTCCCGCAGGCCGTCGTCGACAACGTCGCGGCGCACACCGGGCCGGTCGAGGCGACGTACGCCGGCCCGGCCTTCGACGTGAGCGCGCTGCGCGGCACGACGGTGTGGTGGGTGACCCAGTACGCCGGCAACCCGTTCCTGGCCAGCATCGGCCGCAATCTGACCGAGGCGCTCGCCAGTGTCGGCGTCGAGGTCACCACCTGCGACGGCAAGGGCAACCCGGTCGACGCCAACGCCTGCATCCAGCAGGGCATCGCCCAGGGCGCCGACGCCATCCAGGTCGACGGGCCCGAGCCGGCGACGTACGCCGAGTCGCTGGCCGCGGCGGAGAAGGCGGGGATCCCCGTGCTCTCGGGTGCCGCCGTCGACGTCACCACCACCGACCTCGCCGACGGCCTGGCCGGCCAGACCAGCCAGCCGTTCGCCCTGACCGGCGAGCTGGCCGCCGACTGGATCGTCCGCGACTCCGGGGGCGAGGCCGACGTCCTCTTCCTCACCACCCCCGACGTCGTGGGCTCGGTCTCGGAGCAGAAGGCCTTCGAGGAGCGGATCGAGGAGACCTGCCCGGACTGCTCGCTCACCGTCAAGGGCGTCACGCTCGCCAACTGGGCCAACGACCTCGGCCCGACGACCAGCTCGGAGCTGGTGAAGAACCCGGAGATCACCTACGTGGTGCCGGCCTTCGACCCGATGACGCAGTTCACGAACCCGGCGATCCTGCAGGCCGGGCGCAGCGATCTCACGGTGGTCACGGTCAACGGCAACCTGCCGTTCCTGCAGGAGCTGGCGAAGGGCTCGCCGATCAAGGCGATGGTCGGCATCGACCTCGACGCGCTGGCCTACCTGGAGGCGGACCAGCTGCTGCGGGCGATGGCCGGCCAGGAGACGCTGTCGGAGGTGGTCGCGCCGGTGCGGATCTTCGACCAGGACAACGTCGGCGACCTGGTGCTGGAGGCGGACGCCGCCGACGACGGCTCGTGGTACGCCGGCAGCGGCGCCTACGCCGAGCTGTTCGCCGGGATCTGGAAGCAGTGACTCCGGTGGGGGCGGTCATCGAGCTGCGTGACGTGCGCAAGTCGTACGTGCCGGGCGTCCCGGTGCTCCAGGGCGTCGACCTCGACGTCCGAGCCGGTGAGGTGACCGCCCTCGTCGGCGCCAACGGCAGCGGGAAGTCCACGCTCGTCAAGATCCTCAGCGGCTACCACGAGCCCGACCGCGGGTCGCGGATCCACTTCGGGGACCAGGATCTCGAGGGGCACATCCATCCCGCGCGCGCCCGTGCCGCCGGCGTCCGCTTCGTCCACCAGGAGTCGCGGATGGTGACCGGCCTGTCGGTGCTGGAGAACCTCCTCGTCGACCGGCTCGCGGCGGGGTCCCTCGCGCGGCTGGACTGGCCGGCCGAGCGGCGCCGGGCGCAGGCCTTCCTCGACGACCACGGCATCGGCGTCGACGTACGCGACGACGCGGGCACGCTGTCGCTCGCCGACGCGGCCAAGATCGCGATCGCCCGGGCGGCCGGGCCGGAGAGCGACGGCGGACTGCGGGCACTGATCCTGGACGAGCCGACCGCCGCGCTCGGTCGCGACGACGCGGCGGAGATGCTCGACTGGGTGCGCGCCCTGGCCCGGAGCCGTGCGGTCGGCGTGCTGCTCATCGGTCACCGGCTCGAGGAGATCCTCGCGACCGCCGACCGGGTCGCGGTGCTGCGCAACGGACGCATCGTCGCGGACACGCCCGTGGCGGAGCTGGACCACGACCGGCTCGTCGAGCAGATCGTCGGCCGCGCGATCGACGCCTACTACCCGCAGCGCGACGGCCGGACCGGGGCGCCGGTGCTCGACGTCGCCGACCTGAGCGGCGGCGCGGTGCGGGGGATCTCGTTCTCCGTGGCGGCCGGGGAGGTGCTCGGCATCACCGGCCTGCCGGGCTCCGGCTTCGAGGACGTGCCCTATCTCCTCATGGACCCGCGCTCCGGCGCCCAGGGCGAGCTGACCGTCGACGGCCGGCGGATCCGGGTCGCGAGCACGCCGGTGCGCACCCGGGTGCGAGCCGGGCTCGCGCTCGTGCCGGCCGACCGCAAGCGCCGCGCGCTGGCCACGTCGGTGTCGGTCACGGGCAATGTCGGCCTGCCGCACCTGCGCCGGTTCCGGCGTTGGGCGGGGCTCAGCGCCCGCGCCGAGCACCGCCTCGCCGACGGCGTCGTGCGCGACTACGCCGTCTCGCCCGCCGACG
The DNA here is from genome assembly GCF_051390595.1 of Nocardioides segetis. NCBI lineage: Bacteria > Bacillati > Actinomycetota > Actinomycetes > Propionibacteriales > Nocardioidaceae > Nocardioides > Nocardioides segetis. Next base: position 58,271 of record NZ_JBNINR010000003.1, on the reverse strand, counting down.
CCGGCGCCCTCGCCGGCAACCTCAGCGGCGGCAACCAGCAGAAGGTCGTCATCGGCAAGTGGATGTCGACGCGGCCCCGCGTCCTCGTCGTCCACGAGCCCACCCAGGCCGTCGACGTCGGCGCCAAGGCGGAGATCTTCGCGCTGCTCGCGGCCGCGGCCGCCGGTGGCATGGCGGCCGTCGTGGTCAGCGTCGAGTACGACGACCTGGCCCACCTGTGCGACCGGGTGCTGGTCGTCGGTGCCGGCCGCGTCGTCGCCGAGCTCGCCGGCGACGCGCTCACCCCCGCATCGCTCGCCACCACCGCGTACCGCTCGGGGGTCGAACCCCTCCCCGAGCCGGCCCCCATGCGCTGAACTAGGAACCGAAGGAAACCCGAGGAATCATCATGACCACTCATCACGACACCGGGACCGGCGCCAGCCAGGACCTCTACATCGGCGTCGACACCGGCGGCACCTTCACCGACATCGTGGTGATGGACGCCGTGGGCACCGTCTACGCCACCAAGGCGCCCACCACGCCCGACTCCCTCGACGTCGGCGTCTTCGACGCGCTCGCGCTGGTCGCCGAGCACCGGGGCGAGACGGTGCGCGAGCTGCTGGGCAAGGTGGTGACCTTCGGCCACGGCACCACCCAGGCGACCAACGCCCTGATCGAGCGCCGGGGCCGGCCGACCGGGCTGATCACGACCCGGGGGTTCGGCGACACCCTCATCATCCAGCGGCTGATGGGCTTCACCGCCGGGGTGCCGGTCGAGAAGCTCGGCGACTTCAGTGAGCGGTCCTACCCGGACCCGATCGTGCCGCGCGACCTCATCGCCGAGGTGCCGGAGCGGGTCGACCACGCCGGCGAGGTCGTCGTCCCGCTGGACGAGGAGGCGGTCCGGGCCGAGGTGCGGCGGCTCGTGGACGCCGGCATCACGTCCTTCGCGGTGTGCCTGCTCTGGTCCTTCCGCAACCCGGCGCACGAGCGGCGGATCGGCGAGATCGTCCGCGAGCTGGCCGGCCCGGCGGCGTACGTCAGCCTCTCGAGCGAGGTGAACCCGGTGCTCGGCGAGTACGAGCGGACCGCGACCACCGTGCTCAACAGCTACCTGGGCCCGGTCGTCGAGCGCTACCTGGAGAGCCTGGAGGCGCGGCTGCGGGCGGAGGGCCTGGCCGGCCGGTTCAGCGTGCTCAACAGCATCGGCGGCGTGATGAACGCCCGCGACGCGGCCCAGCGCGGCGTGCTGCTCCTCGGCAGCGGGCCGACCGGCGGCGTGCTCGGCTCGCACCACCTGGCCGCCCAGCTCGGCCACCGCAACATCATCACCTCCGACATGGGCGGCACCAGCTTCGACGTCGGCCTGGTCGTCGACGGGAAGCCGGTCGTCAAGGCGGTCACCGAGGTCGCGAAGTACCACGTCGCGACACCGATGGTCGACATCACCGCGATCGGCGCCGGCGGCGGCTCGATCGCCACCGTCGTCAACGGCAAGCTCCGCGTCGGTCCGGCCAGCGCGGGCTCCTATCCCGGTCCGGTCTGCTACCGGCGCGGGGGCACCCAGGTGACCGTCACCGACGCGGACGTCGCGCTCGGCGTCATCGACCCCGACAACTTCCTCGGCGGCCGGATGGCCATCGACAAGGCCGCCGCGGAGGAGGCGATCCGCACCCAGATCGCCGAGCCGCTGGGCATCAGCGTGGTCGAGGCCGCCGCCGGCGTCCGCGAGATCGTGGACGCCCGGATGGCCGACACCCTGCGGGAGCTGACCGTCGGGCGCGGGCACGACCCGCGCGACTTCGTCCTCTACGCCTACGGCGGCGCGGGCCCCATGCACTGCGCGGGATTCGGCGCCGAGCTGGGCGTCGCGTCGATCGTCGTCCCCGCGACCTCGATGGCCCACAGTGCGTACGGCGCGCTGAGCGCGGACATCCACCACGGCGCGGAGCGCTCGGAGTCGCTGCGCAGCTCGCGCGCCAGTGCCGCGCCGTGGGAGGAGTTCGACCGCTCCCACGTCGAGGCGATCTTCAAGGAGCTCGAGGAGGAGGTGCTGGCCAAGCTGGCCGGCGACGACGTCGCCGAGGCCGACATCGTGATCGACCGGTCGATCGACATGCGCTACCGCAGCCAGACCCACGAGCTGATCATCCCGGTGACCGGGGACCTCGCGGACCCGGACTGCCTGCACGACCTGGTGCTGCTCTTCGAGCGCACCTACGAGGAGACCTACGGCAAGGGCTCCGGCTTCCGGGAGGCCGGCATCGAGCTGACGACCTTCCGGGTCGCCGGGATCGGCCGCACGGTCAAGCCGACCTTCCGGGCCTTCGAGCCCACCGCCGGCGCGGACACGCGCACCCGGCCCGTGTTCGACGTACGCGCGGGCGACTGGTGCGAGGCGTCCGTCGTCGACTGGGACGCGATGGAGCCCGGCCGGCAGCTCGCCGGACCGGTCGTCGTCGAGCACCCCACCACCACCGTGTACGTCGCCCACGGCCAGCGGGTCCACGTCGACGCGATCGGCAACCTGCTGATCACCCCCCAGACAGGAGCAGACGCATGAGCACCACCGCACTCGACCCGATCACCTTCGAGGTGATCCGCAACAAGCTCTCGGCGATCACCGAGGAGCAGGCGACGACCCTCAAGAACGTCTCCGGATCGCCGGTCGTGACCGAGGCGACCGACTTCAACGTCGGGATCTACCTCGGTGACGGCTCCGTCGTCACGATGGGCCCGCAGGTGCTCTTCCACTCGGGCTCGATGGCCAGCGTGGTGCGCAACATCATCGCCGACTGCGAGGAGAACCCCGGGATCGCCGAGGGCGACATGTTCGTGCTCAACGACCCCTACAAGGGGGCGTTGCACCAGATGGACGTCACCTTCGTGGCGCCCGTCTTCGCCGAGGGCCGCCGGGTCGCGTGGGTGGGCGCGTGCGCGCACCAGATCGACGTCGGCGGCATGAACTTCGGCAGCTGGAGCCTCGCCGCCCGGGGCATCCAGGAGGAGGCCATGCTGCTGCCCGGCATCAAGCTCGTCGAGGGCGGCGAGATCCGTGCCGACCTCTGGTCGATGCTCATGGGCATGACCCGGATGCCCACCACCGTGGGCCTGGACTTCAAGGCGATGATCGCGGCCAACAACGTCGCGGCCGGCCGGCTCACCGAGCTCTTCGAGCGCTACGGCCTCGACACCGTGCTGGAGGTGATGGCCCACGAGCTCGACCACTCCGAGCGCGAGCTGCGCCAGGTGCTGAGCACGCTGCCCGACGGCGTCTTCCGCGCCGTCGACTGGATCGAGCACGACGGACACGAGAACAGGCTCTACGAGTTCCGGCTGACCGTGACCAAGACCGGCGACGCGCTCGACTTCGACTTCACCGGCACCTCGGAGCAGGCGCCCGGCTTCATCAACTGCACCTACTCCGGCCTGGTCGCCGGCGTCTTCACCGCCCTGCTGCCGACGCTGGCGCCGAACCTGCGCTGGAACGAGGGCCTGTTGCGCCCGGTGTCGATCACCGCGCCCCAGGGCACCGTCGCGAACGCCACCTGGCCGGCACCGGTCTCGAGTGCGACCGTCTCGGCGGTCTGGGTGGTCACCAACGTCGCGTTCGGCGCCCTGTCGCGGCTGGTGACCACCGCACCGGAGGTGGCCCGGCACGGCGCCGGCGTGACCAAGGGGTCGATGAGCGTGATGGTGCTCAGCGGCCTGTATCCCGACGGCGATCCCTACGGCAACTTCCTGCTCGACTCCACGGCCGGCGGAGGCGGCGCCTACCGCGACCACGACGGTCTCACCGCTTCCGGCGACTTCTGCGTCCCGCGGCCGGCGATCGCCAACGTCGAGTCGCACGAGGCCGACGGGCAGATCCTCTTCCTCTACCGGGGGATCGTGCCCGACTCGTCGGGTCCCGGCCGCCAGCGCGGCGGCTCGACCGTCGGGCTCGCGCTCACTCCTCACGGGACCGACCAGCTGCAGGCGATGCTCATCGGCCACGGCGTCGAGGTGCCCAACAGCGCCGGCATCTTCGGCGGCATGGAGGGATCCTGCAACCGCAACGAGCTGCTGCACCGCGTCGACGGCGTCTCGCCGGTCGGCCGGGTGCACTCGGCCGCCGACCACGCGACCTGGACGGGCGAGCGGGAGACCATGAACGCCAAGCCCGGCTTCTTCACGCTGCGCCGGGGCGATGTCGTGTCCTACAGCTTCCAGGGCGGTGGCGGCTACGGCGACCCGATCGACCGCGAGCCGGCCCAGGTCGCCCAGGACGTGGCGACCCGGCAGGTCGGCCGGGAGACCGCGGCCGACATCTACGGCGTCGTGCTCGACGACGCGCTCGCCGTGGACGACGCGGCGACCGACGCCCGACGGGCCGCGATCCGCGCCGAACGGCTGGGTTCCGCGCCCGCCCTCGCCACCGGCTCCGCCGACAGCGAGGACGGCCGGTGCCTGACCCCCGACCTGCGCGTCGCCGCGGACGGCCACGTGCGCTGCACCTGCGGCCACGACCTGGGCGCGGGAGCGGACTGGAAGCGCTCCGCCCACCGCCGCACCGTCCCGGCGCGCGCACACGGTCCGCTCCTGCGGCTGCACGAGGAGCTGGAGCTGCGCGAGTACGTCTGCCCCGGCTGCGCGCGCCTCCTCGAGTCCAACGTCGCGCGGGTCGGCGCCGCGGACCTGATCACCTCGGAGCTGAGGTGACGACCTTCCCGCGGTACGCCGTGCGCACCGAGGTGGTCACCGGGCTGGGCAGCCTGACACGACTGGACGCGCTCATCGCCGGCTTCGGCCGGCGCGAGGTCGCCGTCGTGGCCGACACCGCGCTCGACCGTGCCGGCGTCCTCGACCGCGTGCTCGACCACGCGCCCACCGCGATCGTCGTCAGCCGGGTGCTGGTCGACCCGGACCCCGACATCGACGTCGTCGAGCAGGCGGTGGAGCAGGCGCGGTCGGCGGGAGCGCGGTGCGTGCTCGCCGTCGGCGGCGGGTCGGCGCTCGGCGTCGGCAAGGCGGTCGGCATCCGGCTCACCAACGACCAGCGGATCGATGCCTACGAGGGGCGGGACAAGGTCGGCGAGCAGCCGGCGCCCACCATCGCCGTCCCCACCACGGCCGGCAGCGGCAGCGAGGTCTCCAACGCCCTCGTCCTCCACGAGGCCGGGCGCGACAACGAGATCGTCGTCCGCGGGGAGCTCTGCGCCCCGCGGGCGGCGGTGCTCGACGCGAGCGTGCTCCGCAGCCTCCCGCGCGACCCGCTCGTGCACTCCGCCCTCGACGCGCTCTCGCACGCGCTGGAGGCGCTGTGGGCCAGGGGAGCGAGCTACTTCACCACCGCGACGGCGATCCCCGCGGCTCGCTCGATCATCGAGCGGCTGCCGGTCGCGGCGGCGGGCGTCGGCGACGGCAGCAACGCCGCGGGCGCCAACGACGAGACCCTGCAGGAGCTGCTCGAGGCGAGCTGCGCGGCCAACATGGCCTGCGGCAACAGCGGTCTCGCCCTCGTCCACGCCTTGTCGTCCTCGCCGTCCGTCCCCGTGCCGCACGGCCTGCAGAACGCCGTGCTGCTGCCGCATGTGGCCCGCTTCAACACTCCGGTGCTCGCCGCGGAGACGCTGGCCCTGCTGCCCCTCGTCGAGGAGCTGTACGACGGGCTGGGCCTGGTCGCCTCCTTCGCGGAGCTGGGCCTGCCCCCCGGATCCGTGGACGGCTCCCGCATGCTCGAGGCGAGCGCCCGCAACCCGTTCCGTGCCAACAACCTGCGCCCGACCACCGACGCCGACCTGATCGCCCTGCTCCGGGCGGCGGGGGCGACCTTCCCCGAGGAGACCCGATGACCGACGACCTGCGCACGCAGCTCGCCGAGGCCAACCACATCCTGTTCGACCAGGGCGTGCTCGACGCCTTCGGGCACGTGAGCGTGCGCAGCGCGGAGCGTGCGGACCGGTTCCTGCTGGCCCGCAACATGGCGCCCGTGCTGGTGACACCCGCGGACATCCAGGAGTACGGCCTCGACGGTGCGACGCACGACCCCGCGCCGTCGTACCTCGAGCGCTTCATCCATGCCGAGATCTACCGCGCGCGCCCCGACGTCCACGCCGTCGTGCACAGCCACTCCGCGTCGGTCATCCCGTTCGGGCTGTCGTCGGCACCGCTGCGCCCGCTCTTCCACATGGCCGGCTTCCTGGCACAGGGGGTAGCGCGCTTCGAGATCCGCGGCACGGCCGGGGACGCGACCGACCTGCTGGTGCGCGACGCCCCGCTCGGCGCCGCGCTCGCCGCGTCGCTGGGCGACGCGCCCTTCGCGCTGATGCGCGGGCACGGCTCGGTCGCGGTCGGGCCATCGCTCCCGCTGACCGTCTACCGCGCCGTGTACGCCGAGGAGAACGCGGCTCTCGTGCTGCGGACCCTGCCCCTCGCGGACGTCGTCGCGCTCACGGAGGGGGAGGGGCACGCGGCGGCGGAGACCAACGCCGGGCAGGTGGCCCGGGCGTGGGACATGTGGCGCCGGCTGGCCGCGCGGCACGAGGTGCTGCGCGCCGGCTGACCCGGCCGACCCGGTTGCTCGCCGGTCAGGCCGGGTCGGCCCCGGCGAGCGTGGCGAGCCAGTGCCGGAGCAGCGCCACCTCGTGCTGTCCGAGCTCCTTCTCGGCGCCGGCCAGCACGTGCAGCAGCTGCCGGGCGAGATCGGCGCGGCCGGTGGACCCGGCGCCCACGGCCCCGGGCAGGCCGGTGATCGCCGCGATCGTGGCGTCGCGCACCTGGTCGGCCAGGGCGAGGTCCGGCTCGGCGGCGGTGATGAGGAAGAGGGTCACGCCGACGTTGGCGGCGAGCACGTGGTCGGCGGCGGCCGCGGCCGGCACGGCCAGCCGGCCCTGCGCCTCGGCCTCGCGGCACAGGCGGAGCAGGGCGGCGTACGGTGCCGCGGCGGCGTCGGGGCGCCGGTGGGGGGTGACCTGCCCGTACATCAGGGCGTAGAAGCCGGCGTGGTCGAGGCCGAAGCGCACGTGCGCGTCCCAGCCGCGGCGGATGTCCTCGACCGGGTCGCCGCTCGGCTCGGCCGCCTCCTTGAGCGCCAGATAGCTCGCGAAGCCGTACTCCACGACGGCCGTCAGCAGTCCCTCCTTGCTGCCGAAGAAGTGGTAGAGCGTGGGCAGCTTGACGCCGACGCGGTCGCAGATCGCGCGCAGCGGCACGTCCTGGCCGGGCGCGTCGCTGATGAGCGCCGCCGCGGCCTCCAGGAGCTCCTGGCGTGTATCGCTCTTGCGTTCTGCTGTCACATCGATACAGTAACTCCCGAAGCCCGATACATGGTCCGTGTATCGCTGAGATAGGGAGGAATGCCCATGTCCGTCTCCACCACTCTCGAGGGCAAGAACGTCCTCGTCGCGGCCGGCGCCAAGAACCTCGGCGGGCTGATCAGCCGCCAGGTCGCCGCCGCCGGCGCCAACGTCGCCGTCCACTACAACTCCGCCGCCACCCGGCCTGCGGCCGAGGAGACCCTCGCCGCGGTCGAGGCCGCGGGCGGCAGGGGCGTGCTGCTCACCGGCGACCTGACCGACGTGCCCAGCGTCGAGCGGCTCTTCGCCGACGCGGCGGCCGCGCTCGGCCCGGTGGACGTCGCGGTCAACACCGTCGGCAAGGTGCTCCGCAAGCCGATCGTCGACACGACCGAGGCCGAGTACGACGACATGCTGGACGTCAACGCGAAGTCGGCGTACTTCTTCCTGCGTGAGGCCGGTCGCCACCTCGCCGACCACGGCAAGATCATCACCATCGTCACCTCGCTGCTCGGCGCGTTCACCGACGGCTACTCGACCTATGCCGGCGGCAAGTCGCCCGTCGAGCACTTCACACGGGCCGCGGCCAAGGAGTTCGCGGCGCGCGGCATCTCGGTGAACTCGATCGCGCCCGGTCCCATGGACACGCCGTTCTTCTACGGTCAGGAGACGCCCGAGCGGGTCGCCTTCCACAAGTCCCAGGCGCTCGGCGGCCAGCTCACGAGGATCGAGGACATCGCGCCGATCGTGCGCTTCCTGGCCACCGAGGGCTGGTGGATCACCGGCCAGACCATCTTCGCCAACGGCGGCTACACCACCCGCTGAAACCACCCGCCGAACCACCCGCTGAGAGAGGATCCACCGATGAGCAAGGACATCCCCGAGCCGGTCGCGACGCTGATCGCGGCCGTCAACGGCCACGACGAGGAGGCCTTCTTGGACTCCTTCACTGCCGACGGCCAGGTCGACGACTGGGGTCGCGTCTTCCGCGGTCGCGCGGCGATCGACGGCTGGAGCCGCAAGGAGCTGATCGGCGCCGAGGGGACGCTGAGCGTGCAGTCCGTGACGGCCGATGGCGACGAGGTCGTCGTGGTCGGCGACTGGCGCAGCAACTACGCGAACGGCCTGAGCCGCTTCACGTTCGCCGTCGCCGGCGACAAGGTCTCCGCGATGACGATCCGCGAGGGCTGAGAGCCGACGCTCCGAGGTGGTCGGACGCCGGCCGGAGGCTCAGGAGTCGAACCCGAGTCCCAGCGCGTCCAGGGTGCGCAGGAACGCGTTGCGCCGGCCCTCCCGGTGGTCCGCGCGGTCGAGCGAGGCGCGGGTGAGATTGATGCCGAGGCTGGCGAGGGGCTCCGGCGGGAAGGGGAGCGGGCGCCGGCGGACCATGGCCAGCTCGGTCCGCTCGCTCCGCTCTCCGGCCAGCAGGTCGAGCAGCACCTCGGCCGCGAACCTGGTCGCGCCGACGCCCAGGCCGGTGAAGCCGGCGGCGTAGGCGACCCGGTCGTCGCGGGCCAGCCCGTAGAACGCCGTGAAGCGGGTGCAGGTGTCGATGGCGCCGGCCCAGCGGTGCGTGAAGGTCAGGCCCTCCAGCTGGGGGAACGTGGCGAGGAAGTGGGACGCCAACCGCTCGAACGTCTCGGGCCGGTCCTCGTAGCCGGCGCGGACCCGGCCACCGGTGTGGTAGACGGCGTCGTACCCGCCGTAGAGGATCCGGTCGTCCGCGGTCAGGCGCGCGTAGTGGAACTGGTTGGCCAGGTCGGCGAGACCCTCGCGGCCCGTCCAGCCGATGGACGCCAGCTGGCTGCCGGACAGCGGCTCGGTCATCAGCACGTAGTCGTAGACCGGCACGGTCATCAACCGGTTCCTGCGGAGCAGGGACGGGAAGGCGTTCGTCGCCAGGACGACCTGGTCGGCCAGCACCTGCGCGCGGGCGGTCTCGACCGCGATCGGTCCGCGCGTCCGGGTGCCGCCGATCGTGGACACCCGCGAGTGCTCGTGGATCTCGACGCCGAGCTCGCCCGCGACCCGAGCGAGCTCGAACGCCAGCCGCGCCGGATGGACCAGGGCGCATCCGTCGGCGTCATGCTGTCCGCCCAGGAACAGGGGGCTGTCGATCCGCGCCCGGACGGCTGCGGCGCCCATCGCGTCGTCGTCGAGCCAGGCGAGCTCGTGCGGCTCGACGGCGACGCTCAGCGCCCCGGTCCGCTCCCACGCGCAGTCCAGCCCGAGGGTCGAGACGTCGCGCTCGAAGGCGTCGAGGTTCTGCCGGCCGAGGCGTTCGAGAGTGGGGTACTCCTCGGGCCACCGCGACCGGCCGTTCTCCTCGCCGTGGGTGATCGACGCCTCGCAGAATCCCCCGTTGCGGCCGGACGCCGCCCAGCCGATCGTCTCCGCCTCGAGCAGCACGACCCGCGTCCCCGGGCTGCGCCGCTTGGCCTGGATCGCCGACCACAGGCCCAGGTAGCCGCCGCCGACGACGACGAGGTCGGCCTTCGTGGTGCTGTGCAGGGGCGGGTGGGCGGTCGGGGTGCCGACGTCCTCCAGCCAAAAGACAGCCTGCCTGCTGGGCCGCAGTGCCTCGCGTACGACGCGGGGGTCGGGGGCGTGGCGTTCGTAGGCCGTCGGGCGCGGCGGGGGGATCATGCGCCGGCCCGCGACGCGGCCGGTGTGCCGGGCCGGTCGGCCGCGTTCGGCCGCAGGAGGCCGCAGCGCTCCGCGAGGACGGCGGCCTCGGTGCGATTGCTGGCCGCCAGCTTGCGCAGGATGCTCTCGACGTGGGTCGTCACCGTGCGGGGCGCGAGGACGAGCTCCTCGGCGATCTGCGCGTTCGACAGCCCGTCGCGGATCAGCGCGAGCACCTGGCCCTCCCGCGCGCTGAGCCGGGCGGCGTCGAAGCGGGCCAGGGTCACCGCCCAGTCGGTCAGCACCGGTCGCGCGGCGATCAGCGCCGCCATGGTCTCGGCGTCGAACAGCGGTGCCCGCACGCTGACGTGCAGCAGGGCGACGCCCCGCCCGCCCGGGGACCGCAGGACGATCGACGTCCCGTTGCGGAAGCCGGCCGGGCCGTACACCGACTGGGCCTCGTAGCTCTCCCGGAAGCGAGGGATGTCCTCCCAGCGATGGAGGGTCTCCGGCCGCCGGAAGACCAGCTTGAGAGCGTCGCAGTGGCGCGTGTAGCGGGCGGTGGTGTGGTGCCGGGCGGTCTCCGGCGGGTACTCGAGGTTGAGCATCTCCCGATGGGAGCCGTCCTCGGCCGAGACCGCCATCAGGCCGATGGCGGAGGCCTGGGTGCTCCGCAGCATGTTCTCCCCGAGTCGACGGCACTTGTCCCCGGTGGAGCTGGCCGCCGCCAGCTCCAGGAGGTCGTCGAAGCTCGTGTGATTCACATCACCCAGTGTAAGGGTCCATTGTTTCGACCGTATTGCCGTCCACGTGCTCGTTGCGGAACCCTGGTGGGCCGTCGACAAAAGGACTACTCCTGAGTCCAATTACGTCTTTCTACCGATACCGGCGGCCCGTCCAGCCTCCTAGCGTCCTCGGTCACCGGCCCCCGCACCCGGGGCCACGGGACACGAGGAGACACACCATGCGCCGCACTTCCTCCCACCGGATCGCCCTCGCGACCGGCCTTCTCGCCGCCGGGGCCGGCCTGGCCGCCTGCAGCCAGGAGGACGAGGCCCTGGCCGGCTGCGAGACGTCGTACACGATCGGCTTCAGCCACCCGGTCGGCGAGGCCGCTGCCCCCAAGGCGATCAAGCGGATGGCCGCCGAGTACGCCGAGGAGAAGGGCTGCATCACGTTCCTCCTCGACAACACCACGGCCAGCAACCTCGAGAGCCAGCGGGCGACCGTCGAGGGCTGGATCACGCAGAAGGTCGACGCGATCTTGATCTTCCCCGTCGACCCGTCCGCCTTCACCAACCTGCAGCGCCAGGCGCAGGAGCAGGACACCGCCTGGTTGACCTACGCCACGCCGATGGAGGGCGAGGACGGCGGGGTGGGGTTCGACAGCGATCAGGCCGGGACCATCATCGCCGACGACATGTCCGCCTGGATCGAGGAGCACCACCCCGACGGCGGCATCTCGGCGGCGATCACCACCCTCAAGGCACTGACCACGATCACCGGTCGCTGGGAGAAGCCGGAGGCCGCCCTCGAGGAGCTCGACGTCCCGGTCGTCTCGATGCAGGACTGCGCCGACCAGACCTGCGGCCTCCAGATCGCCGAGGACGCCCTGCGCGAGAACCCCGACCTGCGGGTGTTCATCGGCCTCAACGACGACGCGGCGCTCGGAGCCCAGAAGGCCTTCCAGAACGCGGGCCTCAGCGCGGACGAGGTCTACATCGCCGGCTCCGACGGCGCGCCCGAGGCGCTCGAGAACATCAAGGACCCCGGCGACGGAGCCTTCCGCACCACGGCCGCGCTCGAGGTGCAGTCCCTGGCCCGGGACATCGTGGACAACTCGATCGCCGCGATCACCGGCGACGGGGAGACCAGCTCCCTCACGCCGGCGGTCCTGGCGAAGACGGGCGACGACGCCACCATCGACGAGCTGCTCGCCCAGCTCAACGGCTGACGTGTCCGCGGAGCCGGCCGGATCGGGCCTGACGATCGCGAACCTCCACAAGTCCTACGACGAGAACCGGGTGCTCCAGGGCATCGACCTCACCTTCGGCTTCGGCGAGGTGCACGCCCTGCTCGGCGCCAACGGGGCGGGCAAGTCCACCCTCCTCGGGTGCCTCAGCGGAGCCGTCCACCCCGACCGGGCGGACATCCGGATCGGGGACAGGTCCTATGACGGCTTCACCCCGCGCCGCGCCTTCGACGCCGGCATCGCCATCATCTACCAGCACTTCCAGCTGATCGGGCCGCTCTCGGTCGCCGACAACATCTTCCTCGGGCGCGAGCTGCGCCGGCCCACCGGCACGGTCGATCGCCGCCGCCAGGAACGGGAGGCCGGCGAGGTGCTGGCGGAGCTGGGGCTCGACCTGGACCCGCGGGCGCCGGTCGACGGCCTGAGCGTCGGTGCCCAGCAGATGGTCGAGATCGCCCGCGCCGTCCGGCTGGACCCGCGGGTGCTGATCCTCGACGAGCCCACGGCGGCCCTCGGAGCGCACGAGGTCGCGGCACTGCTGGCCCTGGTCCGGCGGCTGGCGGCACGGGGCATCGCGGTCGTCTACGTGACGCACCTGCTCGGTGAGGTCCTGGAGGTCGCCGACCGGGCGACGGTCCTGCGCGACGGCCGGGTGCACTGGACCCGTGCCCGCGCGGAGCTGACCCTCGCCGGCCTGGTCGAGGGCATCTCCCCGGACGCGGCCACCGACCGCCGGCGGAGGCGGACGGCGGTCGGGCCCGAGGTGGTGCTGGACCTGGCCGGCGCCCGCTCGGACTTCACCGGTCCCGTCGACCTGGAGATCCGCGCCGGCGAGGTCGTCGGCGTGTTCGGGCTGCTCGGCTCCGGACGCACCGACCTGCTCGAGGCGCTCTCGGGCGTCCGGCCGCTGCGCGCTGGTGCCGTGCGGATCGACGACCGGCCGGTCCGGCTCGACTCGCCCCGCGCCGCCCACCGGGGTGGCGTCGCACTCGTCCCCTCCGACCGCAAGGCACAGGCGCTGTTCGGCAGCATGTCCGCCGTCGAGAACCTGCTGATGCCCCATCTCGGCCGGCTCGCCGGGCGGCGTACGGCGATCCGCAGTCGCCGGCGCGAGTCCGAGGTCTTCGCCCGGATGGTCGAGACCGTCGACCTCGTCCCGCCGCGCGCCGCCCAGCCCGCCGACGGGTTCTCGGGCGGCAACGCCCAGAAGATCGCCGTGGCCCGCTGGACCTGCGGGCTGGGGAACCCCCGGCTCCTGCTCCTCGACGAGCCGACCCAGGGCGTCGACATCGGCGCCCGGCACGACCTCTACGCCCTGGTCCGCTCCTGGGCCGCCGAGGCCGGCGCCGCCGTCCTCTTCTCGACCAGCGACCCGGAGGAGGTGCTGGCCCTCGCCGACCGGGTGCTCGTCCTGGTCGAGGGCCGCGTCGTCCACACCGGCCCGGCCGACCTCGAGGAGTCGGCCCTGGTCGCCCTCGCCCAACCCGCCGTCACCGAGAGGAGCGTCGCCTCGTGACGACCCCGCCCACCGCCCCGTCCAGCCCGCCCGGTCCGTCCACCGCCGTGGTGGCCGCCGCCCCGGACACCGAGCCGCCCCGCCGTCGTACGGCGCGCGCCGGCGCGGTCGTCAGCTGGGTGATGCCGGCCGCGACCGTCCTGCTGATGGCCTACTTCTCGGTCGCGACCGAGAACTTCCTGACCTTCGACAACCTGGCCGCCGTCCTCACCCAGAACGCCGCGGTGTTCATCGTCGCGGCCGCGGCCGCCATGCTGCTCATGGCCGGCTACGCCGACCTCTCGGTCGGCTCGATGATGGCGCTCGCGGGGGTGAGCGCCGGACTGGCCTTCACCCACCACGGCGTGCTCGCGGGGCTGGTCGTCGGCCTCCTGGTCGGCCTCGTCGTCGGCACCCTCAACGGCGTGCTCATCGGGGTCTTCGAGATGTCGCCCATCGTCGTGACGCTCGGCGGCCTCGCCGCCTGGCGGGCGCTGGCGCAGTACCTCGCGCCGGACTCGGTCTTCGGCTTCCCCGACGCGGTGGGTGACTTCGCGATCGGCCGCTTCCTCGGCCTCACCTGGATCGCCTGGATCGCGATCGTCGTCTGCGTCGCCGCGGTCGCGGTGATGGCGCTGCTGCCGCTGGGCCGCCACATCCAGGCGATCGGCGTCAACGCGCGCGCCGCGTTCCTCGTCGGGATCCGCGTCAAGGGCACGATCCTCGCCCTGTACGCCGTCGTGGGCCTCGCCGTCGGACTCGCGGCGCTGCTGCAGATCGCCCGCCTCGACAGCGCGCCGTCCGGAACGCTCGGCGTCGGCTTCGAGGTCACCGTCCTCACCGCGGTGCTGCTCGGCGGCATCCCGTTCACCGGCGGCCGCGGCAGCATGTGGCGCGTCCTCGTCGGCGTCTGGCTGATCGCCGTGCTCAAGAACGGCCTCACCCTCCTCAACTACGGCCCCGAGGTCGCCGGCATGGTCACCGGCGCCGTCCTCGTCGTGGCCGCCGCACTCGAGGCCGTGGCCGTCGCCGCGCGCCGCCGCGGTTGACCCCGCAACCGTTCCCACCGTCCACCGGCAAGAAGGAGCCCCGTCATGTCCACCCTCCCCGTCCGCGCCTACGCCGACGCCCTGTCCTACGAGCGCGGCGGTGTGCTGCGGCTGCACGTCAGCGCCACCGGCCCCGTCGACGTCCGGCTGATCCGGATGCGCAGCGCCGACGCCGCCGACCCCGCACTCGACGCCGACGTCGCCTGGGCCGCCGCGGGCGCGTACGACGCCTCGCCCCAGGAGACGTGCGTCGGCTCGTTCCTGGTCGGCGAGCTCGCGGCGTCCGCACCGCCGCAGAGCGCGGCGGTGAGCCTCGGCGCCTTCGTGTGGTCCACCGACCACGCGGCCGCTCCCGTGCAGGCCCTGGTCTCCCTGGCCGGAGGCCCGGCCCTGGAGCTGCGCGACGGCTGTCCGGCGATCGTCGACGCGGCCGGGGTCGTGCTCGCCGTCGGGTCACGGATGGCCGACCACACCTGGCACCTGGTGGTCGCCAGCCTGGAGCCCGACGCCGTGCGGATCACGGTGACGCCGGTCGACCGCGTCCGCGGCCGCGCCGAGGAGGTCGTCGTCGCCGGTGCGTTCGGGCCGTACGCGGTGCGCGGGCCGGTCACCGTCGGCGCCCGCGACGGGCATGGCGTCGTACCGGGGGAGAACGGTGCGCGCGGCCTGGCCGCCGACGGCTTCAACGGCAAGCTGGAGGACCCCTTCGTCAGCGTCGGCGCGGTCGGTGCCGCCCAGGCCGCCGCGGTCGTGAGCGGCGACCTCGAGCTGTCCGACCTCGATCTCGTCGCGGCCTGGGACCTCTCCTTCCGCCACGGCGAGGACCCCGCCCTCGCGGCCGCCGTCGCCGCCCGCCAGCCGCACGGCACCCTGGTCAACGGGCCGGCCCGCGGCGTCACGGGTCGCCGGTTCACCGGCCGCGCCCTGGACTACAGCGACGCCCCCGGCGAGTACGCCGCGGTGCACGTCCACAGCACCGACCTCAACGACGCGGGCTGGGACTGCGTGCTGGAGGCGGCGCTGCCCGAGGACCTCGAGAGCGGTGTCTACGGCGTGGTCGTCGAGAACGCGGACGGCTCCGACGTCGTACCGATCACCGTCGTGCCACGCGCCGACGACCCCCGCAGCAAGGTGCTCGTCGTCCTGCCGACGTTCACCTACCTGGCCTACGCCAACGAGGCCCTCTTCAACGGCCTCGACCCGACCGCCATGACCGACCAGGAGGTGGTCGTCGAGATCGAGGACGAGGCGCACGTCGGCGACGCGTCCTTCGGCCTGTCGATGTACGACACGCACCCCGACGGCAGCGGTGTCATGCTCTCGTCCGCGCGTCGGCAGATCGTCAACATGCGCCGTGGCTACCGGATGTGGCTGGTCGACGCCGGCCGGTCGTTCTCCTCCGACATGTACCTCGTCGAATGGCTCGCCCGGCGCGGCATCGCCTGCGACGTCGTGACCGACCTGGAGGTCCACGAGCGAGGGGCGGCCTACCTGGCGCCGTACGCCGCCGTGATCTCCGGCTCGCACCCGGAGTACACCTCGGAGGAGATGCTCGACGCGCTCACCGACTACCGCGACGGCGGTGGCGGACTGCTCTACCTCGGCGGCAACGGCTGGTACTGGGTGACCGGCGTGCTCAGCACCGCCCCGCTCGTGACGGAGATCCGCCGCGGCCACGCCGGCATCCGCTGCTGGGAGTCTCAGCCGGGTGAGCTGACCTTGATGTCGACGGGGCTGCCGGGCGGGCTGTGGCGCCACCGCGGCCGGGCGCCGCAGGTCCTCTCCGGCGTCGGCTTCGCGGCGCAGGGCTGGGGGAGGTCCGAGCCGTACTACCGCTCCGCCGCGGCGGGCGACCGGCAGTGGGCCTGGGTGTTCGAGGGGGTCGAGGACGATCCGATCGGCGCGTACGGCGCGGTGATGGGGGGCGCCGCCGGCGACGAGATCGACCGCGCCGACGTCAGCCTCGGCACGCCCGAGCACGCGGTCGTGCTGGCCTCGTCGCGCGGCCACTCGAACTTCTACCAGCGCGTCCTGGAGGAGATCGGGATGAACCTGCCCGACCACGGCGGCGGCGAGCAGGACCCCGAGGTCCACGCCGACATCGTCTACTTCCGCACGCCCGAGGGCGGCGAGGTGTTCAGCACCGGGTCGATCGCCTGGTCCGGGGCGCTGCTGGAGAACGGCACCGAGAACGGCGTGTCCCGGATGACGGAGAACGTGGTCCGCGCCTTCGTCGCCAGGAGGGCGGAGGACGCCTGAGCGGGGTGACCAGGGCCGGACCATCCGAGGACCAAAAGCCGTTGGGAACGGGCCGATCAGCACCTTCGACCGCCACGCTGAGCACCAGCGTGCGGAGTCGTCCGCAGCGCGCGTCACGATCTCGAGGAGCAGTCATGGGCTGGTCGCCGTTCACCGCATCGCCACCGAACCCGCTGAGGCAACGCGGGCACAGTTCGCCGCTACGACGATGGTTGCCGTTGATGCTCTCGTTGGTGGTGGCCATGACCGGTGTCGGCGTGGTCGCCGGCGCGGCGACGGCCGCTCCCGTCTACGAGATCAAGGGCACCTGGGTGAACCCGCCGGCGAGCGTCACGCGCGGCACTCCGGTCGTCGCGGAGTGGCGGATCAACGTCAACGACAACCAGCCGGCTCCGTCGAACGACCCGGTGGAGAACGTGACCGCCACGTTCACCGTGGCGAAGGCGTTCTTCGACGAGATCCCGGACATGTGCAAGACCCAGGGCGTCACGCCGCCGTCCAGCCTGTCGGGCGACGGCACCACGCTGACGTGCAACTTCGGCACCGTCGACATGGGCACGGCGCTCGTGCTGCAGACCCCGGTGGTCGCGAACGGCAACACCAACGAGGAGATCGTGCTCGACGGCACCAGCCCGTCCGGTGAGAACGTCGAGCTGCCGCCGATCCTGATCCGCAACCCGTTCGTGATGGACATGCAGTTCGCGGGCACGTCCAACTACCCCGGTGCGTGGAACGACGTCGACGCGCCCGCCTACGTCGACGTCCCCTTCAACTGGTCGCTGCGGATGGGCAACGGCTCGGACCCCGGTCCGCAGACCGTCAGCTACCGGCTGACGCTGGTCGACGTGAACGGCCGCCCGGTGGTGCTCGGCACCCACCCGACCGGTGTCGGGCTGGCGAAGAACTACGGCGTGCAGGGCTGCACCGAGCACGACCTGGGCAACGCCGACGGCCACCCGTACTCCACCGTGCCCACGAACCCGCGGCACACCAACTTCGTCGACACCTGCACCCTGACCCCGGTGGCGGGCCAGCCCGGCGTGTTCGACCTGCGGATCAGCGGCATCGACTACAGCCTGCTCAACGCGCCGACCCACGACTCCTTCGGCAACCCGCTCCCGGCGAACTGGGACTACGTGGCGGCCGGCCAGCTCTGGTTCCGCGTGCAGACCAACCAGGGCGGGTCGGTGCGGCTGACCTCGAACGCGCCGACCTACACCGCGCCGACCGGTCAGCAGGTCGCCGACCTCGCGGGCAACAACACCGCCACCAAGACCTACACCCTGCCGGGCGGGTTCAGCGCCGCCTACCTGCGGCAGTACACCGGCAACGGCGGCGACCGCTGGGACGACACCTACCGGGTGGCGGCCGGGACCACGGTGTGGACCTATGTCGCCAACCACCTGAGCGCGGACAACGTCCCGGCGACCTCCCGCTACGGCGTCTGCCAGGTCCTCGACAACCAGTTCGTCGACTTCAACCCCACCGCGGAGCGTCCGATCGAGTACTGGGTGAGCACGGACGTCGGCGGCGGACGGCAGCTGACCGCGCCGCCGACCGGCGCGGTGGTCGAGTACTACACCGGTGGCGTCGGTGACCCCAACACGTTCAACTGCGGCAACGGCACCTGGTCCGCCACGCAGCCGGCGAACCCGGCCGCGGTGACGGCGATCCGGATGACCTACCCGCACTCGACGTACTCGGCCGAGAACGCGATCGGCATCCAGTTCCGCATCCCCACCCGGGTCAACCCCAACGCCCCGATCGGGCAGGACATCTGGACCTTCGGCTCCTACCTGCGCAACGGCACCTGGGTCACCCCCGAGGACGTGCCGCCGGGTGTCACGCCGACCCCGGGCGAGCGGTACCCGTACACGAACGGACGTCGCGACGTCCTGTGGGTGGTCCTCGCCACGCCCGCCATCCGCAAGGCCGCTGCGCAGCGGACGGTGACGCCGGGCGTTCCGGCCGAGTTCACGCTGACGTACTCGGCGAACGGCACCGGCACCATCCCGGCCACCGTGGACGACTACGTCATCCGCGACACGCTCCCGGTCGGCATGACCTACGTGCCGGGCTCCGCCTCGCCGGAGCCGGTGATCTCGACGAGCGGCCAGCGCCAGGTCCTCACCTGGACCCTGGACGACGTCGCGACCAACACGGCGAACCGGCTGCTGTACGAGGCGGTGCCGGACGACACCATCGCGCCGGGCACCGCGCTCACCAACACGGCGACGTCGTCGCTGGCGGGGGAGACCTCGGCGCCGGCGAGTGCCACGGTCACGACCACCACGAACGGCTACACCGTCATCAGCAAGACCGCGGACACGCCGTACATCCCCAACCTCGACGGCTCCGGCGACGGTGAGGGCACGTGGACGGTGACGTTGCGCTCGTTCGACCCGCTGCCGCAGGCGTTCACGGACACCATCGACATCCTGCCCTTCGAGGGTGACGCCCGCGGCACCGACTTCGAGGGCGACTACTCCCTCGCGGAGGTGGTCGCGGTCCCCGGCGCGCAGGTGTACTACACGACGGCGGACCCGGCGACGCTGAGCGACGACCCGGCCGACCCGATGAACGGCGCGCCGAACAACCCGGTGGGCAACACCGTCGGGTGGAGCCCGATCTTCACCCCGGCCGCCACGGCGGTGCGGGTCATCGGACCGCGGCTGGACCCGGGCGCGACCCAGCAGTTCCAGGTGCGGATCGCGACTGACGGTGCCGACCCGCGGGACCTGTACGTCAACCGCGCCCAGGCGCGCACCAGCCACACCGAGCTGGTGATGCGGACCTCCGAGCCGATGACGATGGCGTACTACTACGCGGCGAACCTGAAGAAGTACGTCCAGGACCGCTTCGGGGTGTGGCGCGACGCCAACGACGTCGCGGACTTCCCGTCGTTCCAGTACGGCGACACCGTGCGCTACCGCGTGGTCGTCACGAACATCGGCCAGGGCACCCTGACGAACCTGGAGATCAGCGACGACAAGCAGCCGCAGCTGGGCGCGTTCCACGTGGACTCCCTGGCGTCCGGCGAGTCGGCGACCCACGAGTACTCGATCGTGCTCGACGAGTCGGTGTCCGGCACGCTGGTGAACACGGCCTCGGCGACGGTGGACACGCCGCCCGACTACGACACGCCGCCGACCATCCCGTCCGACCCGGCCGGCCTGGAGGTCGCGAACTACACGGTCGCGAAGTCGGCCGACCCGGCGTCCGGCTCCCCGGTCTACCCCGGCCAGAAGGTGACCTACACCGTGACGGTCACGCAGCAGGGTCAGGCCGAGGCGGAGGCGCTGTTCACCGACGACCTCACGAAGGTGTTCGACGACGCCGACTACAACGGGGACGTCACGGCGAGCATCGGCGCGGCCAAGATCGAGGGCAACCACCTGTCCTGGGCCGGAACGGTCCCGGTCGGCGAGCGGGCGACGATCACCTACTCGGTGACGGTCAAGTCGCTCAAGGCCCTCGAGGCGGGCGGTGACTTCCAGCTGAAGAACGTGGTCACCTCCCCGGGCTGCCGGGTGGTGCAGGGCGCCACCGTCGGTTGCGGCACCGAGCACCGCGTCGGTGACTTCGACCTGGTGCTGAACAAGTCCGTGATGGGTCCCGTCCAGGTGCCCGTGGGCGACCGGATCCGCTACCGGCTCTCGGTCAAGAACCTCGGCCCCGACGTCTCGAGCGCCCCGGTCACGGTGACCGACAAGCTGCCCAAGGGACTCAAGCCGATGTCGGCTCGCGGCAAGGGCTGGGAGTGCAGTGTCGTCAAGGCCAAGCGCACGGTGACGTGCGTGCGCGCCACCCCGATCGCGTCGAAGGCGAAGGCGCCGAAGATCGTGGTGTCCGCGAAGACGACGAAGCAGGCGCTCGGGAAGCAGCTGATCAACAAGGCGGTCGTCTCGGCCAAGGGCGACCGCAACCGGAAGAACAACCGGGACCGGGCACAGGTCCGCGTCGGCAAGGTGCCGGCCCTGCCGGGCACCGGCTTCCGGCCGGTCGTGCCGGGCTCACCGCTCGCCCTGCGGGAGCTGCTGCTCCCGTGGTGGTGAGGGGACCGAGGGCTCGGCTCCTGCTGCCGATCCTTCTGCTGGGCGCAGCGCTGGTGACGGGCCCCACCCCTCCCAGCGCGGCCCAGGTGGCCACCCCCGCCACGGCCGGACCGGCTGCGCCGGTCCGCTGTGCGGGGGTGGCCGACCCCTTCCGTCCCCACCGCGTCACGGTGCCGGGACTGAAGCGGGAGGTCACCGTCCTCCCGCGGGGCCGTGAGCGGTCCGGGGTCCCCAAGCCCCCGCCGCTGACCGCGCGGGGGAAGAAGCGGCTGGCGTGGGACCGGACGATCCGGGCGGGTGAGTCGCACGGCGTGGTGCGCCTCACCGCGCACACCTACCCGAGCTCGGCGGGACCCGCGCTCGGCAACCGGCTGCTGCGCAAGCTGAAGGTGGGCGCGGTGCTGGAGGTGACCGGGCGAGACGGGCAGCGGCTCTGCTACCGCGTCTCCGAGCGGCGCCGCGTCCGGGCCGCCGCCTCGGTGGCGGCGTACTACTCCTCCGGTGGACGACCGCGGCTGGCCATCCTGGTGTGCTCCGGCGTACGCCGGGGCCCGGGCGACTGGAGCCACCGCACGATCTGGTTCGCCGAGCCGGTCTCCGCCCCGGACCCGTCCGCCACGGCACGTCCCTGACCCGGCGGGCGGGGTGCGGACTGCCGGAGGCGGAGCGGGGTACCGGCTCGACACGAGCCGGCCACGGGGGCCGGTCACCGACCAGGCGGTGCCGCCGGAAGGGGAGGCAGCGTGCCCGACGCGCCGGATGCAGTCGACCAGGGGACCGTGCGTGCCGAGCTGGGGGTGCCCGACGAGTTCGACCCGGTCGCCGAGACGGGTCGCCGGATCGACTTCCTGGTCGACTACCTGGAGCGGTCCGGTGCCTCCGGCTACGTCCTAGGCATCAGCGGGGGAGTCGACTCCACGGTGGCCGGGCGGCTGGCCAGCGTGGCCTGCGCTCGCGCCGGCGCGTCGTTCACCGCGATGAGGCTGCCCTACGGCACGCAGAGCGACGAGGCCGACGCCGCCGCGGCGGTGGCGTTCATCGAGCCGACGTCGACGGTGACGGTGGACATCAAGCCCGCTGTCGACGCGCTCCACGAGGCGACCACGGCTGCCGGCGTGGACCCCGGGGTCGCCGACTTCGTCAAGGGCAACATCAAGGCCCGGCAGCGGATGGTGGCCCAGTACGCCGTCGCCGGGCGGCTCGGCAGCCTGGTCGTGGGCACGGACCACGCGGCGGAGGCCGTGATGGGCTTCTTCACCAAGTACGGCGACGGGGCCTTCGACGTCGGGCCGCTGCTCGGCCTGACGAAGTCGCGGGTCCTCGCCATCGGGCGCGAATTGGGCGCGCCGGCGCACCTGGTCGAGAAGGTCCCGACGGCCGATCTCGAGGAGCTACGTCCGGGCCTTCCCGACGAGGTGGCCTACGGGGTGACCTACGCCGAGATCGACGACTACCTGGCGGGTCGGGACGTCAGCGACCGCGCGCGGACCGCGATCGAGGAGGCGTACCGTCGTACCGCGCACAAGCGTCGGCTCCCGGCGGGACCCTGAGCCGTGGCTGCGTCGGACGGGGACGGCCTCCGCGACACCGTCGAGCAGATCGCCGCGCTGGCCGCGGAGCGGTCGCTGACGCTCGCGTGCGCGGAGTCCCTCACTGCTGGGGCGATCGCGAGCGCGCTGGCCCGGGGCGAGGACGCCGCGTCCTGGTTCGCCGGCGGGGTCGTGTCCTACATGAGCGAGGTGAAGTTCGACGTCCTGGGCGTGACCGAGGGACCGGTCGTCACCGCGTCGTGCGCCGAGGAGATGGTGCGCGGCGTGGCCACGCTCCTCGGTGCCGATGCCGCCGTCGCGGTCACCGGGGTCGGCGGCCCGGGTGAGGAGGAGGGCCACCCCGCCGGGACCGTCTTCATCGCCACCCTCGTCGGCGGCCGGGCCGGCGTCACCCGGCACCGGTTCGACGGGGACCCTCCGGCCGTCCTGGACGCCACCACGGCCGCCGCGATCACCCAGCTGCTCGGGCACCTGGTGTCGTCGACCGCGGAGCGAGTGGGCCGACGCGCGCGGCGTGGCGACTGATCGACGACCGGCCACGGGCCGGGCTCAGCGACCGGCACCTCGCACCTGCAGGAGCCGCAGGTGGGCGCCCGGGTGGAACCTGCCCGCATCGCATGCCCGGGACCGGGTACTCCGAGACCGACCCAGCCGGTGATCCAGGAGGACCCTCATGCCAGCGTCGAAGAACGTCGTGGAGCTGTTGACCGACCAGCATCGCCACATCGAGAAGCTCTTCGACGAGGTGCAGTCGACCACCGACGCCGCCGAGCGGACGCGGGCGTTCGACGAGCTGCGGCGCCTGTTGTCGGTGCACGAGGCTGCCGAGGAGATCGTCACCCACCCGAACGCCACCCGGCTCGGGAACGGCGACGTCGTCGAAGCCAGGCAGGCCGAGGAGCACGAGGCGAAGAAGCTGCTCTCCTCCCTCGGCGGGATGGACACCACCTCCCCGCACTTCGCCGCCGGCCTCGCCCGGCTGCGCGAGGCGGTCCTCGCGCACGCCCGCAACGAGGAGGAGCTGGAGTTCCCGCTCCTGCTCGCTGAGGCGTCGCCGGAGGAGCTGGAGAAGATGGCCTCGGCCGTCAAGGCGGTGGAGAAGGTCGCTCCCACCCATCCGCACCCCAGGGCGGGCGAGTCCGCCGTCGTGAACGCCGCCGTCGGCCCGCTCGCCGCGCTCGTCGACAAGGTGCGGGACGCGGCCCGCTCCGCCATGTCCTGACCCAGGGCTGCGGCGCGCGCCGGAGGGTACGGCTCCTCACATGACCACCGGACCGACGGACCCGCGCGCCGTCGACGGCGCGCGCCACGGCGGGGACGCCCGGCTGACCTTCATCGGCACCGCGACCACGCTGATCAGACTCGGCGCCTTCACCGTCCTGACCGACCCGAACTTCCTCCACCGGGGCCAGCGCGCCTACCTGGGGAAGGGGTTGTGGTCCCGGCGCCTGACGGAGCCCGCGCTGTCGCCGGCCGAGTTGCCGGGCCTGGATGCGGTCGTGCTGTCCCACCTGCACGGGGACCACTTCGACCGGGTCGCTCGCCGCGAGCTGGACCGCGCCGCGCCCGTCTTCACCACGCCCCAGGCGGCGCGGCGGCTGGGGTCGTGGGGGTTCGACGCGCGACCCCTGGAGGTCTGGCAGCGCGAGGAGCTCGTCCGCGGCGTGGAGTCGCTGACGGTCGAGTCCCTTCCGGCGGTCCACGCGCGGCCTGATGGGACGCTTGCTGCCACCGGTCATGGGCTCGCTCCTGGTCCATCGCGTCGATGGCCGGGTCCGGCACCGCCTGTACGTCAGTGGCGACACCCTCACCGGCGACCATGTCTCCGACATCGCCCGGCGTCATCCCGACATCGACACCGCGGTCGTGCACCTCGGGGGCACCCGGGTCCTGTTCCACACGGTGACCATGGACGCCGACCAGGGGGTCAACTTCCTGCGCCGCGCGCGACCCGGGCGCGTCGTACCCGTCCATCACGACGACTACGGGGTGTTCCGCTCGCCGTTGTCCGCATTCCTCGACCGCGCCGATGCCGCCGGACTCCCCTCGAAGGTGCAGGTGGTCGAACGAGGAGCGACCGTCGACATCGCCGCCGGCGGCTCGCCTCAGTGACGCTCCTCTGCGCCGTGTCGCGATCCCCGGTCCGGGTACCGCCTCCAGATGGACACAGCACACACGACCTCAGCGCTCGCCACGAACACCCAGAAGGCCGCCGCGGTGGTCGCGGGCACCTTCCTCGTTGTCGGCGTCCTCGGATTCATCCCGGGGGTCACGACCCATTACGACGACATGACGTTCGCCGGACACCACTCCGGAGCCCAGCTGCTCGGCCTCTTCGGCGTCTCAGTACTGCACAACATCGTCCACCTCGCCTTCGCAGTGGCGGGTCTCCTCCTCGCGCGGACCTGGAACGGGGCGAGAGCGTTCCTCATCGGCGGAGGCATCGTCTACCTCCTCCTCACCCTCTACGGCCTGCTCGTCGACCGTCACGATCCGGCCAACTTCGTCCCGCTGGACGAGGCGGACAACTGGCTCCACCTCGTGCTCGGCGTCGGCATGGTCGCCCTGGGCACCGTGCTGCCCCGGACGGACGATCACCCCGCCCGCCGGCCGTGAGGGCGCCGCGGTGCCGAGGCCGCTCGCCACAGCGCCAGCCAACCCGACTCGAAGACCGCATCGATCAGGTACGTCCAGCGCAACCGTCCCCGAGAGACGAAGACGACGTCGATGACCAGCAGGGTCGCCGCCGTACCGCGACCCAGGAGGCGTGCCGAACCGAGCTCACCGGATCGGGCCGCCAGGAGCTGCGCGGTCCCGTTCGTGACGAGCAGGCCGGCAACCGTGTACTCGAGCCAGCGGTCGGCCTTGGGGCCGAAGATCTTCTCGAAGCTGCCGATGCCGACGATCGGCCACACGCCGCCGACCACGTTGAACCAGCCCTGCGCCGTGGCCACAGCGCCAGGGCTCAGTGCTCGAGGGCGATCATCGTGACGGGCGGTAGACGTCATGCACAGCGCTACCCGCATCGACTCCTCCCATCCGTGGCGGCATCCTCGGGGCAGCGCCGTGCGGCGGGGACAGACCCCTCCATGCCCGAGGGATTCCAGCGCGACCTTCTCGACACCCGGTTCGTCGACGAGGCGGTGCGCTGATGTTCGAGGGGTTCACCGTCGAGGACGTCCGGGTGAGCGACGCCGCCCTGCACGTCCGGCACGGCGGGGGCGGCCGGGCGGTGCTGCTCCTCCACGGCCACCCCCGCACCGGCTCCACGTGGCACGCCGTCGCACCGGCCCTCGTGGACGCCGGATTCCGGGTCGTCGTCCCGGACTTGCGCGGGTACGGGCGCTCGCGCGGACCCTCGCCGACCGCCGACCACCGCCCCCACTCGAAGCGTGCCCTCGCCGGCGACATGGCCGAGCTGATGGCCGGGCTCGGCCACGACCGCTTCGCGGTGGTGGGGCACGACCGCGGCAGCTACGTCGGCCTGCGGCTGGCCCTCGACCATCCGGACCTGGTCGAGCGCGCGGTCCTCATGGACTGCCTTCCCATCAGCGAGCACCTGCGGCGTGCGGACGCGAGGTTCGCGACCGCGTGGTGGCACTGGTTCTTCTTCGCCCAGCCGGGCGTCCCCGAGCGTGTCATCACCGCGGACCCGGACGCGTGGTACGCCGGCGACCCTGCCGTCATGGGCCAGGAGAACCACGACGAGTGGCGGGCGGCCGTGCGCGATCCCGATGTCGTGCGCGCCATGCTGGAGGACTATCGGGCGGGACTCACGATCGACCGTGAGCACGAGGAGGAGGACCGCGCGAACGGCCGCCGACTGACCATGCCGCTCCTCGTCCTCTGGTCGCTGCGCGACGACCTCGCCGATCTCTACGGCGACCCGCTGGAGATCTGGCGCGACTGGGCCACGTCGGTCGCGGGTCGCGGCATCGACTCCGGTCACCACATCGCCGAGGAGGCGCCGCGCGAGCTCGTCGACGCGATCGTGCCGTTCCTCCGGCGAGGTGGGGATGCCTGAGCGGTACGAGCCGCACGGGATCCAGCCGGTGCCACGGCTCCCCGTCCGCCTCGAGGGAGCTCTCCGGACCCCGCGCTCAGCCGGACTCTGCGCGCAGCTCCTCGGGGCTGCTCGAGGCGAGCAGGTCACCGAGCCCGCCACGAGCGTCGTCGATCACCAACGCCTCGGCCGCCGCCGAGTCGCCGGCCCGCAGCGCTCGGACCAACGCGCGGTGGCTGGAGTAGCGCGCCAGGCCGAAGGTCGGATCCTCGGCGATCCGCTCCAGCAGTAGTGTCCGGCGCTCGGGCCAGGAGAACACCCGCGTCTGGTCGAGCAGGCGCACCAGCACGGGATTGCCCGCTGCGGCATCGACGATGTCGTTGAAGCGCTGCATGCGGTCGAGCAGCTGGTGAAGGTGGCGCTCGATGTCCTCACCGGCTCCGTGCCGCTGCTTGATCACGATCAGGAGGTCGTCGGCGTCGTCGAGGACGGCATCGAGCTCGTCGAGCTGATCGGCCGTGGCGTGCCGGGCGGCGAACCGGGCCACCATCCCGCGCAGGGCGACCTCCACCTCCGCGAGGTCCTGGAGCGCCGCATCGCCGAACGAGGACACCTTCACTGTGCGCGGACCCGTACGGACGAGGAGCCCGTCCTGCTCGAGCCGGCGGATGGCCTCGCGGATCGGGGTCGGGCTCACCTGGAGCCGCTCCGCCAGCCCTCGCTCGGTCACCTTCTGGCCGGGCCGCAGCTCGCCCGTCGTGATCGCGGCTCGGATCGCGCGGTACGACCGGTCGGCGAGCGTGTCGTTCACCAGGGAGCCGAGAGGTTCACGAGCCATAGCCGCATCCTAGGGCGTCCGCGATGGCACCTGCATAAGCAACTATTGACAGCGGTGCTATAGCAAACGTACGGTGACTGCCGCCACCCGATCCCGAGCCGAGGAGTGCCGCGGGCGCCATGACCGCCACCATCCGTTTCGCCGACCTCCCCGTCGGCCATCCCGGCCGCCGGCTGCTGACCGGACGCACGCCGAGTTGCGCCGCGCAGGCCGATCCGCGCTTCTCCTACAGCCTCTTCGTCCCCGAGGACCTGCGGGACGACGAGGCGCCGCTGCGCCTGTGGGTCTTCGTCCACGGCACCGGCCGGCGCACGGAGCTGTACCTCGACGCATTCGCCGAGCGGGCGCGGGCCGAACGCGCGATCGTCATGACGCCGTTGTTCCCGATCGGCATCGACGGCCCCAACGACATCCACAACTACAAGGGCATCGAGGCCGCGGGCGTCCGCTACGACGAGGTGCTGCTGGCGATGGTCGCCGAGGTGGCCGAGCGGTGGAGCGTCGACGTCTCCCGGTTCTTCCTGCACGGCTTCTCCGGCGGCGGCCAGTTCGCGCATCGCTTCGCGATGCTCCACCCCGACCGGCTGACCGCCGTGTCGGTCGGCGCTCCCGGCCAGGTGACGCTGCCGACGGCCGCCCTCTGGTGGCGGGGGATCGGTGATCTCGAGGAGCGCTTCGGCATCGCGTTCGACGCGGCGGCCTTCGCCGCCGTCCCGATGCAGGTGGTGGTCGGGTCGCTGGACGACGACAGCGCGGACCTGCGGGCGATGGGCGCGGACCGGGATGTCGCCGGCCGGCTCACCCAGGCACGGGGACTCACCGAGGCGTTGCGCGCCCTCGGCGCCACCGTCCGGCTCGATGTCGTGCAGGGCGCGGGGCACGACGGGGCCGCGATGATCGGCGCGGTCGAGGAGTTCCTGGCCGAGCAGCTCGCGGCGGGCGCATCATGAGTGGCGTCGTGTCCGACCCGGTCGTCCCGGCGCCTCGGCCCGGCAGGGAGGAAGCCGTGACGGCGAACGGGGGAGTCCCCACGCGACGGATCACCCTCCTGGTCGCGCTCGCCGTCTTCGCCCAGGAGTCGACGTGGAACTTCTACGACTCGCAGGTCCCGCCCCTGCTCCGCGAGCACATCGCCAGCGCCGCCCTGGTGGGCCTGCTGATGGGCATGGACAATCTGCTGGGCATCTTCGTCCAGCCCTGGATCGGCAACCGCTCCGACAACACGCGCACCTCGTGGGGGCGCAGGATGCCGTACCTCATGGTCGGGATGCCGGTCGCCGCGGCGCTCTTCCTCCTCATCCCGCACACGTCGGCCTCGTTGCCGCTGCTCGTGGCGGTGATGTTCGCCTACGCCCTCGTGGCCAACGCCTTCAAGCCGATCGCCGAGTCGCTGCTGCCGGACTTCATCCCTGCCGCCCGGCGGAGCCGGGCCAACGCGGTCGTGAAGATCGCCACCAGCCTCACCGTCATCGTGGCGGCCCTCGTCAGCATCTTCGTGGTCGACGACCACCCGAAGCTCGCCTTCGCGATCCCGGCCGTGCTGCTCCTGATCTCCGCCGTGGTGCTCGCCGCCCGCCTGCGGGACAGCAGGTCGCCCGCCTACCAGGAGGCGCTGGCCGAGGACGCCGCGCGCGGCGGGACGGAGCGCGACGACCTGCGGGTACGGGCGATCGTCGACGACATCCTCCGCGACACCGACCGCAGCCGAGCCCTGCTGCTCCTGGCGATCCTGCTCTTCGGCGGAGCGTGGGCGGCCTCCCGGTCACTGGTCACGCCGTACGGCATGGAGGCGCTCGACCTGAGCCGTGGCTCGGCGGGCGGGCTGACCCTGCCGAGCGGGATCGCGTTCGTCCTGGCCGCCTATCCGATGGCCCTGATCGCCGAGCGGGTCGGCCGCCTGCGCACGATGGTGATCGGGATGGGCCTGTTCGTCCTCGGCATGGCGGTCGGCTCCCTCGCCCAGAGCGCGACGGGCACGGTCGTCGCCCTGTGCATCGCGGCTGCCGGCGCCTCGGCCTTCCTGGTCAACGCGGTCGTGGTGCTGTGGAACCTGGCGCCCTCGAGCCGGGTCGTGGGGACCTACACCGGTCTCTACACGGTCGGCTGGGCCGGCGGGGGCTTCCTCGGTCCGGCCCTGGTCGGCGGCATGGTCGACCTGACCGGGTGGTCGCTGATGATGCTCGACATCGGCC
Organism: Nocardioides segetis; assembly: GCF_051390595.1. NCBI lineage: Bacteria > Bacillati > Actinomycetota > Actinomycetes > Propionibacteriales > Nocardioidaceae > Nocardioides > Nocardioides segetis. Next base: position 28,974 of record NZ_JBNINR010000003.1, on the reverse strand, counting down.
TGGTCGCCCTCATCGCCGTCGCGGTCGTCGTGCGGATCGACGCGCTCCAGCGCCGCGACACGCCTGCCCTGCGCCTGTGACCGGAACCCCTCCGACCCGTCCCGACCACCCGTCCCGAACAAGCACGAGGAGAGACGAGAGAGCGTGTCCCGCATCCTGATCACCACCGACTACCTGCGCCCCGGGGACGAGGTGGACACCTACCTGACGTCCGCAGGGCACACGACCGTGCACGCGCCGCTCCGCGGGCGACGCGACCCCGACGAGCTGGTCGCCCTGCTCGACGGCGCCGACGCCGCCCTCATCGCCAACGAGCCGCTGACCGCCGACGTGCTCGCTCGCGCCTCCTCGCTCAGAGTCGTCGTCCGCACCGGTGTCGGCTACGACTCGGTAGACGTCGAGGCCGCGGCGCGCCACGGCATCACCGTCAGCAACCTGCCGGGCATCAATGCCAACGCGGTGGCCGAGTTCACCCTCGGCCTGCTCCTGGCCGCGGCGCGTCGGATCGTCCAGAGCGCGACCGGCGTGTCCGCGGGGCGCTGGCCCCGGGAGGACGGTCACGAGCTCAGGGGCGCCACGCTGGGGTTGGTCGGGTACGGCGCCGCGGCCCGGGCGGTCGTGCCGCTCGCCCAGGCGTTCGGGATGACCGTCCTCTGCACCACCAGCGTGGCTCCCGGGGAGCGTGGCGGAGCGTCGATCCGCTTCGTGGAGCTGCCGGAGCTGCTCGCACAGGCCGACTACGTCTCCCTCCACACCGCGCTGACCCCTCGCACCCGCGGACTCATCGGCGCCGCCGAGCTGCGCGCCATGAAGCGCACCGCGGTCCTCGTCAACACCGCGCGAGGAGCCGTCGTGGACGAGCACGCACTGGCCGCCGCCGTACGCGAGGGAGAGATCGCCGGCGCGGCGCTCGACGTCGTCGCGGAGGAGCCGTTGCCCGCCGACAGTCCGTTGCGGGGCCTCGACGACGTCATCGTCTGCTCGCACCTCGCCGGCCAGACGGCCCAGGCCCGCGCCGCGGCGGGTCTGGACGGTGCGGCGGAGCTGGTCGCCGCGCTCGACGGTCGGCCCCGGCACTGCGTCAACGCCCACCTGATCGAGGAGACCGCATGAGCACCGTCCCGTCCACCTACCGCGTCGCCGTGATCCCCGGGGACGGCATCGGCGCGGAGGTCCTGCCGCCGGCCCAGCAGGCGCTCGATCTCGTCGCGCGCCGGTTCGGCTTCTCGCTCGAGTACGACGTGTTCGACTGGTCCTGCCAGCGGTACGCCGAGACCGGGGCGATGATGCCCGCCGACGGTCTCGACCGGATCGCGGGGCACGACGCCATCCTGCTCGGAGCCGTCGGCTGGCCCGGCGTACCGGATCACGTCTCGCTGTGGGGCTTGCTGATCCCGATCCGTCGGCAGTTCCGGCAGTACGTCAACCTGCGGCCGATCCGCGTCCTCGAGGGACTGCCGGGGCCCCTGCGCGAGCCCGGCCCGGTCGACTTCGTCGTGGTCCGCGAGAACGTCGAGGGGGAGTACAGCGAGATCGGCGGGCGCCTCAACCGCGGCTTCCCCGAGGAGATGGCCGTGCAGGAGGCGGTGTTCACCCGAGCCGGCGTCACGCGGATCGCCGACTACGCCTTCGACCTCGCCAGCACCCGACGGGGGCACGTCACCTCGGCGACGAAGTCCAACGGGATCGTGCACACGATGCCGTTCTGGGACGAGATCGTGCGTGAGCGCGCAGCGCTGCGACCGGGGGTGGGCTGGCGACAGGAGCACATCGACGCGCTCGTCGCGAAGCTGGTGCTGCGACCCGCCGACTTCGACGTCGTCGTGGGCTCGAACCTGTTCGGCGACATCCTCAGCGATCTCGCCGCGGCGATCGCCGGCAGCATCGGCATCGCGCCGGCCGCCAACATCAACCCGGAGAGGGAGTTCCCCTCGATGTTCGAGCCGGTGCACGGGTCCGCCCCGGACATCGCCGGTCAGGGGGTGGCGAATCCGCTGGGTGCGCTGTGGTCGGCCTCGATGATGCTCGACCACCTCGGCGAACAGGACGCGGCGGCGGCCCTGATGACCGGGATCGAGCGGGCGCTGGCCGACGGCGCCGTCCGTACCCCCGACCTCGGCGGCACCGACACCACCCAGGACCTGGCGGACGCGGTGCTGGCCGCGATCCCCGCCTGAGCACAGGAGAAGAGAGAGCTATGAACGACCGACCGGTCGACCGGGTCCGCGTGCTGACCCCCAGCGGCATGCTGGGAGCGGGCTGGGACGAGGCCACGATCGAACGCGGCCTGGAGCTGGGCATCGACGTCATCACCATCGACGGGGGGTCCACCGACTCCGGGCCCTCCTACCTGGGTGGGTCGCGGCCCAAGACCACGGCGAAGGCCGTCGCGCGGGATCTGCGCAGCCTGCTCAAGGCCGCGGCGCGAGCCGACGTCCCCCTCATCGTGGGCTCGTGCGGCACCAGCGGCACCGACAACGGGGTCGACTGGGTCGCCGGCATCGCCGCCGACGTCATGTCCGAGGAGGGACTGAACCTCAGGGTGGCCCGGATCTACAGCGAGCAGAGCGCCGGCGACCTCAAGGAGGCCCTCGGCGAGGGCCGGATCCACCCGCTGCCGCCGCTGGGCGAGCTCGACGCGGAGACCCTGGAGAGCTGCACCCACATCGTCGGGCTGATGGGCCACGAGCCGATCGTCGAGGCGCTGGAGGCGGGCGCGCAGGTGGTGCTCGCCGGACGGGCGACCGACACGGCGGTGGCGGCGGCCTACCCCCTGATGAAAGGCATGCCCGCCGGACCGACCTGGCACGCGGCCAAGATCGTCGAGTGCGGCGGCCAGGCCACGAGCAACCCGCGCACGGGCGGCGTCTACACCGTCATCGACCATGCCGGGTTCACGATCCAGCCGCTCGACCCCGCCGCCGCGTGCACGCCCACGCTCGTGGCCGCCCACATGCTGTACGAGACGGTGAATCCCTTCCTGCTCCGCGAGCCGGACGGGACCCTGGATGTCCGGGACGCGACCTACACCGCCCTGGACGACCGCACGGTGCGGGTCGAGGGATCCCGGTTCGACGTCGCCGACCAGCACACCATCAAGCTGGAGGGGGCGCGGGTCACCGGCTACGAGACCCTGTCCTTCTCGGCGATCCGCGACCCGCTCATCCTGCGCGACATCGACGCCTGGGCCGGCCTGATGCACACCGTCCTGCGCGACCGGGTGCGCCAGACGCTCGGTCTCGAGGAGCACGAATACGCCTTCGACCTGCGGCTGTACGGGCATAACGCCGTGCTCGGCCATCTCGAGCCGGACAGCGGCCCGCCTCGCGAGGTCGGCGTGATGCTGTTGGTCAATGCGCCCGATCAGGCCACGGCCACCGCCGTCGCCAAGGTCGCGAACCCGCTGATGCTGCACCTTCCGACGCCGTCGATGGACTACCTGCCCAGCCTCGCGTTCGCGAGCTCGCCGGCGGAGGTGGAGCGCGGGGCGGCGTACGAGTTCGTGCTCAACCACGTCGTCGACTCCGTGACACCCACTGCCATGTTCCGCCTCGAGATCGGGGAGCCCACCGATGCCTGAGACCTTCGTGACCGCTCCCGAGCCGACCCTGGGTGACCTCGCGCACGAGGTCCGCTCGAAGAACGCCGGCCCGTTCTGGGTCACCATGGAGCTCTTCATGCGTGACGACGAGGGCTACCGCGTCGCGGCGGATCCGTCCTTCCTCGACGAGGCGGTGATCGCACGGCTGTACGACGTCGACGAGCACTCGGTCCAGCTCTTCCGGATCCCCTCGCTCAACGTCGTCAAGATCTCGTTCCCGCGACCGGTGAGCCAAGGCTCGCTCCGCGACCGCGACATGCACGCCGGACAGCACCACGTCCCGCTCGCCATGCTGCGCGTGCCGCGCTCCGACGAGGAGCACCCCGGTGCCGATCGCTGACGAGCTCGGCGCCTGGGCGGCGGAGCTTCGCTTCGAGGACCTGGGCGAGCACGCCGTGCACACCGTGCGTCAGCGTCTCGTGGACACGGTCGGTTGCGGCCTGGGGGCGTTCCATGCCGAACCCTCGCAGGCAGCACGACGCCTCGCCGGCCGCCTCGGCGGTCGTGGTGCCCGGGTGCTCGGGACCCGCCAGACAGCGAGTGCCGACGTGGCCGCGTTCGTCAACGGAACGATGGCGCGCTACCTCGACTTCAACGACGGCTACATCGGCAAGGAGCCGGGACACCCCAGCGACAACATCCCGGCGTGCCTCGCCGTCGCCGAGGCCGAGGGCCGCACCGGACGCGAGCTCGTGACCGCTATCGCGATCGCGTACGAGGTCCAGGTGCAGCTCCAGGACGGCGCCAACCTGTACCGCCGCGGTTGGGACCACGTGAACTACGTCGTCGTCTCCTCCGCGGTGGCGGCCGGCAAGCTGATGGGCCTCGACCCGCCGCGCCTCGCGCACGCCGTCAACATCGCCCTCAACGGTCACATCGCCTTGCGCCAGGTCCGCACCGGGGAGCTCTCGTCATGGAAGGCGGGATCGGCCCCCAACGCCGCCCGCAACGGAGTCTTCTCGGCCTGGCTGGCGCGCGAGGGCATGACCGGGCCCGCCCCCGTCTTCGAGGGCGAGATGGGCTTCATGCGGCAGGTGAGCGACGTCTTCGAGCTCGAGCCCCACCGCTTTCCGAGCAGGCACGACGACGACTACGCCGTGAGCCGCACCCTCACGAAGCTGCTGCCGACCAACGGAGAGATGCAGACGGCGGTGTGGGCGGCACTCGGTCTGCGAGACCGTGTGGCCGACCCCGCGACCGTCCAGCAGATCGTCGTGGACACGACGCACATCGGCCTGACCATCCTGGCCAGCGACCCGGCCAAGTGGCGTCCGACCACGCGGGAGACCGCCGACCACAGCCTGCCCTACACGGTGGCGCGCGCCCTGCTCGACGGTGAGATCACCGCGGCGTCGTACGAGCCGGCGGTCCTGGCCGAGCCCGCGGTGCTGGCGCTGATGGATCGGGTGATCGTCCGCGAGGACCCGGACCTGACCGCGATGCTGCCCCGCCGGATCCCCAACCGGGTGACCATCCGGCTCACGTCCGGAGAGGAGCTCGTGCGGGAGGTGCGGGACGCTCCGGGCGGACACGCCACACCGATGACCGACGAGCAGTTCGAAGCCAAGTTCCTCGGTCTGGTCGCGCCGCTGGCCTCGCCCGACGCCTCTCGCCGGATGCTCGACGTGCTCTGGTCGGTCGACCGGGCACCGACGGTCGACGAGGTCACGGGCGCACTGGTCCTCGACGCGCAGAACGAGCCGGCCCGCTGACCGGGCACCGAGAGAGGGAGAGGAGCCGTGGTGGATGCGGACATCGTGATCGTCGGGGCGGGCCTGGCCGGCCTCGTGGCAGCCGCCGAGGCGGCCGACGCAGGACGGTCCGTCGTGCTCGTGGAACAGGAGGGCGAGCAGTCGCTGGGCGGACAGGCCTTCTGGTCGCTGGGCGGACTGTTCCTGGTCGACACTCCGGAGCAGCGACGGATGGGGGTGCGCGACTCTCGCGAGCTCGCCGGGCAGGACTGGCACGGCAGCGCCCGGTTCGACCGTGAGGAGGATCGGTGGCCCCGTGCCTGGGCCGATGCCTACCTGGACTTCGCTGCCGGCGAGAAGCGTGCCTGGCTGCGAGCGATGGGCCACCGGATCTTCCCGGTCGTCGGCTGGGCGGAGCGCGGCGACGGCAGGGCGGACGGGCACGGCAACTCGGTCCCTCGCTTCCACCTGACCTGGGGGACCGGTCCGGGGGTCGTGGAGCCGTTCGAGCGCAGGGTGCGCGCGCACGCCGCGACCGGCCGGATCACCTTCGCCTTCCGGCACCAGGTCGACGACCTCGTGGTCGAGTCGGGCACCGTCGTCGGCGTACGGGGGACGCTGCTGGAGCCGGCGAGCGACCCGCGCGGCCGGCCCACCTCGCGGACGGGGGTGGGGGAGTTCGAGCTCCGCGGACAGGCGGTGGTGGTGACCTCGGGCGGCATCGGCGGCAACCACGACCTGGTTCGCAAGGCCTGGCCCGCGCGCCTGGGCACGCCGCCGCGCCGGATGGTCGCGGGGGTGCCCGCCCACGTCGACGGACGGATGCTCGAGATCGCGGCCCGGGCCGGGGCGAATGTCATCAACCCGGATCGCATGTGGCACTACGTCGAGGGACTGCGCAACTGGGACCCGGTCTGGGACAACCACGGCATCCGGATCCTCCCTGGTCCGTCCTCCCTCTGGCTGGATGCGACGGGTCGGCGCCTTCCGGCCCCGTACTTCCCGGGCTTCGACACCCTCGGCACCCTGGCGCACCTGCGGGCGACCGGCTACGACTACTCGTGGTTCGTGCTGACGCAGAAGATCGTCGAGAAGGAGTTCGCACTCTCCGGCTCCGAGCAGAACCCCGACTTCACCGGCAAGGACGTCCGGCTCCTGCTCAAGCGGATCGGCAGCGGCGCGCCGGGCCCGGTCGAGGCGTTCAAGCAGCACGGCGAGGACTTCGTCGTGGCGAACACCCTGGCCGAGCTGGTGCAGGGCATGAACAGGATCGCCGACGACGACGCACCGCGGTTGGCCGAGCCCGACCTCCGAGCGGTGATCGAGTCCCGCGACCGCGCGACCGACCACGAGTTCGGCAAGGACGCGCAGGTGACCGCGATCCGGGGAGCGCGGCGCTACCGGGGCGACCGACTGATCCGCGTCGCCACTCCGCACCGGATCCTGGACCCGCGGTCCGGCCCCCTCATCGCCGTGCGACTCAACGTGCTGTCCCGCAAGACCCTCGGTGGGCTGGAGACCGATCTCGAGGGGAGGTGCCTGCGCGGCGACGGGACGCCCCTCCCTGGTCTCTACGCCGCGGGCGAGGTCAGTGGCTTCGGGGGAGGCGGGATGATGGGCTACAACGCACTGGAGGGCACGTTCCTGGGCGGCTGCCTCTTCTCGGGGCGGGTGGCCGGCCGTGCCGCCGCTCAGGCGGTCGGCTGAGCCCTCGCCAGCACATCCGCAGCGACGACGCGCAGGGACTCCCGGGTGCGCTGGAGTGCGGCCGCGGCGCCGCAGGTCGCTGTCAGGGAGTGCACCGGCACGCCGACCCGTACCGACGGGTCTGCGATGCCGACGATCACGACGGCCGGCACGCCGAGCGCCTCGGCCCGGTCGATCACGCCGCCCACCACCTTCCCCTGCAGGGACGACTCGTCCAGTCGTCCCTCGCCGGTGATGACGAGGTCGGCCGCCGCGATCGCCTGCTCCAGGTCCACGAGGTCGGCGACGTGGTCGATGCCGCGGGTCAGCTCCGCCCCCGCGACGGCCAGTGCACCGCCGAGCCCGCCGGCCGCACCGGACCCCGGCAGCTCGTGGGGGTCCAGGCCCCACCGCTCGCGCAGGCGAGCGCGGGTGTCCTGGAGACGCGACTCCAGGTGGGCGACCTCATCGGCCCCGGCGCCCTTCTGCGGCCCGAAGACGCGGGCTGCGTCGACGTAGCGAGTGTCGACATCGCAGCACACGGTGACGCGGGTGGCGCCGAAACCCGGCCAGTCGGGCGACCAGGCGCCGAGGGCGTCCAGTGCTCCCGCGCCGCCGTCGGTGCAGGCACTGCCGCCGAGGCCGATCACGATCTCGGCGGCACCCGCCCGCAGCGCCTCGGCGATCAGGTCGCCCACGCCGGCCGAGGTGGCCCGCACCGGATCGTTGCCCTCCGCCCCGCCCGCCAGGAGGAGTCCGCAGGCCTCCGCCGCCTCGATGACCGCACGACCGCCCCGGAGCAGCCAGCGCGCCGTGACCGGTGTCCCGAGCGGCCCGGTGACGGTGCTCGACCGGTCGGCGCCTCCGAACACGTCGAGGAGACCCTCACCGCCGTCGCTGAGCGGCAGCGCGACCGCCGACCAGCCCAGGCCGACAGCCACCTCGGCGACCTCGGCGGCCACGTCGGCGGCAGTCGCGGTGCCGCGGAACTTGTCGGGTGCTACGAGCACGTTCGGGGACGGGGCCGCCGTGGCCAGAAATTCCATGGCATCCATCTTCTGCAACTCTTGACACGTTTGCAATAGCAACGCACAGTATGACGGCAGTCACGTTCCGACCACCGCGCGGCTGCTCGTGCCGCCCGCCCGCGTGTGCGCGGGTCATAGGAATCGAGGGATCTCATGCGTAGGACCGCACTCCTGCCGCTGGCCGTGGCCGGCGCCATCGCGCTCGCCGCCTGCGGAAGCTCCGCCGACGACACATCGTCGACCACACCGGCGCCGACCGCGGACGTCGGTGAGGCGTCGGAGGTGACGCCGCTCGACGAGGCCACCATCGACGCCGCCCGCAAGGAGGGCGAGGTCCTGCTCTACACCAACGCCGAGGACCAGCAGACCGCGCCGATCAAGAAGGCCTTCGAGGCGGCGTACCCGGGCATCGCGTTGCGCAGCCTCCCGCTCGACGACTCCGAGATGTTCCAGCGCTACGACACCGAGACCGCCTCAGGCAACACGACGGCCGACGTCGTCATGAACAGCGACGTGGTCGGCTGGCAGTCCTTCATCGCGGGTGGTGGCGTCGAGGAGTACGAGGACCCCAACAGCCCGCACCTCCCGGACTACGCGCGGCTCGCCCCCGGCGTCTACGCCGTGTCCCTCGACCCTGTGATCGCCGTCTTCAACAAGGCGCTGCTGCCCGAGGACGAGCAACCCACCACGCTGGCCGAGCTCGCCGAGATGGCCCCCGAGCTCGACGGCAAGATCGGGACGACGGACATCGGCAACTCGGTGCAGTTCTCCGCGACGACCTCCTATGTGGAGAAGTACGGCGAGGACGGCTGGGAGATCCTCGAGACGATCGGCGCCCACTCCGGGGTGGAGTCGAGCAACGGTCCGCTCGTCACCAAGCTCTCCCAGGGTCAGTACGTCGCCAACTTCTTCGTCGCCGGCGCGGTGCGCGCGTTCATCACCGGCGATGTCGCCGAGGTCGTCAACTACCGCTATCTGGAGGACGGGACGCCGCTGAACCCACGGGCCGTGGCCGTCACCGCCGAGGCGTCCCACCCGAACGCCGCGAAGGTCTTCGTCAACTGGCTCCTCTCGGTCGAGGGCCAGGAAGCCGCCTGCAGCGGAGGCTTCACGCCGTACCGCGACGGCGTCGCGTGCGACTTCGGCCTGCCGCAGGTGATCAACGCCATCGGTGGCGAGGAGAACCTCATCATCGGCTCGCTCGACCCCGAGGTCGTCGAGCAGCGTGATGCCACCGTCGCGCGGTGGAACGAGGCCTTCGGTCGATGACGGTCTCTGCCCGGTCGGCGCCCGGGGCCTCCGCGTCGGGCGCCGACCGCACCGGTCGGTCCGAGCGACTGCGGGTGCCGACGACGGCGAGCCACTACCTGATCTGGCTGCTCACCCTGGTGCTGGTCGTCGGCCCGGTCATCCCGATCACGGTGGCCTCACTGTGGTCGACGCCGCTCTACCGCTCCGGCGGCTCCCTCACTCTCGCCAACTACGGTGACCTGCTCACCGATCCCGCCTGGTGGGGTGCGGTGCGCAACAGCCTGGTGTTCGCCACCATGACGACGGCTCTCTCGGTCGTGCTCGGGGTCGGGACCGCGGTGCTGCTGACCCGCACCAACCTGCCGCTGCGCCGGCTCCTCGCCGCGGTCTTCCTGTTGCCGGTCATGCTGCCCGGGCTGGTCCTGATCGTCGGGTGGATGGCGATGTGGGCACCGTCCGGCTACGTCAGCTCCTGGATCGAGCTCAACACCTTCCTGTCCTTCCCGGTCGACCTGTACTCGATGCCGGGCATGGCCCTGGTGGCGACGAGCGTGGCCGCACCGGTCGTCTTCCTCTTCTGCCGCACCACGGTGCTGGCGATCGACTCCTCGCTCGAGGACGCGGCGCGCAGCTCGGGAGCCGGTCCACTGCGCGCCCTGGTCTCGGTCACCGTGCCGCTGCTGCGGCCGGCGGTCATCAACTCTGCGCTGCTCGTCTTCGCCGTGACCTTCGAGGTGCTCGGCCTGCCGCTCATCCTCGGCTTCTCCAACGACATCACCCTCGTCTCGACGTACCTGTACGAGAACTGGTCGGCGGGCACCACACCGCGCCAGGGCGTGGTGTCGGCGGGGGCGGTCTTCCTGCTCGCCTGCGTCTCCGGTCTCCTGGTCCTGCGCAATCGGCTGGTCGGTGACGCATCCCGCTTCACCACGGTGACCGGCAAGTCGACGGCCCAGCGCGTCGTGGATCTCGGCCCGGCCCGCTGGCCGCTCGCGGGCGCGCTCGCCTCCGTGCTGGGCGTCCTCATCGTCGTACCGCTCGCCGGCGTGGTGCTGACCGCGTTCACGACGATCCTGACACCCTTCATCTCACCCTGGTCGGTGCTGACGACGGACAACTTCAAGGCCGTCTTCGACAACCCGATCTGGACCGAGTCGATCGTCAACAGCCTGCTCATCGCCTTCGTCGGAGGGTTGTTGACCACGCTGGCGATCGCCGTGGTCTCGGTCGTCGCCCACCGCTCCGACTTCCGGTTCCGCGGGTCTCTCCAGCAGGCGGTGCTCTGGCCGCGGATGATGCCGGGGCTCGTGACCGGCATGGCGTTCTTCTGGTCGTTCGCGATCCTCGATCCCGGTGGCGTCGTGCGCGGCACCCTGTGGGGACTCGGGCTGGCGTTCGCGGTCCGCAGCCTCGCTCTCGGGTACGGCGTGTTCTACCCCGCCCTCGCCGCGATCGGTCAGGACCTCGACCGCGCCGCACGCACGTCGGGCGCCACCTGGTGGCGGGCGACCACGAGCATCGCGCTGCGGCTGAGTGCTCCCGCCATGGCAGCCTGCTTCGTCCTCCTGTTCGTGTCGATGCTCAACGACGCCGACCCGGCGGTCTTCCTGGTCACCGACAAGACGCCGGTCATGGGGCTGACGATGCTGCAGCTCGCGGCAACCAGCACCGGCGGCGCCGTCGCGGCCTTCGGCGTGATCCAGATGCTCATCACGGTCGTCGTCCTCGGCGCCGGCCGGCTCTTCCTGGGGGTACGTGCCCATGCCTGACCTGACCCTGACCGACGTCGCCAAGACGTTCGGCGACAACACCGTCCTGCACGAGCTCGACCTCCACGTCCGCGACGGTGAGCTGTACACCCTGCTGGGCCCCAGCGGCTGCGGGAAGTCGACGACGCTGTGGTCCATCGCCGGCCTGCACTCACCGGACCGCGGCCGGATCGCCTTCGGCGACCGGGTCGTGTTCGACGGCGGGCGGATCGACCTCCCGCCGGAGCGACGCAACTGCGGCGTCGTCTTCCAGTCCTACGCCGTGTGGCCGCACCTGACCGTGCACGACAACGTCGCCTATCCCCTCAAGCTGCGCAAGACCGGGCGTCGTGAACGGTCCGCGCGGGTCCACGAGGTGCTGGAGCTCGTCGAGCTCGACCACCTGGCGGGCCGCTACCCGCACGAGCTGAGTGGTGGGCAGCAGCAGCGCGTCGCACTGGCCCGCGCGCTCGCCCACCCGCCCGACCTGCTGCTGCTCGACGAGCCCTTCTCGAACCTCGACGCCAAGCTGCGTGAGCGGGCCCGGGACTGGCTGCGCAGCCTCCAACAGCGCGTCGGCGTCACCACGGTCTTCGTCACCCACGACCAGGACGAGGCACTCTCGATGAGCGACCGGATCGTGGTGATGGACCAGGGGCGGGTGCGCCAGATCGGGACGCCGGAGGAGATCTACCACGAGCCTGCGGATCTGTTCGTCGCCGACTTCGTCGGCACCGTCAACGCTCTCGACGGACAAGTGGTCTCCGCCACGGGGAGGGGCGGACAGGTGTGGCTCGACGGGCTGGGTGAGCCGCTGGACATCGACGGTGAGAACACTCCGGCCGGTGACGTGCGGGTCTGCATCCGACCGGAGCAGATCGTCGTCCACCCGAACGGTGCGGCCACTGCCGGCGTGGCCAACCTGGTGACGACCAAGGTCCGCTCGTTCGCCTTCCTCGGCGACCACTACCGCTACGTCGTCGGCATCGGCGCCGGCGAGCTCGTGGTCCGCACACCGCAGCGCGTCGACGACGGCGCCGAACTGACCGTCGAGCTTCCGGCGACGGCGCTGCGGGCCTTCCCGGTCGCGTGAGCGCCGTGCCGCGTCCGGCGGTCCTCGATCCCGATGTCGCCGCCCTGCTCCGCCCGGCCGGGCAGGGCCTGAGACCGCCCGGACCGGCCGTCCTGGGCGTGCGGGACCTGACGGCGCGCGTGCACGGACGCCGGCTGGCCCTGCGGCACTACCGGGGCGAGCGGGACGACTGCCTGGTCGTGTTCTTCCACGGAGGTGGCTTCGTCACCGGGGATCTCGACAGCCACGACGCGCAGGCGCGTGACCTGTGCCGCTCGACCGGGCGCGACGTGCTGGCGGTCGACTACCGCCTGGCGCCCACCTTCCCCTTCCCGGCGGCGTACGACGACGCGGTCGGTGTCCTGGCCTGGGCGGGCGAGCACCTGGCCGGTCGTCTCGCCGTCGCGGGTGCCAGCGCCGGTGCGAACCTGGCCCTCGGGGCCTCCCTCGCCGCCGCGGGAACGTCGTCCGCGCCGGTCGCGCAGTTGCTCGCCTACCCCCTGGTGAGCGGCGACCCGTCGTACCCGTCGCGCACGGAGCGAGCCGAGGGCTACGGTCTCACCTCCGAGGTCGTCGAGCTGTGTATCGCGGCCTATCTCGGTGAGCACGGGTCGCGCGAGGACCCGCGCTTCGCGCCGCTGCTCTCGCCGGCGCTCGGCAGCGCTCCGCCCGGCGTCGTGGTCGGTGCCGGGTTCGACCCCCTGCGCGACGAGGCGGCGGCGCTGGTCGAGCGGCTACGGTCGCTCGGCGTGCCGGTCCAGCACCTCGAGGAGCCGGCCCTCCCGCACGGGTTCTGGAAGTTCGCCCCCGTGGCGCCGGCCGCCCGCGCGGCCGCCGGGCGGATGGGCCGGGTGTTCGCGGCAGTGCTGGACGAGCGTTCCGAAGGTGGCTGAGCCGCCGCTCGAGCGTCAGGCGCTGCGCACCGCCGTGGCCGTGCTCGTCGGAGGCGTGACGGTCCTGCTCTCCTCGACCGCCGTCAGCATCGCGCTGCATGCCCTGGTCGGCGACCTCGGCGTGGGCGTCGCCGCGGTCCACTGGGTCATCACCGCCTATCTCCTCGCCCTCTGCGTCGTCATCCCGGCCGTCGGCTGGCTGCAGGTCCGCTGCGGCGCTCGGCGCCTGTGGTCGGCCGCACTCGGCGTCTTCCTGCTCGGGTCGGTGCTCTGCGCACTGGCCTGGGACCTGCACAGCCTGATCGCGTTCCGCGTGATCCAAGGCGCCGGCGCCGGGGTGGCGACGCCGCTGCTCACCACGATCCTGATGCAGCGGTCGACAGAACGCGACCGGGTCCGGTTGACGTCGCTCGTCGCCCTGGCCACGACGGTCGGCCCGATCCTGGGGCCCGTGATCGGCGGTCTCGTGCTCGCGGCGGGCTCGTGGCGGTGGCTCTTCGTCATGAACGTGCCCCTCTGCATCCTCGCGCTGCACCTCGCCCGGCGGTTGATCCCGGCCGACGGGCCCGCGGCGCGCCGGCCGCGGTTCGACATCGTCGGCGCCGTCCTGCTGCCGCCGGCTCTGGTGGCGCTGCTGTGGGGACTCTCGAACGTTGCCGGTGCGGGCTCCGCCGCGACGCCCGGCGTTCTCGCTCCGGTGCTGGCGGGCGCCGGCCTGCTCGGCGCCTTCGTGCTGTGGGCGCACCGGCGGCGGGGTGAGGCGCTCGTGGACCTGAGGGTCATGCGCTCGCGCGCCACGGCATCGGCGACCGCGATGCTGTTCCTCGCCGGTGCCGCCCTCCACGGCGCGATGATGCTGCTGCCGCTGTACTGGCAGCAGGCGCGTGGCGCCGGTCCCGTGGAGGCCGGCCTGCTGCTCGTCCCGCAGGGCATCGGCTCCCTGGTGAGCCGGGCGGTCGTCGTACGGATCGTGCGTCGGCGAGGCGCTCGGGTCGCTGCGGTCGTGGGCTTCGCCCTCACCGGCCTCGCCACCGTCCCGTTCGCCCTCGTCGGCCCCGGCGACCCATCCGGCGCCGACGCGACGAGGTGGCTGCTCGTCGGCGCGCTCCTGCTCCGCGGCCTGGGCATCGGGATGGTCGTCGTCCCGCTCATGACGGTCGTGTTCGCGGGGGTGGACCACGACCAGGTTCCCCACGCGAGCATCGTCGCCCGCATCGGGCAACAGGTCGGAGGCTCCGCCGGTGTCGCGCTGCTCTCCGTCGTGCTGGTCTCCGCCGCCGGCACCGGCGGCCCGGCGGCGCCGGGGTTCACCGTCGCCTTCTGGTGGACGGCAGGCATCGCGGCCCTGGCGACGATCCTGTCCGCGAGCCTCCCGGCGGGATCCGCGCGCCGACGGTGAGGGCGGCCTCCGGCGGACGATCGGCCACCCGCGGCTCGCCGGCGCCTCGGGCCCGATCCGTCCGGCCCCACACCCAGGGGAACAACGGACCTACGTCTCTGTAGGTCCGTTGTCACTGATGTCCTGAGACATCACACTGTGCCCCAGGCAAGAGTCGAACTTGCGACCTTTCGCTTAGGAGGCGGCTGCTCTATCCACTGAGCTACTGGGGCGTGGTGACCATCTTGTCAGGTGCCGGAGGTCACGTCCGGATTGGGTCGACGCGAGGCCAGCGGGGACAATGGGAGCGACTCGCCGTGCGACCTTGGTGCGGTCCGTACGGTGGGCGTGGTACCACCGGGTGCCGATCGGCCGCTGACTCGGCAGCGCAGTCGAGCCCTCTGACCATCCGCCGCGAGCGGCCACACGACCAGGTGATGCATGACGCAGGACGACGAGACCGGGCGCGCCGAGGCGACACCCGGGAGCCGTGCCCGCCGGGTACCGACCTCTCGTGCCGACCGGGACCGCCGGCGCCCGCGTGGTGAGCGCGGCGGCCGCCGGGTGTCCGGCGGCCGGCGCAAGGCGCCGCAGCCGGGCAAGGTCGTCTTCAAGGTGATCGTCGCGAGCCTGATGTCGCTCGGCCTCGCCACCGGTCTCGGTGTCGTGCTGATCTACAACAACTGGAACGGCAATATCGACCGGCAGGACCTGGCGGCGCAGCTCGGCGACGACCGGCCGAAGAAGGAGAAGGTCGAGGGCCCGCGGGAGCCGATGAACATCCTCGTGATGGGCTCCGACAGCCGCGACTGCGAGGGCTGCGGCGTCGACGGCGAGTCGACCAACGGCCTCTCGGACACCACGATCCTGTTCCACCTCTCGGCCAACCGGAAGTTCGCCTACGGCATCTCCATCCCGCGTGACACCGCGGTGATGCGGCCGACGTGCTACGAGGAGGACGGCTCGGAGATCCGGGCCGCGTCGGCGTACGACAAGTGGAACGCGGCCTTCTCCTACGGCGGCCCGGCGTGCACGATCCGGCAGTTCGAGCAGGTCACCGGCATCCCGCTCGACAACTACGTCGTGGTGAACTTCGGCCAGTTCAAGGACATGGTCAATGCGCTCGACGGGGTCGAGGTGTGCATCCCCGAGGACATCGACGACGAGGTCCGCAACATCTACCTCAAGGCTGGCACCCGCGAGATCAAGGGCAACGAGGCGCTCACCTACGTCCGGGCCCGCTACCGCATCGGCGACGGCACCGACCCGAACCGGACGCGGCGCCAGCAGGCGTTCATCGGCTCGATGATCAACAAGGCGCTGACGGCCGGCATGCTGGCCCGTCCCGACCGTCTGATCGGCTTCATGAACGCCGCGACCACCGGCCTGCAGACCGACTTCGAGAACATCGCGCAGATGGCGGACCTCGCGGTCACGGCCCAGGGCATCGGCGCCGACAACATCAAGTTCATCACCACGCCGTGGGTCTACTCCGACAAGGTGAGCTCCGGCATCGAGTGGACGCCCGAGGTCCAGAAGCTGTGGCGCCTGGTCCGAGAGGACAAGCGCCTCACCCCGGAGTTCCTCAAGGACGCGCTCAGCGCGGGCGACAAGCCGGACGGCACGCCGACGGCGGACGACCCCGCGAGCGACAGCCCGTCCGACGCCGAGAGCCCGTCCGACCCGGAGAGCCCGACCAGCCCGTCCGGCAGCCCCGACGGCGCGACGACCGGCACCCCCGGCGGTACGCCGAGCAACGGCACCCCGGCCCCGCCGGCGTCGCAGGGCCTGGACGCCTCCGGTCGCGAGGCCGCCGGCCTGTGCACCTGAGGCGGGAGCGATGGGCGAGCAGCGGGAGACACGGCAGGAGACACGGCAGGAGACACGGCGCGAGACGGAGTGGGAGCGGCGTCGCCGGCTCGCCGAGATCTTCGGCGACGTCGAGCCCGCGGTGACCTCCGACGAGCGTGAGGACGAGCCGGCGCGGGCGCGGGAGAGCGCGAACGACCGCTGGCTCCGGGCGCAGGTGCCGCCGCACCACGGCGGCTGAGGCTCCGGGCCGGGACTAGCTGATCGCGGCCGCGACCGGCTGGATCCGGACATGCCGAGGGCCGGTGGGGAGTCCCCACCGGCCCTCGGACCGTTCGACCGGGCGGTGCCCGGCGCCCGCCTGGATCCAGCCTCAGCGCGACGCGAGCGAATCGCGGATCTGGGTGAGCACGTCGAGCTCGGTCTCGCCCGGCTCGGGGTCGGGGAAGAACCGCTCCTTGGCCTTGGTGTAGGGCATCACGACGAGGAAGTAGACGACGGCGGCCAGGATCACGAACGCGATGACCGCGTTGAGGAACGCGCCGAAGGAGTTGGCGGTGTTGTCGAAGACATCGCTGGCCGAGTCCGGCATCTGCGCGGTCAGCCAGTTGACGAAGGTCGTGACGACGGTGCCGAAGGACGCGCCGATGATGAACGCGACCGCGATGTCGACCAGGTTGCCCTGGAGCAGGAACTTCTTGAACCCGGACATGATCTCTCCTCTTTCCCGAGACGAGTGGTGGAGGCCGGGAGCCTCTTCTTGACTTCCGGAAAACTAACTGCGACTCCATGTATAAGTCACGTATTCGGCTGCGGAGGCCGCCGTGACGTGGTAGACCGCGTCCGAATCTAGGGCCAGGACGACGAGCCTGCCGGGAAGCGCGCCGTCGTCGGCCGACGCCCGGTCCGGGACGGCCAGCACGGTCGCGTCGCGGGCCAGCACCCGGGTCGTCCCGGCCTGGGGATCGGTGCCGAGCAGGCTGATCCGGTCGCCCGCGCTCAGCAGCGCCACCTGGCCGGCGTCGGTGAGCCGGACCGGGACGGTGGTCGTGCCCACCGGCTGGGCGGCGCCGAGGTCCGGGCCCACGAGGCGCACGTCGGTGACGGGCTCGCCCGCGCGCAGCGGCGCGGCCAGGCGGCGGCCCACCGGATCGCCGCCCGTCCCGTCCGGTACGGCGTCCGGCGACACCCGCGCCGTGGTCAGGTCGCCGGGCGTCAGCGCCCGGCCCGCCGGCAGGTCACGCGCCGCCACGACCAGCGTCGCGGTGGCCGGTGGCGGCGGGGCGACGGAGCGGACGGCGACCGCGGCGGCCACGCCCAGCAGCAGGGCGGCGATCAGCCGGCGCCGGCGCAGCACGCGGCGTCGTACCTCGTCGAAGGTGTCGCGGGCTCGACCCAGCGGGGTGCGGGCGGACGGGGGCCGGGGATCGCGGGACTCCATGGCGGCGACCGTAGGCCGCCCCGACGCCGGCCGCCAGCGTCATCCACAGGCCCGGGCGGCCGGTGGTGACCGGTGTCGTCTCGCGGCCGTGTCTCCGGCGGTGGCCGGCGCCGGACTCAGGCGGGGGAGGCCGCCGAGCTGGAGCTGGACGAGCCGGCGGAGATGGAGGCGGCCGACGAGCCGGAGGAGCCGGACGGCGAGCTGTCGGCCGAGCCCGACGAGCTCGACGAGCTCGCGGCGGGCGCGTCGCTGGAGCTGCCGGAGCCGCCCGTGGAGGACTTGCTGTCGGTCTTGTAGAAGCCCGAGCCCTTGAACACGACGCCGACCGAGTTGAACACCTTGCGCAGCTTGCCGGCGCACTCGGGGCACGTGGTGAGGGCATCGTCGCTGAACTTCTGGACCTGCTCGAAGGCGTGACCGCACGCGGTGCAGAGGTACTGGTAGGTGGGCATCGACGATCCTCGCTTGACACTCTCGCCCTAGCACTCTTGCCGGGCGAGTGCCAATGCTACGTCAGGATCGGGCGGCACGGCACAATGGCGCCACCATGGTGGACCACGACACGGGGGCCGACGCCCCGGCCGCGAAGCCCTCCTCTCCCTCCTGGCCCCGGTGGCTGCGCTGGACCACGGCGATCGGCGTGCTCGTCGTCCTCGCCCTCGTCGCCGGCATGACCACCGCGGTCGTGATCGTGCGCCGCTCCTGGCCGCAGACGGGAGGCGAGCTGGCGATCAGCGGGCTCGAGGGCGAGGTGCGGGTCGTGCGCGACGACCACGGCATCCCCCAGATCTATGCCGACTCCACCCACGACCTGATGCTGGCCCAGGGGTTCGTGCACGCGCAGGACCGCTTCTTCGAGATGGACGTACGCCGCCACGCGACCGCCGGTCGGCTCTCCGAGCTGTTCGGCGACTCGGGCCTGGAGACCGACCTCGTCGTGCGCACCCTCGGCTGGCGCGACGTCGCCGAACGCGAGCTCGCCCTGCTCCGACCGGCGACCCGCAGCGCCCTCGACGCCTACGCCGAGGGCGTCAACGCCTACCTCGAGGGTCGGTCCACCTCCGAGATGGCACTGGAGTACACACTGCTCGGCGTCACCGGCCTCGACTACCAGCCGGAGAACTGGACCGCGGTCGACTCGGTCGCCTGGCTCAAGGCGATGGCCTGGGACCTGCGCGGCAACCTCGAGGAGGAGATCGGCCGCGCCGTCGCCACCGCGACCGTCGGCGCGGACCGGGCCGCGGAGCTCTACCCCGACTACCCCTACGACGAGCACGCGCCGATCGTGGAGCAGGGCGGCGTGACCGGCAGCGGCGACGGCAGGGTCTTCGACCAGGACGCCGCCGGCAGGACCACCGACCCGGACGGTGCCGATCCCGACGGTGCCGGCGACGCCGAGCCCGGCGGGGTCACCGGCACCGGCGCTGTCGCCGCACTCACCGGGGTGCGCGACGTGCTGGCCGGCGTACCTGCCCTCCTCGGGCAGGGCGACGGCCTCGGCAGCAACGCCTGGGTCGTCGACGGCGACCGGACCGCCAGCGGAGCGCCGATCCTGGCCAACGACCCGCACCTCGGGATCTCGCTGCCCGGCGTGTGGACGCAGGTCGGGCTGCACTGCCGGACGACGTCGCCCGAGTGCCCCTACGACGTGGCGGGCTTCAGCTTCTCCGGCGTGCCGGGGGTCGTGATCGGCCACAACCGCGACATCGCCTGGGGCTTCACGAACCTCGGCCCCGACGTGACCGACCTCTTCGTCGAGCGGATCGACGGCGACACCTGGGAGTACGACGGGCGGCAGCTCCCGCTCGCCACGCGCACCGAGCGGATCGAGGTCCGCGACGGCGAGGACGTCGAGCTCACCGTGCGCTCGACGGCCCACGGACCGCTGCTCTCCGACCTCGCCCGGTTCGCCGACGAGGACGGCATCGAGATCACCGAGGACGGCCTGCTCGACCAGGTCGAGGGCGTCGCCGCGGCCCAGGAGGCCGGGCCGACCGGGGAGGACGCCGTCGCGCTGGCCTGGACGGCGCTGACCCCGCGGCCGACCGTCGACGCGCTGCTCGCGCTCAACCGGGCCAGCGACTGGACCTCCTTCCGCCAGGCGCTCTCCGACTTCGCCGTGCCCGGCCAGAACGTCGTGTACGCCGACACCGCCGGGCACATCGGCTACCAGGCGACCGGCCTGGTCCCGGTGCGCCGCCCCGGCAACGACGGCCGGCTGCCCGCCGCGGGCTGGCGGAAGAACACCGACTGGACCGGCGAGTTCGTGCCCTACGACGCGCTGCCCAGCGTGCTGGACCCGGACTCCGGGATCATCGCCACCGCCAACCAGGCGGTCATCGATCCCGACCGCTACCCGCCGGCGCTCACCTCCGACTGGGACCAGGGCTACCGCTCCGACCGGATCAACCGGCTGCTCGCCGCCGACGACGAGCTGAGCGTCGAGGGGATGGCGGCCATCCAGCTCGACGACCGCAGCGCGATCGGCGAGGCACTCACGCCGTACCTCCTCGACATCGACCTGCCCGCGGGCTACTACTCCGACGGCCAGCGGCTGCTGCGCTCGTGGAACTACCAGGAGGGGGCGGGCAGCGCGGCGGCGGCGTACTTCAACGTCGTGTGGCGCGAGGTGCTCGAGCGCACCTTCGCCGACGAGCTCCCGGCGGTGATCCGGCCCGACGGCGGCGACCGGTGGTTCGCGGTGGTCAGCGCGCTGCTGCCGCGCGGCAAGAGCCAGTGGTGGGACGACGTGACGACCGACGACAAGGTCGAGCGGCGCAGCGACATCCTGCGCGACGCGATGATCGCCGCGCGCGACGAGCTGACCGCCCTGGAGTCGCCCAGCGCCGACGAGTGGACCTGGGGCGCCCTGCACGAGCTCGAGCTGCGGTCGTCGACCCTGGGAGAGTCCGGCATCGGGATCGTCGAGCGGATCTTCAACCGTGGCGGCTGGGAGGTCGGCGGCGGCAGCTCCCTGGTGAACGCGACCGCCTGGGACGCGCGCACCGGCTACGAGGTCGCGACCGCGCCGTCGATGCGGATGATCGTGCCGATGGACGACCTCGACGCGGCCCGCTGGATCAACCTCACCGGCGTCTCCGGCCACGCGTTCCACCCCCACTACACCGACCAGACCGACCTGTGGGCGCGGGGCGAGACCCTGCCGTGGGTGTTCTCCGAGAAGGCCGTGACCGACGCGGCCGACGACGTCCTCCTCCTCACCCCCTCGGGGTGAGCGCCGGCTCCGACCCGCCGACTCAGCCCAGGTGGCGGATCCCCCGGGGAGTGGCGGCGGCGGTGACCGGCCGGTCGTGCGGCTCGGCGGGTACGTCGGGCAGCAGCTCGTCGTCGTAGAGCAGGACGCAGGTGAAGGTACCGACCGGTACGCGGGCCAGCGCGCGGTCGTAGGAGCCGCCGCCGCGGCCCAGGCGCAGCCCGGCGGGGGAGGCGGCCAGGCCCGGGACCAGGACGACGTCGGCGGTGGCGACCGCCTCGACGCCGAGGGCGGGGCCGACGGGCTCGAGCAGGCCGCGGCGGGCCGGCGCGAGCGACGTCGGCCCGTGGTAGGCGGCCCAGTCGAGATCGTTGTCGGGCAGCAGCACCGGCAGGATCACCCGCTTCCCGGCGGCCACCAGCTCGTCGAGGAGGACGGTGGTGCCGGGCTCGGTGCCGACCGAGACGTACGCCGCGACGGTGGCCGCCTGGCGTACCTCCGGCGCCGCGAGCAGGTGCTCCGCGATCGCCCGGGCGGCCTCGCCGACCTCGGCGAGCGGCCGGCGCCGGCGAGCGGCGAGCAGCTGGTCGCGGACCGCGACCTTGGCCGCTCCGTGGCACGGATGTGTACCTGTCACCGGACCAGCCTACGATCGGCGCTATGGGTATGAGTGGTCGCAGCGGCGGCCTCGAGAAGGCGCGGGCGAAGATGCTCGACGCGGGCGTCGACCCGGTCGCGATCGAGACCTTCGCGCACTACTACCGGCTGCTCGAGCACGGCGAGACCGGCATGATCCCGGAGTCGACGATCGCCCCGGTCGACATGGAGAGCCTGGCCGACGTCGAGGTCGACGCCGACGTCGCGGCCGACGCGATCGGCAAGACGGTGGCGATCAAGCTCAACGGCGGACTCGGCACCTCGATGGGCATGGAGCGCGCCAAGTCCCTGCTGTGCGTGCGCCGCGGGCTGTCCTTCCTCGACATCATCGCCCGGCAGGCGCTGCACCTGCGGCAGAAGTACGACGCCCGCCTGCCGCTGCTGCTCATGAACTCCTTCCGCACCTCGGCCGACACGCTGCACGCCCTCGGGCGCTACGAGGACCTGCCGGTGGACGGTCTGCCCCTGGAGTTTCTGCAGAACAAGGAGCCCAAGCTCCTCACCTCCGACCTGACGCCGGTCAGCTGGCCCAAGGACCCCGACCTCGAGTGGTGTCCGCCGGGCCACGGTGACGTCTACACCGCGCTGCGCGGCGCCGGCCTGATCGCGACGATGATCGAGCAGGGCTACCGCTACGTCTTCGTCTCCAACTCCGACAACCTCGGTGCCGTCCCCGACCCGCGCCTCGCCGGCTGGTTCGCCGCGTCGGGAGCGCCGTTCGCGATCGAGGCGGTCCGACGTACCCCCTCCGACCGCAAGGGCGGCCACTTCGCCCAGCGCAAGGCGGACGGCCGGATCGTGCTGCGCGAGACCGCGCAGACGCTGCCCGAGGACCTCGAGGCGCTCGCCGATCTCGACCGGCACCGGTTCACCTCGACCAACAACCTGTGGTTCGACCTGCACGCCATGAAGGCGATGCTCGACGACCGCGAGGGCATCCTGGGGCTGCCGCTCATCCGCAACGTCAAGCCGGTGGACCCCACCGACCCCGCCTCGCCCGAGGTGGTCCAGATCGAGACGGCGATGGGCGCCGCGATCGAGATCTTCGACGGCGCCCGGCTGATCGAGGTGGGCCGCGACCGGTTCATCCCGGTCAAGACCACCAACGACCTGCTGGTGCTGCGCTCCGACGTCTACGAGATCGGCGCCGACTTCGCGCTCACCCAGGTCGCCACCGACATCCCGTACGTCGACCTCGACTCGGGCTACTACCGGACCATCCACGAGTTCGACCAGCGCTTCCCCGACGGCGAGCCGCTGCTGTCGCAGTCCACGGCGCTGCGGGTCCGGGGTGACTGGACCTTCGGCCGCGGGGTCCGGGTGCTCGGCGAGGTGGAGCTCGAGGGCCGGGGGCCGCAGCGGGTGCCCGCCGGCGAGGTGCTCGGGAGCCCGTCGGCCGACCAAGGCGCGGATGACTGACCCGTCCGCCTCCGGACCCGAGGCCGTCCTCGCGTCCGTCGCGGACCACCGGGCCCGGGTGCGGGCCGGGGTCGCGCCGCTGACCCGAGCGGAAATCCTGCCGCTCGGCGACGCGCGGGGCCGGATCCTCGCCGCCGACGTCGTGGCGGACCGCTCGGTGCCGCCGTTCGACCACGCCGCCATGGACGGCTTCGCGGTCCGCGCCGGCGAGGTCGCCGAGCCGCCCGTCGAGCTGCCCGTCGCCGGCGTGGTCGCGGCCGGCGACACGGAGCCGGCGGCACTGCCCGCCGGCGCGGCGTACCGGATCATGACCGGGGCGCCCGTGCCGCCCGGCGCCGACCTGGTCGTCCCGTTCGAGTGGACCAGCGGCACGGACCCGGTCCGGATCCTGCGGACGGCCGGTCCCGGTCGGCACGTGCGGCGCGAGGGCGAGGACGTCCGGGTGGGGGAGGTCGCGCTGACGGCCGGCACCCGCCTCGACGCCGCGCAGATCGCGCTGCTCACCTCCGTCGGTGCCGTCGACGTCGCCGTCCGGCCGCGCCCGCGGCTGGGCGTGATCGCCACCGGCGCGGAGCTGGTCGGCGGTCAGGTCCCCGACAGCAACACCCCGATGCTGCTCGCGGCCGGGCGGGCCGCCGGCGCGGTCGCCACCGCCCACGGCCCGGCTCCCGACGAGCCGGACGCGTTCCGGGCGGTGCTCGCCGCGACCGCCGAGGTCAGCGACCTCGTCGTCACGACCGGCGGCATCTCCGCCGGCGACCACGACGTCGTCAAGGCGGCGCTGCGCGACGACGACGGGTTCTGGTTCGGACCGGTCGCCCTGAAGCCGGGGCGGCCGCAGGGCTTCGGCTGCGTCCGGGCGAGCGACGGCCGGCGGGTGCCGGTCCTGACCCTGCCGGGCACGCCGATCGCCGCGTACGCCGCCTTCCTGCTCTTCGGCCGCGAGGCCCTGGCCCGGCTCGCCGGGGCGCCGGCCGCCCGCCCGAGGCCGGCCCGGCTCGGCGTACCCGTGGCGGCGGGGGACCGCACGGTGGTGCTGCCCGGGCGCTACGACGAGAATGGGCAGGTCGTCCCGCTTCCCGGCCATGCCGGGCACTCCCAGCGGCTGCTCGCGCAGGCCGAGGTGCTGATCGTCGTACCTCCCGCGGGGTGCGAGCTGGCCGCCGGGCACCCGGTCGAGGTGCTGGACTGAGTGAAATCCGAACCCGAAGGAGCTCCATGGCTGACGAGCAGGCACGACTGACCCACGTCGACGCCTCCGGTGCCGCGCGGATGGTCGACGTGTCGGCCAAGGACGTGACCCACCGGGTCGCGACGGCGTCCGGACGGGTGCTCGTCTCGGCCGAGGTCGTCGGGCTGCTGCGCGGCGAGGGCGTCCCGAAGGGCGACGCGCTCGCGGTCGCGCGGATCGCCGGCATCATGGGCGCCAAGCAGACCCCCGCGCTGGTGCCGCTGTGCCACCCGCTGTCGATCTCCGGTGTCACGGTCGACCTGACCGTGGCCGACGACGCCGTCGAGATCGCCGCGACCGTCAAGACCACCGACCGCACGGGCGTCGAGATGGAGGCGCTCACCGCGGTGTCGGTCGCCGCGCTCACCGTCGTCGACATGGTCAAGGCCGTCGACAAGGCGGCGGTCATCACCGACGTGCGCGTCGAGACCAAGACCGGCGGGAAGTCGGGGGACTGGTCGCGATGAGCCGACCGGTCGGGGAAGGGGCGGCGGAGCGCCGGGCCGTCGTGGTCGTGGCGTCGAACCGGGCCGCGGCCGGCGTCTACGAGGACACGACCGGTCCGCTGATCGTCGAGGCCCTGCGGTCGTGGGGGTTCTCGGTGGGCGACCCCGTGGTCCGGCCCGACGGCGAGCCGGTCGGCGCGGCGATCGCCCTCGCCGTCCGCGACGGCGCCCGGGTCGTGCTCACCACCGGGGGCACCGGCCTCACCCCCACCGACCGAACGCCCGAGGTCACCCGCCCGCTGCTCGACCGCGAGGTCCCCGGCCTGGCCGAGGCCATCCGGGCCGCCGGTGTCGCGAAGGGCGTGCCGACCGCCGTCCTCTCCCGCGGCCTGGCCGGCGTCGCGGGCTCCGCGCTCGTCGTCAACCTGCCCGGCTCGCGCGGCGGCGTGAAGGACGCGCTCGCCGTCCTCGAGCCGGTGGTGGTGCACGCCGTGGAGCAGATCGTCGGGAGCGACCATTGAGCGAGGCCCGACCCGACGGCAGCCCGCGGGAGCGGATGATCGTCGGCGTTCCCGGACGCGCCTGGCCCAACGAGCTGATCTCCGGCACCGACCCGGTCGTCCGGCTCCGCCCGATCTCGCGCGGTGACGCCCGCGCCTGGCGGAGCGCCCGGCGCCGCAACGCGCTGTGGCTCGGCCCGTGGGACGCCACCGCCCCGCCCGGCTCCGACGCCCGGCCGACCTCGTTCCGCACGCTGGTCAAGAGGCTGCGCCGGGCCGCGCGCCGCGGGACGACGTACCCGTTCGTCGTCGAGGTCGACGGCTCCTTCGCCGGCCAGGTCAGCGTCAACAACATCGTGCGCGGCTCGGCGCAGTTCGCGTCGGTGGGGTACTGGATCGACCAGCAGTACGCCGGTCGCGGCGTCATCCCGCGCGCCGTCGCGATGGTGATCGACCACTGCTTCTTCCTCGGCGGCCTGCACCGCATCGAGATCTGCATCCGCCCCGAGAACACCAACTCGCTGCGGGTCGTCGAGAAGCTCGGCATCCGCGAGATCGGCTACGCGCCGTACTTCCTGCACATCGACGGCGAGTGGCGCGACCACCGCATCTTCGCCGTCACCCGCGAGGAGGCCCCCCGCGGCGTCCTCATCCGGCTCGAGCGATCCGCCGAGGGTGGCGCCTAGGGTGATCTGCCGGGGGGAACCGGCAAATCACATGCGTCACACGAATCAATCTGTGACACACCGATGGACATGCGCCCCGTCCTGCGGTAGCGCTCCTAACCTCTCGGTGTGGACCTCAGCTCACTGATCTTCGTCGCCTTGTTCGTGGCGTGGGCTGTCTATCTCGTCCCCAAGGCGCTGCGCCACCACGAGGAGGACGCCACCAGCCGCTCGGTCGAGGGCTTCTCCGACCGGCTCCGCGTGCTCGCCCGGCGCGAGGCGGTGTCGTCCACGCAGGCCCAGCTCGTCGGGAGGGACCGTCCGGTCGCGCGAGATCGCGCGGCCGAGACGGAGTCGCGCGCCGAGGAGAAGGCGCCCCTGGACACGACCTCCGCGGCCCGGACGTCCGAGGCCCGGACCTCCGAGGAGCCGGCGGAGGAGACGTCCGCGCAGACCGACGCGGAGCTCGCGGCGCCCACCCCTGCGCCGCGCGCCTCCCGTCCGGTCGACCGTCCCGCGGCCCGTCGTGCCGCCGCCCGGCGCCGTCGGGTCTTCAACGTCCTGCTGCTCGCCATCGTGGTCGTCGCCGGACTCGCCATCGGCAAGGTCGTCGCGTGGGCCTGGCTCGCCGCGCCCACGGGCCTGATGGTCGCCTGGCTCGTCGCGTGCCGGCTCATGGTCAAGCGCGAGCGCGCGGCCCGGTCCACCCGCTCCACGCAGGTCCGCAAGCGTCGTACCACGCTCGCGGACGAGGCCCTCGCCGACGAGGACGCCGCCGCTGAGGTCGAGGACGGACCGTTCGGCGAGCTGCGCGACGACACCGACGAGATCCCCGTCGTCACCGCCGAGGTGCGCGACGAGTCCGCTGCCGACGTCGTCGAGGACGGCTGGACGCCGGTCTCGGTGCCCCTGCCGACGTACGTCGCCAAGGCGCCCGCGGGTCGCACGGTCCGCACCATCGACCTCGACTCCACCGGCGTGTGGAGCTCGGGCCGCAACGAGGCCGACTCCCAGCTCGCCCGCGAGGCCGACGCCCAGCGTGCCCAGGCCGACGCCGCCGAGGCCGAGCAGCGCCGCGCCACCGGCTCCTGACCCTCCCGGATGCGGGGCGGGCCCGCGGGTAACGCCGGGCCATGAGCCACGACGAGGACGAGGGCACCGCGGCCGACCGACAGGCGGCCCAGCAGGCGCGCGAGCAGGAGAAGAAGTACGGCGACTCCGCGACCGCCGTCTCGCCCGACACCCAGTTCGCCGACCCCGACGAGATCGTCGACGACAGCCCGTTCTCGGGTGCGTCGTCCCGCGGCCAGTCGACGACCTTCGAGGACCCGCCCAAGCCCCGCGGCAGCTCCGACGTCGACCGCGGGCCGCACGGCGACGAGCAGCCGCGACCCGCCGGCCACGCCGACGAGGACCGCAACTGAGCATCCCGATTCGGACCCAGCCCGGGCCGGGTGCTACCGTTTCTCCTCGCTTGGGGGTGTGGCGCAGTTGGTAGCGCGTCTCGTTCGCAATGAGAAGGTCAGGGGTTCGAATCCCCTCACCTCCACCAGCACGCAAGAACCGGCAGGTCGCCTCTGACCTGCCGGTTCTCGCGTTTTCGGGTCTGCTGGCTTGGGACTTGCACGGACGGGATTCACCGCGCTGGGCCGTCTCGCTTACCCCCGGCGTACCCCCGGCCGGTCGGGGAGCCACGAAGGGCCTCTCGAGTGCTCCGGCCGAGGCGGCCTGCCGCCTCGGTTTGTATGTCGAGTTTCGCCGCGGGACCGCGGCTGGGGTCGTTCAACCGGTCCAAACCGGCCTGGTCCGCTGACGTGCCGAGGAAGTGCAGGTAGCGGTTCGTCGTGGCGATCGACTCGTGCCCCATCCACGTTTGAACGGTGCCGGGGTCGACCCCGCGAGCCAGCCACAGGCACGCGGCGGTGTGGCGGAGGTCGTGGATTCGTCGGCCTCCCGCTGTCTGGTCCCACTTGACCGTACGCAGCACTGCCGTGCGGTGCAGCTGAGCACCTCCCCCGGTGGTGATCAGGAGGTCGGTCGGCTCCTTGCCCTCCGCCATGCGTTGGACGATCGGCAGTACCCGATCGGCAACCGGCACTCGCCGCCCGCGACGTCCCTTGGTGGCCTTGACCGCGCCGCCCTCGGTCTGCGAACGCCGCACCAGCAACCCGGGCGTCGGTACGTCGACCACGTCCTCGACCAGCACGGAGCGCGCCTCGCCCCACCGCATCCCGGTCCAGCCCAGCACGAGGAGGACGTCCGCCAGCTGCGGGTCGCGCGCCTTCCAACGGTCGTAGGTGGCCTCAAGCTCGGCCTCGGTCCACGGCCGCATCTCCGTCGGCTCCTCCGAGGACCGCGGCACCTTCGTCGCGGTCACTGGATTGCGCACGACCGCCTTCTCCCGCACGCACCAGGCGAAGAACGTCGACAGGCTGGCGCGGTACCGCACCACCGAGCGCTCGCTGAGGCCGCGCTGGATCAGCGTCTCGAAGGAACGCGCGATCTCCCGCTCCGAGACAGCCCCCACCTGCATCGCCTGCATACTCGTCGGCACGAGCCGCTGCAAGGCCTGGTCGCTGCGGTAGGTCTTCGCCGCGACCGTGAACTCTCGGACGACCAACCACTCCTCGAGCAACGTCCGGACCGGCCGGCGCCCGGCACGTGGGTCCATCCCGCCGTCGAGCGCAGCCTTCTCCCGCGCCAGCCAGTCGCTCGCCTCACGCTTGGTGTCGAAGGTACGGCTCGCGACGAACTGCCGCCCACTCTTCAACCGCGCCCGGAACCGGCCGCTCGAGGTCTTCTCGATCATGACCGCTGCCGGCTGATGGTCAGGACGCGCGCGCGAGCCACTGCTCGACGTCGCTGCGGCGGTACCGGGGACAGGTCGACGTCATCCACGTGACCCGTGGCCCCATCCCACGTTGCCGCCACCGGCACAACGTCGACTCCGAGACCCGGATCCACCGGGCCACCTCGCTGCTGGTGAGAATCTCCTCCACCGTTTCCATCTGGTCACCTCCGACTCCGAGAGCGGCGAACGCCGCCCGAGACACCTGACAGTCACCTAAGGGAGTTATGGGCGCTCGAGCGATCAGATGTCGGCGGTGAATCTCCTGCATTGCCCAGCCCCCGCCGGGCAACCTGCGGTGGATTCTGAGGTTCCCCAAGTTGAGTCCCCGATAGTGGTGTAGCGCGGTCGCCGAGATCGTCACCGGCGTGTACGTCGGACGAAGACGCGGCCACC